>DASREH010000054.1:0-37106 GCA_035652195.1 Candidatus Udaeobacter sp. | reverse complement strand
CGTCGAAGGAGGTCAGCTTGACGAAGTGGTCAGGCGCGCGCCGATGTCGATTCGAGGGGCGGCCGAATTGATAGCGAAGCTGGCGCGCACGGTGCATTACGCACATGAACGGGGGGTATTGCATCGAGACATCAAGCCGGGGAACATCCTGTTGGATAAAAAAGGTGAACCGCATCTGACCGATTTTGGTCTGGCCCGATTGGTGGAGACCGAGAGCAGTGTTACCGGCACACTGGACGTGATGGGGACACCCAGCTATATGGCGCCTGAACAAGCTGCGGGAAACAACGCAGTGGTTAGCAGGGCTACAGATGTCTATGGACTTGGGGCGGTGTTGTATGAGTTGCTCACGGGCCATCCACCTTTTGCTGGAGGAACAAGCTACCAAACGATCCGGTTACTGCTGGATACTGAACCGCGGCAACCGCGCATGTGGAATCGAAAGATCGCGCGCGATCTGTCCACGGTTTGCCTGAAATGTTTGGAGAAAGATCCAAAGCGTCGTTATTGGTCTGCTCTGGAGCTGGCGGAGGATTTGGAACATTGGCTCAAGCACGAACCAATCACAGCCAAACGCACTGGTTTTTTTACACACAGCAGGAAATGGGTGCAGAGAAGACCAGCTACTGTTGCCTTGGTTGCATCATTGCTTGCCTCGGCAGCCGCAATTGCCTGGACTGTTTGGGAAACTGAATTGTTTCGTCGCGCGCCCGACAAAAGCATCGCAGTGCTGCCGTTCGAAAACCTAAGTCGCGACCCAACCAACGCCCATTTTGCGGATGGGGTGCAAGACGAAATCCTAACGAACCTGGCTAGAATCGCCGATCTAAAGGTAATTGGCCGCACGTCGGTAATGCAATACCAAAGCGGCGTCGCCCGTGATCTGCGCAAAATTGGAAGGCAACTTGGGGTGGCGCATTTGTTGGAAGGAAGTGTGCAGCGCGCTGGCAGTCGCGTGCGAGTCAATGCGCAACTGGTCGATGCGCATACCTATCGGAATTTATGGGGCCGGACCTATGACAGCGATCTTGCTGATGTATTCGCGGTTCAAAGGGAGATTTCCGAGTCCATCGCTAATGAGCTTCACGCAAAGCTGTTGCCCGATGAAAAAACTGAAATCGGACGGGCCCCGACAAACGACATGATGGCGTTCGACCTTTACACACGTGCGACCAAACTTTTTACGCCAGGTTTTTACTTTGAGTCAAAACCGAACCTACTGGAGGCAGTCGATTTACTGAACCAGTCAGTCGCCCGAGATCCATCGTTTTTCCGGGCATATTGCCAACTTGGCTTTGTACATGATGCGCTTTATTTCTATGGTTACGATCATACGGCAGGCCGTCTGGCGTTAGCGGAGGCGGCGGTTGAAACCGCGTCGCGTCTACGGCCGGATGCAGGGGAAACGCATCTCGCTCGCGCATGGAATCTGTACTGGGGACATCTCAAGTATGACAGCGCTCTGAGCGAACTGGAGTTCGCCGGCCAAACATTGCCAAATGATCCCAAGATATATTTTCTCGCTGGACTAATCCGGCGACGGATGGGGCACTGGGACGAATCCATCCGAGCTTTTGAGCGCGCCGCTGATCTTGACCCTCGAAATGTTGGCGTGCTGCAAAACATCGCAGGAAATTGTGCCACTCTCGGACGCTATCCCGAACAAAAAATGTGGTTGCGCCGCATACTGACATTCGAACCCGACGATACTCGTGTGCAGGCCATACTCGCGTCGGTCGATTTTGAGTCGGAAGGGAATACCGACCCCTTGCATCGAACTATCGATTCAATTCGCACCACGTATCCTGCCAGCGAGAAAGTTGTAAATATCGCTCATTGGTGGCTGATTTGCGCATTAGCTGAGCGCGATGCTGAAGCAGCAAAAAATGCCTTAGACGCAGCCGGCGACAATCCGATCGATTTGGGAAACGACCTATTTCCCAGTCGCTTATTTGTAGAAGGAGTGATTGCCCGAATGGCAAATGATGAGGCGAAAGCGAAAGCGGCCTTCAGTGCGGCTCGTGTCCAGCAGGAGAAAATTGTGCAGGACAATCCAGATTTTGCTTCGGCGTGGTGCACTCTCGGTTTGATTGATGCTGCTCTTGGTCGAAAGGAAGAAGCGTTGCGAGAAGGGGTGCATGCAACTGTGCTTAGGCCTGTGGACAAAGATGCCGTCAGTGGTCCGGCGTTCATCAAATATCTTGCGATGATTGCTGCCTGGACTGGTGAGAAAGATCTCGCCTGCCAACAGCTCGCAAGAATCGTGCATGCGCCGAGTCCCCTCAGCTATGGCAAATTGAAGTTGCTTCCCTTTTGGGATCCGTTGCGTGGCGATCCGCGCTTCGAAAAAATCGTCGCGTCGCTCGCTCCCAAAAAAACTTCGCCGTGACAATGCAGGGTGTGACGTCTTTTACGTAGCAGAGAAGCCGAACTCTCCGAGCGAGCGACCTGCTGCAAGTTATGCAGCCCGATCGGTGGGGCCTTGTGCGAACGGCGCGTTGTTGTGCGGAAGAGGGAGCAACTCTCCTATCTGTTTCAGTTTCAGTGTCTTCCTACGCGCGCTGGTCAGCCGAACGTACAGTGCGAAGGCGAATTCTGTTTGTATTCATTTCAACAATTTAACGAATTTCTGCGTTTTCAGCGTAACCTCGCGCCGAATTTCCTGCAGCAGTGGTTGTCCAGCGAAACCGGAGTGGCCCAAGCCAAGAAAAGACATGATTTATGGAAACGCGAAAACGACAACGTGAACTGATGCTGCCATTCGCAGTTTTGTTGACGTGTACGAGAGCCGAGCAGGAAGCGATATCCCTCTTAGTTTCCTTACACCGTTCGGCTGTGCCGGCGTCTACTCTTTTGCCCGCGTTTTATCGATCCCAGCAGCCATACACTCGCTTCAGTGGTGCAACGGTTATGAACGGCAAACTCCATTGTAGCCACAGCTACGACGCAACGAAAACAAACAAGAACCCGGTTGAATGACACTACGAATTTCGACATCTCCGGCCGACGGCATGCAGTCAAATGAAGAGGAAGGTGGCGAACGCGTTCAAAATTCCACTATGCCTTTGCATCCTTTGCTGCCTCCTGTAGAACCCTTCTGCAGTGGAGGCACGACACTGGCTCGCGACCGGCATTCAGTCGCCTGCAATCGCCGCATGTCAGTCGACATGGTTGCTTTTACTTCCCGCTGTTTCCCCAGGACCATTCAGATTCCAACGCGACTTCGGGGGCAGCCATTGGAAGCATTGTCCCGTCATCGACGAATCAGTACACGACTGGCCCACGTATTGCAAAGGTCGGGTATCGGTGTGCTTGGAACGCTTAACGGGTTGCGCGTCGGTGACTTCGCATGGGAAAAAAATTGCGGGTTAAAAACACTGCACGAATTAGATTCCGTCGTATCTGCTCTTACAAATGGGCCTTCATCTTGCCACGGACCTAAGACAAATGGAGAGGTTACGACGATGGAAACGGCTTTGGTCGTTCCGAAATCGGTACGCGGCTTGCGGTTCGACCAATTGCCGATTACAAGGCGCCTGGGAAATGTGATCCGCACCGCTGGGTTTCAGACGCTCGGTCATCTACACGGACAGACTCTCTTTGACCTACTACAACGCAGGAGTTGTGGCTGGCGCACGGTGATCGAAGTTCAGCGGCTTATTGCCCGCGCTGTTTCCGGCGAATTTGATATCGCTTGTATGGAAAAATCCAGAGCACTGTCCGAATTATTGACCTTACTCGAGCGGGGAATAACAAACCTTCCACCGCTTAATAAGCAGTTCCTCCTTGCGAGAATCGAAGGGAAGACTTTCGCAAGGATTGGAAAACAGCACGGGTTTACGCGGGCGTATGCTCACCGGGTCGTCATGAAAACGCTTGGTATTCTTACAAAGACTTACGGCCCGCGAATACCAGAACTCCTTAGAACGGTGAAACAGCATTATCTCCCGAAGGCCCGAGCGTCGAGGTTGACTCCGTCATTGCTTGACCAATGGCTGGTTAACTCCTCCCCGAACACTTTTCGTCTCTCGCGAGAAACACAGGTGCATTTACTCGCCGCGCTGGATAAAAGTATTCCGTGGTCGTCGGATTAGCAGAGGACGAGTTAGCCTCTCATTCAGGCAGCACGAACAGCGGCAATCGTTACGTAGGCACGCAAGTGTGCCGCACCGTTGCTTGAGCTATAACACATTCACCTACTTTCCGGGTTATTGCCTCCTCGGAACGAGCGTGTCGAACAGTCTTTCATTTGTGAGTCTTATCTTCGATTGCTCCAAACGGCTTTCGTTATGATCTAGGTCGTTGTGCCTAAGTAGTAGCTGTTAGCCGAAGTGCGTGACGGGGCGCGCGTCACAATTGTAAAACTTATCATAACTTCCTGCCGAGTTTTCTGCAGTACCTCTGTGAAAGGAAAAACCAACCAAGAACAAACAAGACAGAGGAACAATTATGAAAGCCAAAATAACAGAAACCAAATTCACATCTGCCAGTGGCAGGGTGGTACAGTTAATCGGCAAGATAACGTGTTTGGTATTAGTGATACTAACATGTTCTAGCGCATCAGCACAAAACTTGTTCGTGTCGGGTCGGACGCCGTCGAAGAATTGCCAGGGAGGATGCGGTGCGATCTTCAAGTTCACCTGGGACGCACGACAAAGCATCTTTGTGTCTGGATTAATAGACCCTTGGGATGTCGCCTTCGACAGCGCGGGAAATCTGTTCGTGGTCGACTATGACCGCGGCGGACTTCGCGGTAACGCTGTTATCTATAAGATTACTCCAACCGGAGCGCGAACGATGTTTGCGTCCGGCTTGAATTATCCATCCTACCTTGCGGTTGACGGAACCGGCAACGTGTTTGCGGCTGATTCTAATCAAGGAGTCATCTATGAGTACAAGCCGACTGGCTCGCGAGCGACTTTCGCTACCGGCTTACACCACCCTGTAGGCCTGGTGTTCGATAGCTCCGGAGACTTATACGTAGCGGATAACGGTGCGGGCATGTTGCTGGGCCACATCTATCAGTATAAACCCAACGGTTCCCGCGGGACCTTTGCTGTATTGGAAGCTGGCGATCGTCCGTCAGACCTGGCCTTTGGCAGCATGGGCAATCTGCTGATGGCAGATTTGGGCGGCAAGATCTATAGATACAATCCGCCTGGAATACTGCCTCCGCATCGTCGAACCGTCTTTGGTTCGGTACCTGGGAGCGCCCAGAGTCTGGCATGTGACAGTGCGGGCAACCTGCTGGTCGTGGATGCGGGAGGCGTAAACGGCTTTGGCAGCGACACGCCTAATGTCGTCTATAAATTCACGCCACTGGGAGCGCGAAGCACCTTTGGCTCCGGAAGCGCACTGGACGAGACCTTTACATGTCTCACCGTCCAGCCAGTGGTCCCAGTGTGCTGCGACGAAGGGTACCTGCTTCAACCCGATCCAACTCCAAGACCGCGGCCGACTCCATGGCCTCGACCAACTTTATAAGGAGCGGAAGTGGAAACAGCGATTGATCTCAATCGCGCAGGGGCGGTTCAGCGAACCGCCCCTGTCATTTACTTATTTCCGAGAATGGTGATTAAGACGCTTCGCGAGTGTGCTGCGCGGCGATGTTCGAACAAGAAAATTCCCTGCCAGGTTCCAAGCTGGAGCTTTCCATCAATGATCGGCACGATCTCGCTGGTCCGGGTCAGGACCATGCGTATGTGCGATGGCATGTCGTCACTGCCCTCGGAATCGTGTGTGAAGTAATCCGAGTTTTCCGGCACCAGTCGATCGAAGAATTTCTCCAGATCACGACGAGCGGTGGGATCCGCATTTTCCATGATGACCAAGCTGCAACTGGTATGCTTAACAAAAACGGTCGCCGTCCCGTTTTTTACCCCACAGTTATCGATCCTTGACTGTACTTCCTTCGTGATTTCGTACAGTCCCTTTCCGTTTGTGCGAATTTCAATTCGACTGTGCCAGATGCTCATTACAGAAGAGCTTTAATTTTGTAACGTCAGCGGGACCGAGACAACTCTGATCAAGCGGAACGCACCCAATCAGCATTTCGTCAGAATGACAAACGCATTGGACCAACTGTTGCTCTGTTCGTCGGCTGATGGCCTAATAGGCTCTATGCGAAGCGATTTGGAGCGTGTGCTGTTTGATGAGCCGGCAATTCATCGGCGCCTGGACGAAATCGCTGCGCAAGTTTCCGAAGACTACTGCCACCGCCAACTTACCGTAATTGCCGTGTTGCACGGGAGCCTGATGTTCGTTGCGGATCTGCTTCGGCGAATTCCACTTCCTTTGAAATTGGATTGTGTGAGTGCGACGAGTTATTACGGGCAATCCCAGAGCAGCCGTGAAGTCGTGTTTAAGGAAGCCACAGTCCCGGACATTGCCGGTCGAGATGTTTTGATTCTCGATGATATTTTGGATAGCGGAAACACGCTCCTGGCCATTCGGAAAATGCTGGAAACCGCAAATCCGCGAAGCATCCAGACGTGCGTGCTGTTGAGCAAAAAGAAAGCTCGCGCCCGGGTCGTCGACGTGGATTATGTTGGGTTCGAGATCGAAGACGAATTTGTGGTCGGCTATGGGCTCGATTTCCGGGAACGTTACCGCAACCTGCCTTTTATTGGTGTCCTGAGAAAAAAACTGCTGGAGCAGACTTGAGAGGAGTTGCTACATGTTGAGCCAAGCGAAACATCTCTGTATCCCCGGCAGGACCGGGCTGAAAACGGACCAAAGATTATTCGCTTCAATCGTAATGACATTTGAATCGGCGTGAATAATGGCACAATGAAACTGCGAGTTCGATTTTACGCCCATCTGCGCGATCTCATCGGCCGGCACGAACTGGACGTTGATGTTGCTGAGGGTGCGACTGTCCGTGATTTGCTAAATCAAATTTATCCTGAGCACCCGGAGCTCCGAGCGCACGACAAGAGCATTTTGATCGGGGCAGGCCTGGAATTCGTAAATCGGAATTACAAACTCTCCCCTCGAGAGGAAATTTCGATTATGCCGCCAGTCCAGGGTGGGTAGTTCGAAGTTTTCGCCAGCGCTTCGCAGAGCAAGGCGGCTGCACGTGAGTCAGTCGCGGAAGTTCTTGAAACTCGTCCCGATGCCAAAGTCTCGATTACGCATGAATTGAATGATTGCTTGAAGCTCGTCCTTCTTCTTCCCAGTAACTCGAATCTGCTGGTCCTGCAGCTGGCTTTGCACTTTAAAGCCTTGCGCCTTGATGGCCTGAATAATTTCCTTTGCCTTGGTTCCTTCCAGACCCTGCTGAACCTTTAATTCCTGTCGGGCATGGCCGACCGATGAAATCACAGGCTCGTTCTGTTCGACGTTGCGCAAGTCTACGCCGCGCTTTGCGAGTTTGCCGATGAGGATCTCGCGCAACCCTCGCAGGTGAGCAGCATCTTGTGCGGTCAATACGATCTTGTCTTTCTCGAGAATTATCTCAGTGATAATACCCTTAAAATCGAAACGAGTGGCCAGCTCTTTGCGTGTTTGATTAACCGCGTTATCAAGTTCCTGCCTGTCTACTTCAGAAACGATGTCGAAAGAAGGCATGTTGTGATTGGCGGGTGCATTCCGGATTGATCAACCAATAAGCAGTCCTTACCAGTCTAATTCCCTTATGGATTGGCCTCAACGATCTTAACGTCGCCCCGCTCCGCGCGCATTTTGATTGTCGCCCGTCCTCCGTTCCGAATTAGCGCATCGATTTGCTGAGGTTCCGGCCCTGCTAGAACCGGCTTATTATCAAAATCATTGACGATTCGGCCGTGCTCCGTTTCGGCGATCAGATGGAAAGCGGCTTCGCTGGGAAGAAACGCGCAGGCATTTCCCTTCTTGATATTTGCGTGAATGGAAAATGATTCATGCTGCCACCATGTGTACGAGACCGTGAGATTGCCGCGTTCGAGCTCAAGATCCATGTCAGAAAAGCAATTACGAACCATCATGCGCCCGTCGCCCAACGCCGCATGCACGCTTGCTCCGCGCATTCCGTCCAGGAGAATCTCGCCTGCATCAAGGCGCAACTTCGAGATATTCACTGTTGCTGGAACTACGATTATGCAATCAACAGTCCCTGAGCGGTCAAAGAAAGCCCAGCGAGGCTTCGGAGGAACGTTGATGTCGATTGAAATCGAGTTTGGCTGCACAGAAACATCAACTGCAATTTGTTTAACTTTGCTCCAAGTATAAGCTTTCTTCGTCGCGTTGATCCGAACTTCGTTCGCATCCGAGCCGTAAACCAGAACTGCACCATCGCTGTTTCGAATGTTCACGTCGGCAGTTGGCGGGACTGAGTACGCCTGTTCAAAGGTTTCTTCTAGGACGGAGTGGCCTTCACCACAGCCCGCGAGTGATAACAGCAGCAAGACAACCAACCACTGAGCCTTCGACGCGTTATCAATGATACGTCCTCGCACAAACGAACTTATCAAAGGGTGCAGGCTATTGATCAACGGAATAGGCGCAGTCAGCAGACCGCTGTGCTTGTTTAGGTAAGTGCCGGAATGTTCCAACAATTGGGCTTGGGCGAGTGTGATTCGCGATCACTGATCTACACCCACAGTGTGCGGTCGAATGTGCGGTATTGAATCGCTTCGCTTACATGCTCAGCCGAGATTTCACTCTTGCCGTCGAGGTCAGCGATCGTGCGCGAAACCTTTAAAATTCGATCGTAAGCGCGGGCACTCAGGTTCAACTCGTTCATGGCCACTCGAATGAGTTCCTGAGATTCCTGTGTAAGTTTACAATGTTGCTTAAGCTGGCGTGTAGCCATGCGCGCGTTGCAATTTATCTTGGCGTCATTTCGGAACCGCTCTTGCTGGTGTTGACGCGCGCGCGCAACACGTTCACGGACCGCGGCTGAAGGTTCTTCAGCGCGCTCGCTGGCGACATCTCGATACTCGACTGCCGGCACTTCGATGTGCAGATCGATCCGGTCCAACAATGGTCCGGACACGCGCTGTCGATAGCGTTGCACCTGAGCCGGACCGCAACGGCATTCGCGTTTGAGATCGCCAAAGTAACCGCAGGGACACGGGTTCATCGCGGCCACGAGCATGAATTCTGATGGAAACGTGACAGTACCTGCTGCGCGGGAGACCGTCACTTTCCCGTCTTCAAGCGGCTGACGCATTACTTCCAACGCTGATCGTTTGAATTCGGGCAGCTCGTCAAGGAAAAGGACCCCATTATGCGCGAGGCTGACTTCGCCTGGAGTCGGGAAGGCGCCGCCGCCAAGTAATCCAATATCGCTGATCGTGTGATGCGGCGGACGAAATGGTCGGGTTGAAATGAACGACTCTTGCGTGTCGAGCAGCCCCGCGATGCTGTGAATCTTCGTTGTCTCAATAGCTTCTTCCAGTGAAAGTGGCGGGATAATCGTGGGAATGCGTTTCGCCAGCATCGACTTTCCTGAACCGGGCGGCCCCACCATCAGAACGTTATGGCCGCCAGCTACCGCGACTTCGACAGCCCGCTTGACGTGCGCCTGCCCTTTAACGTCTGCGAAATCGACGTCGTAATTTTGATGCGCGGCAAAAAATTTTGTTAAATCGGCACGCGTTGGCAGGAGCGGGGTTTCACCGCGCAAAAACCCGAATGTCTGTCGCAAATTTTGCACTCCGTACACGTCGAGTCTATCGACCATTGCAGCCTCCAGCGCGTTTGCTTCCGGCACGAACAGGGCCCGTTTACCGCGCCTGCGGGCCTCCAACGCTACTGGCAAAACCCCTTTGACTGCTCGAACCGTCCCATCCAAAGCCAGCTCACCTACAAAGCTGAAATTTTCAAATGGCGAGCTGTCCATCTCCTCCGTGACCGCAATCATTCCGAGGGCGATTGGCAGGTCGAAACTGGGTCCCTCCTTCTTTGTGTCGGCCGGCGCAAGATTGATGGTCGTCCGGCCTCGCGGCCAATAATAACCGCTATTTGCGATTGCTGTCGTGACTCGATCACGACTCTCACGTACAGCGGCATCCGGCAGCCCGACAATCACGATGTTCGGCTCACCGGCGGCTCCGTTAACCTCAATTTCAACCTCGTACGCATCCACCCCGTAAACAGCAGCGGAGTAAATCTTTGCCAGCATCGTGGTCGCAGCGTTACAGAAAATCGTTGCGCGGAAAAGCGTCAAATATCCCTCTAAAGTGGGAGATCATTCGGGATCACAAGTCTCGTAGAATATAATGAGGTTTAAGTTACCAGCCCTAGGGATCAGGAGGGCAAAGAAGTGCCTGAAAAAGATTTGAACAGGAGGCAACCAGTAGTTGTCACTATTCAGAATATTTAACCTTGTTAAGTAGTTCCTAGGATGTTACAAAGCGTGAACGACCGGCCTGTGACGAAAGAGATGTACGGCAGGCCGATCAATCCCCCCGTAATGATAAATGAAAAAGAGTTATATGGCTGCTGAAGATAGCGATACCGGAATTAAGATTTACCTGCGCGAGATCGGGCAAATTCCGCTATTGACTCCGGACCAGGAAATTGAGCTGGCCGCTAAGATCAAAAAAGGCGACCGCGAAGCGCGAGCGTTAATGATTCGGTCTAACTTGCGTCTGGTGGTGAAGATTGCGCATGACTATGCAAATCTCGGACTTCCACTTCTCGACCTGATTTCAGAAGGAAATATCGGTTTAATGAAAGCTGTGGAACGGTTCGATCCCGCAAAGGGCGGAAAGCTCAGCACTTATGCCGCCTGGTGGATCAAACAGTCGATTAAACGAGCATTGGCGAATCAGAGTAAGACCATTCGGCTGCCTGTTCATCTGGTTGATAAAATTTCCAAGATGCGCCGCGTTTCTTTGCAAATGAGCGAGGAACTGGGCCGTGAGCCAACCGACGAGGAACTGGGCGATGAAATTGGAATTGCGAGCGGAAAGGTTTCACAGCTAAAGACCGTGTCGATCCGCCCAGCGTCACTCGACGCGCCAATCAGCGACGACGATTCGACCGAGTTTGGAGAGATCGTTGGCGACGAGGATGCGCAAACGCCGTTTGAATTGTTGCGGGACAAAAATCTTCGCAACGAAGTGGGCGGTCTGCTTGATGTGCTGGATGATCGTGAAAAGAAGATCATTTTCCAGCGATTCGGGCTGGATGGCGGGAAACCGAAAACACTTGAAGAAGTTGGCAAGAAATTCGGCGTCACTCGCGAACGCATTCGTCAATTGCAGAACATCGCGCTATCGAAGTTGCGCAGGGCGCTTGGCAAAAAGGAGCGTCCAGTGGACGTCGAGTTGCCGGTGGAAGCTTGATTCGCGTCAAATCTTGACTGGGAACGCGTGAACTTGGTTCGCGCGTTTGGGTTCATTGAATGATGCGCACTTGAATGGAATCAACTAGTGCGCCTCCCATCCGCACGTCGCTGACAATGACCATGCGATTTCCAGGTGCGGCCCATTTGTTCTTCCGTAAGAGCTTTTGAGCCGCTGCGATAGTCTGTTCCGGGCCTGCGGCGAAATTAATCCGGGAGGGATATGTCCCCCAGCAAAGCGCAAGTTGGCGATAGACCTCCTCACTGGGGGTGAAGGCAAAGATCGGCGACGCTTTCGGCCTGAGGTGTGACGCGTACCTGGCCATTCTTCCCTGCAGCGTAAACACAACGATTTTCGAATCTTGCATTGAGTTTGCCAGCGTCACAGCAGAAGCCACCATCTTCTGCCGAACGTTTTCCAACAAAGCATTCTCTGCATAACCGGCGCCGCCGCTGCGCTCGATCCGCACGGCTACACGTCGCAAAACCTCAACACATTCAATCGGGTAGCGACCGATGCTGGTTTCGCCACTTAACATCAAAGCATCGGCTTGTTCGAACACGGCGTTTGCTACGTCGGTGATTTCGGCGCGCGTGGGTAAGGGATTGTTGATCATCGATTCCAGAAGTTGAGTTGCGATGATCACCGGCTTGCCGAGGCGAAGGCAATTTTTCACAATTCTGCGCTGAATAATCGGCAAGTCTTCCATTGGGCACTCAATTCCCAGGTCGCCGCGCGCAACCATGATTGCGTCCGCACTCTCAATCATCTTGTCGAGCGAGCGCACAGCCAGTTGATCTTCAATTTTTGCGACGATCTGCGCCTTGCTGTTTTTCTTTGCTAAAAGTTTTCGCAGTTGATCGATGTCGCTCTTTTCGCGCACGAAACTCAACCCGATGAAATCCACGCCCATCTCAACTCCGAAGGAAATGTCGGCCAAATCCTTTTTCGTCAGCGAAGGAAGATTTACGTGTACGCCGGGTAAATTGATATGACGGCGCGAGCCGAGCATCGCGCGCGTCAGAACCTTGCAGCGCACTCGATTTTTGCCCTTGTCGAGCACGAGCAATTTGATCAAGCCGTTATCGACCAAAATGGTGTTGCCAACCACCACGTCGTCGGCAAAACCGCTGTAGTTCACGTCCACCGAGTAGCGCTCCTTGCTTTTTGCGCCACGCACTGTGAACTCCAGAATGTCGCCGGGTTCCAATTGCAGGCTGTTCTTTAGGTTCCCAGTTCGGATAGCCGGGCCCTGAGTATCAAGAAGGAGCGCCGTGGCGCGACAGGCTTTCTGCGCTTGCACGCGGATTTGTGGAACAATTCCTCGCACCCACTCGTGGGTAGCATGACTCATGTTGACCCGGAAGACGTCAGTTCCGTTCTGTATCAACTCGTGCAACAGGTCGGGCTTTTCGGTTGCAGGACCAAGCGTGCAGATGATTTTCGTCTTGCGCACAAGCTAGAGAATCGAGTTTCGATTTGGAAAAGCCAAGGCGGTTTTAGATGTGATGCTGCCTGTGCGCATCCGACAGCCAGGGTCTGTGCGCAGGCTAAAGAACCTCGTCACCAAGCCATGCCGCAGCGTATCCACGTCGTTTCGTGCATTCTATCGCTCCTGTTTTGGCTCGATCTGAAGCGCTCTTGTGAGCGAGCGCTTAGTTGGCGTTATCTCTAGCTGTAAGAGCTTTCCACCCGGTTGGCCACATCCTTGTAGCCATGTTCCGCTTCATAAATCTGCTTCATGCACGCAAGCGATTTTTCCCGGTCGCCTGTTCGCTCGTACACGAGTCCCAGATTATAGACGATTTCTTTTTTGACTGCGTCCATCGATGGGATCTCCTTCGACGCTTCTTCCAATTGCCTCATCGCAAGATCAAACATCCCGAGTTCGCTGTAACAGCAACCGAGCAAATTCATCGCTTTTATACGGGCATGTGGATTTTGCCTCGATTTCTGCAATTCCGGGACGGCTTCGCGAAACTGCCCGGCATTCGCAAGGTGCTGGCCCAACTCGAATCGCAGCTGAAGATCAGTTGGGTTTCTAGCCACGCGCTGGCGCGCGTCGTTGATCAGGATTTGTGCACGTTGTGTTTTGGCAGCCTCGAGTTCCGCAAATCTTTTTGAAAATAACTCGTGGCCTGCATCGTGACTTGAGAGAAATTCCTCGTGTGCAGCAATCTCCTGCTCGAGGCACTTGATCTTTAGATCGGAAACCTTCCGGACCAGGCCAGCGTCAGCGCCTTTGGTGAGGTCAGCCGCACATTGATACCAGAGGATTGCTGCATTGAAGTCTTCCTTGTGCTCGTTCAACAGGCCCAATCGTCGTACCACATCCACATTAGTGGGCTCTGCTCTATGACGCGCCTGAGTTTCAGCGATCTGTTGGTCGAGTGATTCGCCGGTCAATCGCGTCCGGTTTTGCTGTTCAAGCGAGATGGCCATTTCTTTGTTCCTGATCAGGTCGCGGTAACTTTCGGCCTGTGTCCATCCGCCGCTTTTCATCGAAGCATGAGCCGCTGCGTCTTTGCCCCTGCGGAGCGCTTCAGCGTCCAATGGATCTATGTCGATGATTTGATTGTAAACTTCGGCTTCTTGATCGGGTTCTTGGAGTTCGTGATACAAACGCCCGAGTTCGTGCAACACTTTGACGTCCCGCGGACTTTCTTCGAGTAACGTACGGAGAGCGAACACCCCAAGCTCCGGCCAGCCAGCCGCCATTGCAGCTTCCTTCAAAGTCAAATTCGCCTGGCGGTTGTAAGGTTCGTCTTCAAGGACCTTTTCCAGCATTTCGACCGCACGTTTCGGGTGTTTCTTAATTTCTCGCTGTGCTTTCATGATACCGATGGGCGCAGTCGAGATGTTAAAAAAGCTTCGCTTAGCTGACTTGTATTGCGTGACCTCAGTTCGTCGAAGCAATTGTCGTCCCGTCAGAAATTGTGGTTCCTGCTTGAGAATTTCCTGCAAAAGCGAAATCGCATAACGGAGGTTGCGCAGCTCGACAGCAGCCACAGCTTTGAGCCAGAGATTGCGCTGTGTTGTACTCAGTTCCTTTTCGGTCTTAACCGCCATCGCGGATAGTCTAGCACATCACGCAATTCGGTTTTCGCAGTCGTTGTGGCGGCGAAAATCGTTTCCTGCGCCACCGAAAGCGCAGGTGCCCGGCGGCAGCATCCGGCACGTCACCTGTGCGGCGAAAGCATTCGGACGACCGCATGTCTTCAGAGTAAATCTAATTGTGGCTTTTCTGTTTTGGCCTTTGTTTTTGCTGATCGCTTGTGAGGCCTCGCAGCGCCTGTCGCCAGGCCATCTGGGCTCTCTAACTGCGTTAGAATTTCCTTCGCCCTGTCGAGGATTTCTCTTGGCAAGCCTGCCAGCCGTGCCACCTGGATTCCGTAACTTTTGTCCGCGCCCCCGGGCACGATTTTGCGCAAAAAAATGATTTGATCGTTCCATTCACGGACTGCCACGTTGAAATTACAAACGCCGTCTCGTTCGGCAGCGAGTTTCGTCAATTCATGGTAATGGGTGGCGAATAAGGTGCGGGCTTTGATCTTGTCATGGAGAAACTCGGCAACGCTCCAGGCGATCGACAGCCCATCAAATGTGGAGGTGCCGCGGCCGATCTCGTCCAGTATCACCAGGCTGCGTTCGGTCGCGTTATTTACGATGTTCGACGTCTCGTTCATCTCGACCATAAACGTGGATTGCCCGCGCCCAATGTCATCGTTGGCTCCGACTCGGGTGAAAATGCGGTCTACCAGTCCTATCTCGACGCTTTCCGCCGGAACGAAGCTGCCTATTTGAGCCATCAAAACTATCAATGCGACCTGTCGAATATACGTGGACTTTCCGGCCATATTTGGGCCGGTCACAATGGCCAATCGTTCCGCTTCTCCATCCAGCGAAGTGTCGTTGGGCACGAACTTTTCTTCCACCAGGTTCTGATCGAGCACGGGATGCCGTCCATCTCTGATGACCAGGCGCAGCGTGTTATTTAATTGGGGTCGGCAGTAACGGAACAAGCGCGCGGTCTCCGCCAGCGCACAAATCACGTCGAGTACCGCGATAGCTGCGGCGGTCTGTTGGATGGATCCGAGTTCCTCCAAAGTTTCCTCGCGCAGTTTTTGGAAAAGCTGGTACTCAAGTTGCCGCGCACGCTCATCTGCGCCGAGGATTTTTGCCTCCATCTCCTTTAGCTCAGGCGTGACAAAGCGTTCACCACCTACGGTGGTTTGCTTCCGGGTGTAATGCTCCGGGACGCTTGCCAAATTCGATTTGGTAATCTCGATGAAATAACCGAATACCGAGTTGTAACGAACCTTGAGCGACTTTATGCCGGTTGCGGCAATCTCTCGATCCTGCAAACGGCTGATCCAGGTTTTCCCATCGCGTGATGCGCGCCGCAGTTCGTCAAGACCTGCGTCGTAGCCGTCCCGAAAAATTCCTCCATCTTTAAGAGTCAAAGGCGGATCATCCACAACTGCTCGTCCCAGCCTCTCGGTCAACGCTGGCATCTCACGAATCGCGCGTTGCAATTCAATTGGCAGGGCAGGCTCGTCGAGTTCGCCGCTTTCCTCGGACGCGATCGGTGGGCGCGCCCTGCCGAACTCGATCCTCTCAATTAGCTTTTGCAGCTCTTGCTTTAGCTTCGGGATTTCCTGCAGCGAAAATTTCAGAGCAACCAGGTCACGCGCGTTTCCTGAGGCCTGACTTAGGCGCGACGTCGCGCGCTCGATGTCTCGAATGAGCTTTAGTTGTCCGCGGATTGCCGAAAGCAAATCCGGTTCCTGCAACAAATCGGCGATCATTTGCTGGCGTCGCTCGAGTTCGTGCAGATCTCGTAAAGGCTGCAAAATCCAAGCGCGCAGCCGCCGGCCTCCCATGGGAGTGATGGTACGATCAAGGGCTGCGAGCAGACTTGTGTTGCGAGTCCCCCGCGACTCCACCAGCTCTAGGTTCGTCTGCGTGGCGGCGTCGAGCATGACATATTCCGCAGGCGCATCGCAGTGTAACGAGGTGAGATGATCGATCTTACGCCGAAGCTGGTGCTTCAAATAATGAACGATGGCGCCAGCAGCGCCGACTGCCTGAGACAGTTCTGCGCAGCCGAAACCATCCAGGGATTTTGTTTTGAAATGCTCGCACAACGTGAAGCGCGCCTGCTCCGGCAGGAATGCATAACTGTCGTACTCCAGAGCGTGATCCATTTGGCCGATTCGATCTTTCTGCTCGGCGCTGACAAGCAGTTCCGATGGGGATACGCGTGCGAGCTCATCAAAGAGGGATTGTCGATCTCTCACCTGAGTGAGCCGGAATTCACCGGTGGTAAGATCTGCATAGGCAAATCCGAATAGGCCGCCGTCTGTGTAAATCGCGCCGAGATAATTGGCACGTTTCGCTTCGAGCAAATCCAAGTCGCTGACCGTTCCCGCGCTGACAATCTGAGTAATGTCTCGGGAAACAATCTTTCCCGGCTGCGGCTCGCTGGTTTGATCGCAAATAGCCACGCGACGCCCAGCCCTGATTAACTTTGCAATGTAGGTTTGGGCTGCATGATACGGCACGCCACACATGGGCACACCGTTGCGTTTAGTAAGCGCAACGTTCAACAAGACGGAAGCCTCCTTGGCGTCCTCGAAGAACAGCTCGTAGAAATCGCCGAGTCTAAATAGTAGGAGCGTATCCGACGGCACGCTCCCTCGGAGACGGCGATATTGCTGCATCATTGGCGTCAGCGCGTCCCGCATGGTTCCAGAATTAAATCAGCTGGCGCGAATTGCGAGTTTGGAATTCGCGCCTTGTTCGCAGCGATTAAGCTTCGCAGCATTGCAGAAACGATTTCAGGCCGTTAATCGCAGATCGCGTCTCATTTGAACATTGATTCTGAGCAGACTGTCCTATTTATGAATGCGTACAAATAGTGAAGGCGCGTTATGCACTTCGCAGGCAAGTTGAGGCTTGCACGCCGTACGCGCTTCAATGGCTGATTGCGTTGGACCGCTTGAGCCCTCCGCCGCTAACGCTTTTTATGCGCCGACGGCGACGGCGTTGCTGACAAAGTCGGCTTTGCGAGCAGTTCGTTTCTATCTTTTAAAAACGGATCGAGCCTTGTTTTCGGGATGAGATAAATCCGTTGTTCGCACTCTTTTTCGGCAGCGGCTTTTTCCTCCAACTGTTTGAGGCGAGTCTTGAATTGCTCATCGAGCTTCGGTTTATCTTCCGGTTTTTCCTCGGGAGCTGGCGTGCGTTCCTTTACCGGATCAGCTGCGATTGTTACGGAGACTGGATAGGACTCGTTTGCTGGCTTGCCGATTTTTAACGTGTAGGTGAATCGGTCAAACGTCTGGACTGTCAAAGTATCGGGCTTATCGAGACCGTGTTCCTCTAGCTTTGCATCGGGTGGAAGAACGTCTCCGAAACGCAGAGAGGTAAGCAAACTTGTAAATGAATTCGCAGTGGCGTTGTTGACTTCTTCGTTCGGTTTTGCATTCGCGAGCTTCCAATCGGCTTTTGCATTGCCACGCGTCAGAGTCCAGTGCCTTGGCTCGGTTTGGCCGCTTAGGCTGATTGATTGCGGATTTTCAATTTTAATGAAGTCGTGTTTGAGCCACGACTCCGGGCGGGTGTCGAATTCAAGCCGCTGGTTCACCAGAGAGACAGTTCCTCCGTCATTGGATGCCAGAACATATCGCCCCATCGGCATGGGGAAGCGCTGGAACGTTTCCTGCCCGCTATCCTTGGCCATGATCCGCTTACCGATGACGAGCTTTGCCAGCATCTTATCATCGGCATTCTTTAACTCCACAACCATCCCGGCATTTGCACCCTGATCCGGATCGAGTAGCTCGAGCCGGCCCAATTGCGACGGACCAATCTTCATCTGCTGCACGGGCTGCAACTCCCATAGTTCTCGAATGAGACTGCTTACTCTTTGGAAATCTGCCGGGTAATCGGCTTTCTCAGTAACCACCCAGACATTTTTCTTTTTTTCGAGGTGGACTGTTCCCTTTGAGCTGCGAATCGCCACCCGCACTACATCGTTTACCGGGAAGTCCGCGATTTTACCGCTGTTCGAAGTTGCCGATTCACTCCATTGGCTCTGGTTTCGTTTTTGCAAAATCAGCGCGACGCCGCCAACCACGAAGAGGAGGACAAGCAAAATGCCGATTTGTTTTCCTTTCATCTCGAAACAATCAACGCGCCGCGCGGCTTTGCCTGCGTCCGATCGCGAGGAGCAGGCCTGAGACGGCCACGACAGCCGGCACGGCGACGATATTCAGCCATTTGAGCCGGTTTTCCAAAGAATCGATATCGGCTCGCAGCTTCCTGCGTTCATCTTTGAGCTGCGCTTTGATGTTTGCTTCTTTTTTGCGAAAGCTGCTGATCTCCTGTTGTTGTTCTGGCGAAAGTATGAACTGCTGACCGTTCTGTTTTGTCTGCTGCAATTCGTTTAGTTTGCGCTGGGTTTCGGAAAGGCTGCTTTCCAACTGGCGGATCGTGTCCTGGTAATGCGACTCGGCCCTGGCCTGCATTTCGCGGATCACTGTGAATGGCCGCATAGTGGTGGCGCGACTTCGCATCGCGATCAAATCACTGTCGCCGCTCAACTGCTCGACAGCTCCTTCCGCAAGTGCGAGGTTGCCGTTGTTAGGCGAGAAAACTCGTCCGCCAAACAAATTATTCATCTGCGTGACCGCGATCTGATCCTGGATCATGTCCGCATCGCCAAACACAATGATGTCTGTCTCGTTGGTCGATTCTTTCAAATTGGGTGCTTCGGGCGCTTGGGCCGGTGTCGGCGAAGCCGAGGGCCCCGGCGATGGCGAAGGAGCTCCGTTGGGAAAGGCGGTTTTCGTTTTCCCAGTCAACCGGACAGCGAGCGCATATTCGGTTCCTGACGGCTGAAATTTGTGGATAATTTCCTCGCCGTAACCGCGCGCGACGATTGGAGCGATCAATTGAGAGTTCGGTGACGATTTGATCAGCAGTGTTTCCTTTAACCCGTCGTGAGGTTTGCCTGTAAATGCACCAGCCAAAACCATCATGGCATCGCCTTGCGCGGTGAGGATATCGTCGTGGTTCAAAGCATCTTCAGACAGCGCGAGCACGACAGGTGCGCGGCCCTGCTGGGTTCGACCCATGTGATTCAGATCCGCCACAACCAGCGACGTGTTGAAGTCCAGTCCCCATGCATTCAAAAGCTTTTCCAACGAGGAGCTGCTGGGGTTCGGAACAGGACCGGCGGTCGGTTGTGCGTCAAGTACGCAGTCCGGATCGAGAAATGCCACTAACTTTCCGCCACGCAAAACGAACTGGTCGATCGCAAACTGCGTGGCGTCCGAAATTCCTTTCGGATGGATAATCAGGAGCAGTTTTATGTCATCAGGAATCTTATCGGCGGCCAAATCGACGTTGCGCACGGTGAAGTCGCGCTGCAATTCCGAGTAGAGAATCCATGGGCGCTGGTTTTGCTGTTGAAGCATCATCCGCCCGGGCACCATTTCGCCGGCTACGGGTAACGCGCTCATGACGCCGATGACGGGTCGCTCCGGATTGATTACCCGCGCAATGGCGCGCGAGATATCGTACTCCAGCAGCCGTTCGCGCGCTGGCGTCAGAAATGGAATCGTTTCTTTTTGATCAAGCATGCTGACGCTGAGTCCCAGATAAACTCGCTCGTTGTTTCGAAGCAGTTGCGGTTGCAATCCATCCAGCCGTGCAGAGTCCTCCGCGTCGGAATCCGGTTCCGGGTCGAGTTTCTTGATCTGTATTTTGCCCTTTGCTCTCTGGCGGTATTCCGAAAGCAGATCCTCGATGCGTTGCGAATAGTTTCGCAGCGACGCCGGCATCTGGTTACCGCTGCGAGTGCAGTAATACCTTATTTCGATTGGCGTATCGATCTTTGCCAAAATTGCACGTGTGCCCGGGGATAGCGTGTAAGCGCGCTCGGCTGTGAGATCGACGCGTTGCTTTGCCTGCGCCGCGATCATATTGATTACTACGAGCAATACCAGCATCGCAATGACCCCGATGCTCGAATACAAGTAAGGTTCAAAGCCTCGCTTCTTCATGATCCGTTCAGGTTCGCAAGCGGCCGTAAGTTGCGGCATCCCAAGGTGCTAAAAGTTTCGGGATCAAAGATTCATGTCTACTCGTGTTCATTCGTCGTAAATCTTCAGCCTGCCCGATGTGCATGCAGAATCACGCTCGTGGTGAAAAGCGCGAAAACGATCACTGAAACAAAAAACAAAATGTCTCGCGAATCGACGACACCATTTTGAATACTGACGAAATGAGTCATCATGCTGAACGAGCTGATGGTGTTGACCAGCCATTGTGGCGCCCATTGGCCCAGCACGTTCAGCACCGGCGGCCATCCCGCGAGAATCAGAAACAGCAGGATCACAACGGACAAAATGAAGCTGATCACCTGGTTGCGAGTAATGGCTGAAGTCATTGCACTAACGGCGAGATACGCCCCAGCCATCAACAGGCTGCCAATGTAACCGGCAAAGATTACTCCGTTATCGGGGCGACCGAGATAGTTGACGGTGACAACGAAGGGAAACGTGAGCAATACCGCCAGGGCCACAACCGCCCAGGACGCGAGAAACTTTCCTGCGATGGTCTGCCAGGCAGCCACCGGCATGGTGAGCAACAGTTCAATCGTGCCGAGACGTCGCTCCTCCGACCACATCCTCATTCCAACCGCGGGGACCAGAAAAAGATAGAGCCAGGGGAGCCAGACAAAAAATGTTGAGAGACTGGCTTCGCCGGTCTCAAAAAATCCAGCCACCATGAATGTGAGAAATCCCGAAAGAAGCAAAAAGATGACGATGAAAACAAACGCGATTGGCGACGCAAAATAACTGGTCAAGTCACGTTTAGCGACGGTGATTAACGGAGACGGTTTCACTTGATCAGTGACAGGTTGGATTTCATGGTTCCCGGTCGGACAATGTGATGTTGCGGAAGACTTCATCGAGCCGACCTTCTTCACGGTGCAGTTGCCGAATGGGCCAGCGTTGATCGAGCACCAGCCGGCCAAGCGCGGCAGCCAGATCTTCCGCGGCTTTGTTGCTCTTCGGAAAAACTCGGACCGTGAATGGCGATTCAGTGACGATCACAGTCCTTTCCACGGGGGAAAGGTTCTCAATCTTACTCTTGATCGCCGCGGCGCCGGCATCGAATTCCCCATAAGCATCGGCCAGTGAAAGCGTCACTGTTCCAGCCCCTTGAGATCGCGCCTTTAATTCCCGCGGCGTGCCATTTGCGACAATTTTACCGCGATCGATAATAATCGCCCGGGAGCATGCAGCTTCTACCTCCTCGAGAATGTGTGTGGAAAAAATGATCGCCTTTGTTTCACCCATCTGGCGAATCAGAGACCGCATTTCGTGCTTTTGATTTGGATCGAGACCTTCAGTTGGCTCGTCCATAATTAAAACTTCAGGGTCGTGAATGATAGCCTGGGCGAAACAGACCCGATGCTTGTAACCTTTGGACAGCGTTTCAATACTCTGTTTCAGGACGGATTCGAGGAAACAGATCTCGGCAACTCGCTTGACGGCATGCTCCTTTGCTTTACCCCGAAAGCCGCGGAGTTCAGCCGCAAAATTAAGAAAACCATGCACGCTCATGTCGGCGTAGGAGGGCGCGTTCTCCGGGAGATATCCAAAAAGCCGCTTCGCTGCGATCGGCCTTTCTGCCACGTCGAATCCGCCGATTGATACGCTGCCCTCAGATGGTGGAACAAAACCAGTGATCATTCGCATGGTGGTTGATTTCCCGGCACCGTTTGGCCCCAGAAATCCGAGCACTTCGCCCTTGTTTACTGCGAAGGAGAGGCCATCCACTGCAACCTTCGGACCAAAAACCTTTCTCAGATTTTTAACCTCAATCACGGGCAAAACCTGATAATTAAGCGCGGCAATTTTTCAAGTCCGGCACGAAAGAAATTCGATTCCCGAGGCTACAGACGCCGCGAACACGAACTGGAGGCGAGGGGAGTTGAACCCCTGTCCAGAAAATCGATGTCCATGTATGTCCACTACCATCTTTACGCGAAAGCTTTATCAATTGTGAATTCATGTGGACGATCACGGATGTTCCTACAATAGTTCCTACGTGGCTAGCCTCATCAAGCGCCCGACTTCCCAGTTTTGGGTAGCGTGCTTTACTGACCGGACCGGCCGCAGACTCAAGCGTTCAACGGCGACCGCCAATCGCAAATTGGCGCAGAAGATTGCCGACAATTATGAGGCAGCAGCATGCCGAAAGAGGACTGCGTTACAGGTACGACGCGTGATCAGCAGTCTCCATCAGGAGATTGCCGGCGAAGAAGTTTTGCAAACGACTTTGCGCGCCTTTGTGGATTCATGGTTGGAACGCAAAGAGCCAGAGATCGCGCAAGCAACGGCGTCGTTCTATCGCAATGCGGCCAACAAGTTTCTCGCGTTCATGAGCGATAGGGCTGATGCCGATCTAACGGAAATCAATCGCGATGACATCATCAGGTTTCGCAATGACGAATCAAAACGGTTCGCGCCGAAGACAGTGAATCATGAAATCAAGTTCTTACGGATGATTTTTCGAGCTGCGAAACGCGATGCGCTAATTAGCGATGATCCTGCTGAGTTCGTGGACACGGTCCGAAGAGGCAAAGCAATGGTTCGTCGGCCCTTTAGTATTGCTGAGATCAAAGCAGTTCTTAGTGTTGCCGATCCGGAGTGGCGCTCAATGATCTTGTTTGGCCTCTACACTGGCCAGCGACTCGGCGATGTAGCAACTCTAACCTGGCAAAACATTGATCTGCAGCAGGGGGAAATTCGGCTCGTTACGCACAAGACTTACAAAACACTGATTCTTCCGATGGCAGCTCCACTTAGAAAACACATCGAGGCTTTGCCTGTCTCAGATGATCCTGTAACACCTGTGCATCGCCGCGCCTTCGCGATCGTAACCAAGCAGGGCAAATCGGGGCATCTGTCCAATCAATTCGCGGACCTGCTCGCGCAAGCAGGACTGCGGGAAAAGAAACCACATCGCAAGACAGGCACCACCGGCATAGGGCGTGGACGTGGCAGCGCCTCAGGCGGGTTAAGTTTCCACTGCCTCCGTCACACCGCCGTGACGATGATGAAAGAAGCTAACGTTCCTGCAGCAGTCGTGATGGAACTCGTCGGCCACGACTCGGAGCGAATGAGCGACATTTACACGCATGTCGGGGCTCAGGCTATGCAGAAAGCCGCCGATTCTTTGCCTGACGTCGTCTAAGTCGGTTCGACCCCAAAACGCGGTTCGCGGCAGAGGCCTGAGCAAGCAAGGCTTGCCTTAGCCAATCGGACCGGTTCATTCCAGCTTGCTCGACTGCACGCCAGATAGTCTGAAGTTGGCGCACAGTCAGTCTTACAGTCACCATGGCTTGCCTGCGGTCGGCAGCCCTTAGCGGCTTTGGACCGGAGCGTTCTCTTGCTCCACCCCATTTGGATTTTTTTTGTTGCTTAGACATCTTGAATAGTGTAATACATTAATCAAGATAACCAAAAAAGCAATATGGACAAATTGAATATTAGGAAAAACACCGCAGTGGTCGGAATGCCGTGTGGGAATTTAACTCCGGTGTGGCTCCGGGTTCCAGGAGCAATACAGATCTCGGGTATTGGCAGATCGCGCCTTTACGAGTTGATCCGAGACCAGAAGATTCGCTCCAAGGTATTGAAGCAGCGTCGTGATTCGCAACGGGGGATCAGACTCATTAGCTACGATTCGCTTTTAGAATTTATTAACGGAGCTGTCGAATGACCCTTACCAAAAATGAAGCAGCGCTCCGCCGAGCGCGGCCTTCCGGGAGCAGGCAAATCTCTACGCTCCCCCAATCCGTCCGCGATTTGTTGGCGTCACCACCAAAACGGGGCGGCGGTCTTAATAACTGGCTTTTCCGGGCGGCGCGCGTGCTGCATCCGTTTCGCGAATCTGCGGAAATAATCGAGCTACTGGAAGCAGCAACTTGCGGGGAACCTGTCAGGCACGGCGAAATTGAGCGCGCGGTGCGCAGAAGTGCCACGACAACATGGAAGCCCGGCCAAGCGGCGCAAACGGTAACGCGCGTCCCAGCGTGGCCGAAGGTAAATTATGAACAGCGCAAGGCGGTGATCGCGTCAGGACTTCGACTCGTCGATTTGTGGAAAATTTCGCCGGTCAAATTCGAAGACTTATGAAATTACATACGGAAGAGATTATTGACGCGCTGTTTCCAGGCGATCCGCTATTGTGTGCAGCGCGGAGTAATTGTGAATTTGCCACATGCTCTCGCGAAGAGTGGCGGGGAAAATTATCGGCTCTGCAACTCATTGTTCCAAATCCGATGACGGCTCGGATAGGGCGAACGCAAGAAGGCAAAGAATCGGCGCACGCCCTTTCAATCACGGGCCCACGCAGGTTCCTGGTGATTGAACAAGATTGCGGGACAGTCGACGAACAAGCCGCAGTGTTGCTCCACCTAGCGGAGCGGGCGCCGCTGGCCATTGCCGTCCACAGCGGCAGCAAATCAATTCACGGGTGGTTCTATTGCGTCGGGCAACCGGAAGAGAAACTCAGGGCCTTTATGCAGTATGCCGTAAGTCTCGGCGCGGATCGGGCGACGTGGGTGCGCTCACAATTTGTACGGATGCCAGATGGCAGACGCGATAATGGAACACGCCAGTCAGTCTATTTCTTTAACCCACAGGTGCTGACATGAGCACGCTCTCAACCGATTGGAAAACGGGGGATCCGGCTGAAATCGTTCGGCCAGCGCAACGCGAGGCCGAAGAGAAAATTTCGCAGGTCGAACGATTGATCAGGGTTGTGGACGGCTGCGAGTTGTTTCATACGTCCGACCATCGGGCTTTTGCGTCCGTACCAGTGAATGGGCACACGGAAACAATTGCGATCAGATCGCGAAACTTTCGCGCGATGTTGGTTACGAGGTATTATCAAAACACTGGAAAGGCTCCACATTCGAGCGCCATTGACGAAGCCATTGCTCATTTGGAAGGACAGGCCCTCTGTAGCAGCCAACTGGCAGTTCATATCCGGGTAGCCGCGCATAAAGGAGCGATCTATTTGGACTTGTGCAATGAGAATTGGCAAACTGTAGAAGTAACCGCGGACGGCTGGGGAGTAATAGCTGAGTCGCCTGTGAAGTTTCGTCGCCCACGCGGAATGTTGGCATTGCCAAGCCCAACAACAGGCGGAAACATTTCCGAGCTCCGGCGGTTCGTTAATGTCGCAAATGACGATGATTTCGTTCTGCTGGTTGCTTGGCTACTTGGGACGTTCCGACCGGGCTTACCCGTGCCACTTCAGGTATTGCACGGAGAGCAAGGATCGGCGAAGTCCACAACTGCCCAATGCGAACGCAAATTGATCGATCCGACTCAGCCGCCATTACGGTCTTTGCCACGCGATGAGCGAGATTTATTTATTGCGGCCAACAATTCGCTGGTCGTAGCCTTTGACAACGTCAGCGGCATACCCGGCTGGCTGAGCGATGCGCTGTGTCGGCTGTCGACGGGCGGTGGATTCGCAACGCGAGAGCTTTACAGTGATGACGACGAGAAAATCTTTTCTGCGCTTCGCCCTGTTATCTTAAATGGAATAGAAGAGATCGCGACGCGAAGCGATTTGCTTGACCGCTGCATCTTGCTGGAACTGCCGACGATCTCAAAAGAGAAACGACGGGTCGAAGCGGACTTCTGGCGTGAATTTGAGGAGGCGCGCCCTCGGATTCTAGGCGCACTCTTGAGCGGTGTGGCCGCCGGCCTAAAAAACCTTGCGATGACGCGGCTCGAAAGCTGTCCACGCATGGCAGACTTTGCCACTTGGGTGGTCGCATGTGAGCCTGCATTGGGCTGGGAAACGGGGACATTCCTTCGCGCCTATGAAAGCAATCGCGGAGAAGCGAATCAGGTGTCACTTGATGCAAGCCCAATCGGGCCGTTGATACTAGAGATCGCCCGTAACGACCGTGAATGGATCGGAACACCAACGGCGCTATGGCAAAAGCTAACTGAAATGGCCGAACAAAAGGCCCAAAGGCAAGCGGGTTGGCCCCAGAACGGAAAAGCCGTATCTGGGCAGTTGAAACGGATAGCGCCGAATCTGCGAGCCGAAGGCATCCTGGTGAACCGACTTCGCAAGGCAAACGAACGGCAAATCCAGATTTTGTTAACGGGGGCGCAAAACAGCGTCAGTTGCGTCACAGCGTCACCGAATCCACAGAGGAATAACATAAATGACGCAAATGACGCTGTGCCGCAGTAATGCCTCCGGATGAATCGACTCTGCTTATGGCAAGGCTGTTACGACTACAGTAGTAAAAGGGATGGCTTTCTTGCGCCCGCAAAGAAATTTGTTCCTCGGACGTAAGACTATGAAAATTCCGCGTCGGTCGCGCGCGCGCGCAAAGGAAAACTGCACAAGTTTCTCAGTATGTGGAGAAAGTAATCAAGAAAGTGGCCAAAATTGCGGTGAAAAGAACGAGAACTATGAAGGCGGCTGCACCACTCGGGAATTTGCGAGGCCATTGAAAGGCGAGAACGCCGATACTGTGGATACCTCTATTACGATAGCTCTAGTAAGGTGGTGGACCACCTCGGCAGACAGCGATGGGCCACGGCAGAATAAGGGTGGGCCACATCCTTACTAAAGGCGGCCCACTCATAACTTTTCGACCAAATTGTTACGAGTCACGCCAGGCGATTCGAGGGCAGCGTCAGCCGAAAACAACACGGGCTCGAGCGCCGAAAAGTAAAGAGTCGTTTCAAAGTCGACGCACAGCCCGTGAACCAATCTGCGATGGACTTCAAGAAGCAGCGTTAGAAATGCCAGACTTAGGATTCCGAAATCGTTGATTTCAAAACGTTACTTTTCGTTTCGAAAGGCAGTCTTATTTACAGGGAAAACGGTGGTTTTTAACGATCCCGGTTGCGTTTACGATCGGTGAGTAAAAGGGTCCTCTTTCTAGCACAAATTCTAGTACACAGACGCGCCAGACTCGAGAACGCGGACTGTGGGCACGTCAAGCGCCAGTTCCAACCCCTTTCATGGGTTCGAAGCCTAACTAATGCGTCCCTGCTGCCTCGTTCTGCCCATCATTCGTAGAAACCTATCGAAAGCATTGAATGTAAGTCTTAGTCATAGTTTACCGCGACGGTTAGTGTTCGGCGATGATTGCGAAGCTTAAATCCACCGGTGCTGATGCAAATGCTATGAAACGTCCCATTCATATCACGAGCCATGACAAACAGCTGCTCGAGAATCAGCTGGCCCAAGTTCAGGCAACGCGTTCCAAGCCGCGCGCCGACTTGGAAGCACTCGCTGCGGAGCTGGAGCGAGCCGTGGTGGTCGATCCGAGAGCCGTGCCCGGCGATGTGATCACAATGAATTCACGCGCTGAACTACTCGACTTGGATTCCGGCGAGACCGCCACCTTCGCGCTCGTTTTTCCATTACACGCGAACATCGATGACGGGAAGATTTCCGTGCTTGCGCCGATCGGCACAGGCATGCTCGGTCACCGCGTCGGTGACGAGTTTGAGTGGAAGGTGCCAAGTGGCGTCCGCCGGATGAGAGTGATCCAGATGCGTTATCAGCCGGAAGCAGCAAGACTGAAATCCGCTGCATGAGCGTTGGTGGCCGCTCAACAACCAATTCCACCCAAACGCCCCGACACGAAATCAGCGGATGAGCTAATGTTGGCTGCGCGCGTTACCCGATTGATCGGTTCCCGCGCGCTTTACGGACGCAGTTTCGCTTGCGCTGTGACCCAGAAGTGGCGCGCTGAGGGGGGACAATTAAGCCATTATAGACAGTTAAAGCAAATCTATCATTATCATTAATTATTAGTCATAGCGACGCATAACGCTGCTCTTAAGTTCGTAGGCGTTGTGAACCACACCGAAATAAACTTCAATGATCCCTTTGAAAAGACGCTGACTGCGGTGCTTGCACTGCCCCAAGGGGATCGCTGCAGCGCGCAAGATGAAACCGTAGCGCTGGCCCTGCGATATCTCTACACCGCCGCGCACGGTCGCACTCTCCGAACATCGATCGGTCCGATCTCGATCATGCCTGGTGTTGATTCGTCTCTTAAAGATGGGCCGTTTTCGCTCTGCACACGAGAGAACCTGCTCGGCTTGGCCGAGCGAAGAACAGCATTTCGACTGAAGGCGACCCAATATGGTCATTCAGATCAACCTAACGGCTCCGCCCTCCTTGAATTCACGGCAGGCCGAGTCGCGCCGGAGTGTCGGACCAATGATTGTAAAGTTAGACCGACTGTCGTTCGCGCCCGCCGAGCCAAACCTGCACGCTGTCTGCGCCGAGGGCACCGCGGCCCGTGAACACACTCTGGTCGATTCGGCGTCGATAAAATCAATAAGCAACACCCGCATGGATGATCGCCTATTCACATCGGGGCTGGCGACATCGATGCTTAGCGTCGCGCTGCGAAGACTCATCGAGTGAAAAAAACAATGCATGCCTGCCGCGCTCGTTTGCTATCATTCGCAGCAATGTGTTGAAGGCGTCCATGATGTCTCTGGTATTGGGATAAAGGCGGCGTATCTTTGAAGATGCTTCCGAAATCTGCTGGCACAGCTAAACATTCCGCTCGAAATCCCATTCACATCACGAGTCACGACAAGCGGCTGCTCGAGGAACTGCTCGCCGAAACCGAAGCTTTGCGCCCGGAATCACGAAGTGACTTGAAAGCTCTCGCTGAAGAGTTAAAGCGTGCTATCATCGTCGAGCCTGACAAGGTACCTCACGATGCAGTCGCGTGCCGAGCTGGTCGATCTCGATACCGGCGAGACCGTGACCTACACGCTCGTTTTTCCCTCGCGAGCAAACATCGAAGCCGGGAACATCTCTGTTATGGCACCCGTTGGCGCGGCAATGCTCGGGTATCGGGTAAATGACGAATTTGAGTGGCAGGTACCAGACGGCGTCCGTCGCATGCGCGTGAAACAAATTCACTATCAACCCGAAGCTGACGCCATGTCCGGACGCTGAATGAGAAGCGAACTCTATCCGGTAGATTCCGATGCTCGTATCAACGAGTTGCGAACAGATTCGTGTATGCGTGTAGGGTGATGGCAATAGCAGCTGGATGCTTAACTAATCGTTCTGCCGTTATCGCATAGAACTCGCTTCCGCATTCTTCAACCTTAGCGATCACCCGCAGGTTGTAATGCTTAAGTGCCGCGCGATCGATGACGCTGTGCACGTTCCGCTAGATTTTTCTGAATGCTCGCGAGTTGGGCTTAATTATGCGCTCGGTTTCGCGCTCGAATTTCGTTCGAGCCTACTGCTTTTTCATTATGTCATTCCGCCGACCTATGCGCTTAGTGCGGGGCATACCGCACTCGCGGGTCCAAAGCTGATTACGTCGCAACAGGAGTTTGCCCAAGATGAGATGGAAAACCTGCATCGCCAGCTAGGCAAAAAATCGGTCGAGATTGAAATGCTCGTCGGCCTCGGCTCGCCGGTCGAGCAAATCAACGAATGCATCCGCGCGCAGGCCTCGATCTCATTGTCACGTCGACTCACGGTCGCACCGGTTTGAAGCGTCTGTTTATCGGAAGTACAGCAGAGCAAATTGTCCGTCACGCCATTTGCCCCGTCCCGGTCGTGCCGAATCGACCGTCGCAGAAGAAGCCGCGAAAACAGCGTTTTCAACAAAGTCGCTAAGTAGGCATCCTCGTTGGCGCGACAGCGGCGAGATGTTTCATCGCGCGGCCAGCCCGTCGGCGGATTCCAATACGCGGGCCGCGCTCCGCCGCCAGCGAGAGTGACGAAATAGCTTCAACGGCATGCAATAGAAGAAAGCTATCGATCTAATCGAATCTCAGTCTTAGTCGAAATGAAAAGTCCGCCTCAGATTCTTGGCATGAAGACCATGAACATTTCCGACCACTTCCGAGCTGGTTCGGCGTTGCTCGAGTTCCTTGCGGACCGGCTTGGAGCGCCGAACTGCTGGCCTAACGACTGCAAAGTTAAAACGACCGTCTTTCGCATGCGAAAAGCCAAACATGTCACGGTGTCGGGGCCGATAGCATCGCGGCCGCTCATGAACAAACGGGTCGCGTAGATGCGCGCCTTTCAATGAATCAACAAACAAATCCGAAATGAATGCTCTACCTATCCAGATCACGGCTCACGACGTCGAGCTCAGCATCACGCTGCGAAAGTTCATCGAGAAAAAAATCTCGCGCGTGTCGCGCTTTGCCGCCGACATTTTGAGCGCGGAGGTCGTGCTCCGCGAAAAATCCGGTGCAAACGGACTGTTTTCCGTCAGTGCGCACCTAGCTTTGCCGGGACGTGACGTCCACGCCAACGCGGTGCACGTAAACTTCTACGCTGCAATCAATCAACTCGTCGGGCGGCTCGCACGTTTGTCGCGCAAGCGAAAAACACGGTTCGAGAAACGCAAACGCCGCTCTGGAAGTCTCCGGTTGGCAACGCGGCCGTCGATACCGGACCTTCGAAAGCGCCGTCTTGCGAGACATAGCGAAAACCTATTGCAACAATCAATTATGAGTCTTAGCCCTCACGCCGCTCAGACATAAATTACAGCATGACAATAATAGATTATGTCCTGATCAGCATCGCGGTCGTGGCAGGGATCTATACTGTCTATCGGCTGTTCATGGGATGGCGGAACTCAACCTTCCGGCAGGACGAAGGTCGCACGGAGCCGGACCGACTCAACGCATCCCAACTTTGAAAGTTAAACGAGGTACAAATAAATGAACTCAACTCTTGTCTCTCTAACTGTTATTCTGGCTATGGGCGTGGTGGCCTGGGGTTTGGCGGAGCTAGTAAGATGGCTCGCTCCTAAAATGGCCCCGTCGGCAAGTCAGCATCCATAATCGGAAACTCGCGGCTTTGAAGAAAATCGCGGGCAGTAGTCAGTTTGCTTCTTGCGCGATTGGAGCGCGGATCGCGTTTTCGTGATCAGAAGTTCACTTATCAGATAAAGGCCAGCCATATTGGATCGCACATGAAAGCGATCGCACGCTTCGATACGACAAGGAGCCGGGAACGAGCTTCTGGTTACGTGCTTTTGTTTGGTTTCTATCGCGTTTACCTATCGATTCCTTCTTATGATCGCGCCTGCGCTTCGGATAAGCGCGCGGCGCATCTTTAGTGCGAACCTCCTACGATGACAACGAACGACGCGATTAATCCGAAAGTTCGCATCGGCCACGTTCACTTAAAGGTCGCTGACTTGGAACGCTCACTCGACTTCTACTGTGGTGTACTCGGATTTGAATTTATGCAGCGGATGGGCGCCGAAGCAGCATTTGTATCGGCTGGCGGTTATCACCATCATATCGGACTGAATACTTGGGATAGTGGTTCGCCACCGCCGCCGGGAACGACTGGGTTGTTTCACGTCGGCGTTCTTTATCCGAGTCGAGCCGCATTGGCCGATGCGTTACGCCGACTCATGAAAGCTCGTATCCAATTGGATGGCGCGAGCGATCACGGCGTGAGTGAAGCTCTCTACCTTCGCGATCCAGATCAAAATGGGCTGGAGCTTTACTGGGATAAACCCCATGAATCATGGCCACGCACGCCCGACGGCGAGCTTGCAATGTTCACGCGTCCGCTCGACTTGGAAGCGCTGCTCCGAGAAGCGCGAGCTTCGTAAAGTGCCGCATGACATTGCTCGATCCCGGCTGGGTAATTGGCGTGTTTCTCATGTGTTGGCTTATGCTCCCGCACCTGGCAAAGCTCTGGATCGCGCGGATCGTAAAGGTCTCCTGCCAGCATCTTCGCCTTTTCCGTCTTCATCGTGTCTTCGATTCACTGAACTCGGCCGCGCAAGCTTTGTGCTCTTCTTCAAACCCCAAAATGCCGTGGCGGTCGATCACAGCGAGTCGGTACATTATAAAGGAACAGGGTTGCAGCTTGGTTGGCGTGCGAATATTCAACGGATGACGCAGAGGAGGAAATATGGACTCACTTGATCGCGATTATGCGGCCGGCATTTTCAACAATCCCGAGCCGCCCTGCCTTTCACTGTATCAACCGACGCATCGAGTTCATCCGGACAACGAGCAGGACCCGATCCGCTTTCGCAATCTTGTGAAAGAACTGGAACACTCGTTGCGGCGCGATTACTCGTCGCGTGACATTCGTCATCTCATCGAGCCATTTCACAAGCTCGCTGACGACCGCGCTTTTTGGAATTCCACTCTCACGGGGCTGGCTGCGCTCGGCGCGCCCGGATTCTTCCGCGCTTACCGTCTTCGACGCGCCGTCCCGGAGCTGGCCATCGTGGCCGACAGCTTTCATCTCAAACCGCTGCTCCGCATTTTGCAATCGGCCGATGACTACCAATTGCTTGGCGTTAGCCGGGACAAGATCAGCTTTTTCGAAGGAAATCGCGATGCGCTCGATGAAGTAGAACTCGATCCCCTCGTGCCAGGCTCACCGACTGACCTTCCCGGAGGCGAAGCGAAGGAATTCCATCTCTCGGCGTGGACCTCCTCCCCAGGCACTACGGGATTACGTTACAGCGAAGGATCGAAATCCGACATCGTGGAAAACGATGCGATGCGGTTTTTCCGCGTAGTGGATCGTGCAGTCCTGGAACATTATTCGCGACCATCCAGGTTGCCGCTGTTGCTGGCCGCATTACCGGAAAACCAGAGTCTCTTCCGCCAGATCAGCCACAATCCTTTTCTCGTCTCCGAGCCGATCAATTTCTATCCCAGTGATCTCTCGCGCGACGCGCTCCGCGAACAGGCGTGGCAGGTTCTCGAGCCGCACTATCTCGCGCGACTGGCCGGTTTGATTGAGATGTTCGGCGCAGCTAAACCGCGCGGGCTGAGCAGCGATGATCTGGAGCAGATTGCACGGAGCGCGGTTGCGGCGCGTGTCGCCACGCTGCTGGTTGAAGCGGACAGGCAAATTCCCGGTCGTTTCAATACTATCACAGGCGAAATTCAGTTCGCCGAGCTGGCAAAACCCGACGTTGATGACGTGCTTGATGACATCGCAGAACTGGTGCTGAAGAATGGCGGCCAGGTTGTGCTTGTACCGAAAGAGCGGATGCCCACGCAAACCGCAGCCGCCGCGATCTACCGGTTTTGACATAGCACCGGGTTCACGGCGCTGCACGTCAGCCGGCTTTGCGCCGGCGCGCAGGATGAAATTCGCGATCGAGGTGTGACTCGACGAACCACAAATACTTGTCCGCGGCGCGCGAGATTTCCGTGAACATGTCGGCCGTGTCCTTGTCCGCGAGGTCATCACTCTGATCGATCGCTTGCCGCACCCGCTTGCCATAGGCGGCCAGGGCTGCAGACATCGCGGCGACGTGATCCTGCTCGTCTGAGATATCCAGGGGGTATGACTCCAGTTCGCTTCGCCGCGCGCTGAGCTGAATCGTTCCTTCGGCGGTGCCGCCCAATTGGACGGCGCGTTCTGCGATCAAATCCATGTGCTCGTCTGCCGCTTCCGCGATTTCGTCAAACAATTTGTGCAAGGCGATGAAATTGCGCCCCTTCAGATTCCAATGCGCCTGCTTTGCCTGATGGAGCAGATCGATGGTGTCGGCGAGTCGCGCGTTCAATATCTCAATCATGCCGGCGCGCGTCTGTGCCGGCAGATCGTTGTGGGTTGGACAAAGCACGTTTGCATTGTTGGCTTCGCGTTTGTGTGGGACGATTTTCATATGATGGGTCGTTTGAGGTTTGTGATCAGATGAAATTGAAGTGCTCCGGTTCGTCTGACGGACGGGCGGGCTTCCGCCCCCGTTTCCCACCGGTCGAGCGCCCTTTTTCGTATGCCGCTTCCTGGAATCGCATCGGGCATGAGCTCTTCCTCCTTACGTATTATCGTTTCTTGCAGTCAGCCGGATTGGCATTTTTTCCTTCGCGGTTAAATCCTGCTGCTGGTCGGGGTATTATGCAAACTTCTACTTCAGCAGGCCTAACCCAAACCACGATGCGCCAAGTTTTCCGACATCGGTTTTGCGGGTACCGGGACGATCATTTGGTAGATGCCTTGCTTTTTTGAGCGACGCATGAACTGCGAATAACGGTCAGCGCAAACAAAGACAAACAAAACCAAAATGATGATGTCCGCGGCGGGCGCTCAGAAGAGGAGCCCCGCGATGATCACATGGAACGAAAAATCGATCTTAATCTGGAAGGCAGTTTCCCCGCGAGCGATCCGCCTGCCGAGACCCTGGGCGTCGACTGGCGCAAGTAGCCGCTAGCTTCCACTGCTGGCTCCTGCGCCGCATCATTCCCTGGCCCGCGCGCATGGATGGCCGCCAAGTTTGCGGCAGAGTTGATCACCAATCTCTGAAATGATCGCGATCTTGGTTGGATGATAATACTCGGCATCTTCCAGCTGGTGAATGGTATGCTGGTGATCGATCGCGTAAGCAGGCAGATGAATGAGGTTGCTCGCGTCGGCACACAATAAGCCGGTGCTCAGCAACTCGGCCGTTTTCGCATCTGCGGCCATCTCGCCGATTTTCGCGCCCGATCTCAGCATGCGCTGATCGATTTCCACCCAGGATGTCGGTCCCAACGATGCCGGGGCAGTAGGCGTTGAGCGTGATACCGGCGCTCGGAAACTCTTTCGCTGCGGCCTGAGTAAGTGCGCGGACAGCAAACTTCGTCGCGGAGCGGGATCAATAGGTAAATCTGATCACCCGGATCGAAACATAGTCATAGTCGATTACACGGGCGGCAGTACTCTTACGCAGCGCAGGGCAACCACCCTGATTTCAATGAAAGCACAGAACAAACAAGATAGAGTGACCATCGATTCGGACCGGATCACGCTGTCCTTCGGGAACATGGAGCCGATCGTGATTCCGCGGCGCGCTCTGCGCACACGGCTTCAGCTCGTGGAATGGATTTATCGCCTCACTGGCTGGCCCGGCATGGACTTGCAGCGAATGCGAAAATTCATCGCCGCCGTGTTTCGACATCACGGGTGGCGATTACCCAAGCCGGAGGATTTTCCGTTGTTGACCGCAGACGACACCAACAGCAGCCATGATAACATAAAGCTATCGACTGATTCAACAATAAGTCATCGTCAATCGGTCACCAACGGGATAAACTTCCCGCGTGGAGAACAAAGACTCCAATCGCTGCGCTGACCTAGTTCGGCAGCCAGCACTGACTCCAAATAAAAGCTATGAAATTATGAACAAACAGAACAGCAACCAACACAACAACGTAATCGTATACCGTCATCCCCGAGGCGTCGTCGCACGTAAGGCGCGACGCGGTTATCAGATCGTTAACTTTAATGACCGCTCGCCCGAATACCGAGCGATGAACGCACATCTGCGCGCATCCGCATATCAAAATGAACAGGGAACGCAGCCGCTCTTTTCCCTAGCTGGAGGCGGCAGCATTCCGAGCAAGGGTATCATGCCATTCTTACGTTTACGCCGGCGTTATGACGAACAGGCGCGCCGCAACTTCGTGCGAGATGGTGTATTGCTTGCCGTCTTCGTAGCGCTCTCCGCGTGGGCAATCATTCATGCTGTCCAAGCGATGGTAGGTTCGTAACAACGAATTCAGGAACTCCATGGCTCGCACCGATACATAGCCGGAACCTGTCAGTCTAATTGAATAGGAGTCGTGGCCCGCGCGAAACATTCGTCATTTAGTTCTTGGCCTGTTCGTTTCTAGGAACCCGCAAAACGTCACGGTGCGCACAGTGCGCTACCGATAGCTTCATTCTATTAATTCCATCGACTATGAGTCTTAGTCGATAACACTGGATGGGATTACCCTGCAGTGTCGCGAATCGCGATATACAATATGAACGCATTACTCGATATAGCCTTCAGCTTGGCCCTTCTGGTCCTTTTGCTGTTTCTTGTCGCCATGGCAACAGCTATTGCCAGAACCTTAACTTACGCTGCCGCCACCGTTTCGTGTCGTCGTCGGCGGAGATCTGATTCCGCTGCCGCAAAACAGATGCTAGACGCCAAAACCGTCCAGGGAGCCTCCGAGCCAGAGACTCGCCCGTTCCGCGGCATCCTCATTCATCACCCCGATGTCCGAATAATTCAGGGTCAGTCCCTAGCGTCAAAGTAACACTAACTCAAATCTCAACTCTCAAATCTCGACATGCAATCAATTGACCTGGTTCTCCTTCTCATCGCAGTTTTCTGCCTATTCGGTTTGAACGCCCTGGCCTTGTCAGAGGCGATTCGCCAGCGGAATCGCGTGCCTGACAAATCCACAACGCCTAAGGCGACCACATAACATTCTCCTCTTCACGATGCTCGCCGTCCCGGCGGTGCTTGCGCTGATGGGATTCACCGCGTACGCGCTCGACCGAATACGGAACGAGCAGCGGCTGCCGCTGACACAAAGTTCATCCCGGTCGCTCAGGCAAACTGCACCGACCACTGATCTGGACGCAAAAGTAGCAATACTTAGAATGATAATCTCAGATTATCGATTGCATCCAATCTAAGTCTTAGTAGAACGCGGGCTTCTGACTAAATTAGGTTTGTCGAACTTATACCAATAAACAATCCAAAAACCAAATACTGACATGAACGCCTTTATCTCAACTTTGCTTGTTCTCGGTTTGTATGTGGCCGGTGTGTTGCTGGTCCTCTTTGTCGGCCGACTCATCATCCGCACTGATCTTTATCGTCGGTGGGCCGAGAAGCGAGGTAAGCATTACCCGCCTTCGCGTATTATCGAGGATCTTCGGCCGGTCCAACAAACGATGATCGAGTTTATCGATGCATCTCCACCCAGCCGCGAACTGTTGCAGCGGCTCGCG
>DASREH010000053.1:0-3507 GCA_035652195.1 Candidatus Udaeobacter sp. | reverse complement strand
TCTACGCCGCACACGAACGTTCCTCGCTGGAATCGCTGCTCGTGTCTTCGGCGGCGTCTTCGCGCACGCCAGGTGGTAGGCTTGAATCCAAGGGGTCACGAACAGATGCCTCGAATCGGCAGTGATGCCTCCTGAATATTGATGACCGATGTCCCAAGCTATTACTGCCGCAAAATTGAGACATCAGCCGCCACGCGGGCGGTTTTGGGAATCGGTCGTGATCTTGCACCTTCGCAGAACCACTATCATCGCTCTGTTTTCGGCCGTAGCGATCGTGGCGCATCTCGCCCTGCGTTTTGGGTTCCGTGCAGCTCTAGGAATTTATCAAATCCGGCTACTGGCGACTTTTGTTTTTTGGCGGAATTCCTCTTAATTGGCTAAAGAAGGTCGACGAATTCATGCACATCAGCCGGCGAATGCGCGCTATTGCTCTTCAAAGCGCGGTTGGTGGAATGCCGTTGAGCGTGGGCGGAATGGTATTTGCTGCGGCTGGTTACCTGGTGCCCGTGGCGGGGCGCAGTCGGCCAGGAAATTATCGATGTGTTTGCCGTTCTTAACGCGCTGCGCTCAGCCTTTCCGCCGAAAGTGATTTCAGACATAGGCTGAACCTTCACTTCCAAAACGATACATCTTTGGCGATAGTCCTCGCGTGTTCATGGCTTTTGGGGTTTTAGAATACGCGGGCGAAAAACCAAATCGTAATCGATGCTTGGAAAATGCGATCCCTTGCGTTGAAAATTGCGTTGCCATTGCGACTCGGCGTTAACTTTATCAAACTGGCAAGGTTAGCGGCGCACGATAAGACTTTGGGGTCTTTGCATGAATAGCGACAAACAATTGCGGCAAGCGCCTCTCCATCCCCCGGCTTCAGCAGCTCCAAGAGGCGCCCGTACCGGCGCTGCTGGGACCGATAAGACCAAGATGCCGCCTCGCAGAACGTGGTGGTGGTTCCTGCTGATCCTGTTGGTGAACTACTTCCTAATGCGCAGCTTTTTTCCCAGCCCTAGCGCGCCGGTAAAAGTACCGTACACCCTTTTCAAACAGGAGGTCGCCAACAATAACGTGGAGGCGATCTATAGCCGTGGCGAAACAATCACAGGTCGATTCGTTAAACCGGTAAAGTACACGCCACGCCCCAAGAGCGATCATCCGAAACCGAGCCCCGCCCCTACACCGGTCGAGGTCCGGAAGTTCACAACCACGCTTCCTTCTTTCGTTGATGACGGATTGGAAGCGTATCTGATGCAGCACAGCGTCGAGATCAGCGCGGAGCCAATTCAGGAAGCCGGAAATCCGATCTGGAATCTTCTGTTCGGATTTGGTCCCGCCATTCTCATCATCGGATTTTACGTTTGGATGTACCGCCGCGCGATGCAAGGCGGCGGCATGGGCGGCGGACTGATGGGGATCGGCAAGAGCCGTGCGCGTCGCTACGACCAGACGCAGGCAAAAGTTACCTTCGACGATGTAGCGGGCATCGATGAGGCGGAAAACGAGTTAGTCGAGATCGTCGATTTCCTCAAGGACCCGCAGAAATATTCCCGCCTTGGTGGCGCCGCTCCCAAAGGTGTGCTGCTCATCGGCGCACCGGGCACTGGCAAAACGCTTCTCGCGCGTGCTGTGGCGGGCGAAGCAGGTGTGCCGTTCTTCTCAATGAGCGGCTCGGAATTTATAGAGATGATTGTGGGGGTGGGAGCCGCGCGTGTGCGCGATCTCTTCAAGCAGGCCCGCGAACACGCGCCAGCAATCATTTTCATTGATGAACTGGATTCCATTGGCCGTGCAAGGGGAACGGTCGCAATCGGCGGCTCGTCCGAGCAGGAGCAAACGCTTAACCAGATACTCACCGAAATGGATGGCTTCACCGGGCGCGAAGGTATCATCGTGCTTGCCGCGACCAATCAACCGGATGTGCTCGACAAGGCATTGCTACGACCGGGACGCTTTGATCGCCGCGTGGTGGTGAATTTGCCAGATAAGAATGGCCGCGTCGCCATCTTAAAAGTGCACACGCGCAAGGTGCCGCTCGCAGAAGATATCAGTCTCGAAAAGATCGCCGCCGCAACACCGGGCGTATCGGGAGCGGACATCCGCAATCTGGTAAACGAGGCCGCGCTCCTGGCCGCTCGTCGAAATCAGGACTCGGTTACTCAAAAGGACTTCATGGACGCGCTGGAAAAGATTGTACTCGGCCCTGAACGCAGACTTCTGTTGAGCCAGTCCGAACGTGAGCGCGTTGCTTACCACGAAGGTGGCCACGCGATTCTCGGCCTCGTGGTGCCCGGCGCAGATCCCGTGAACCGCGTAACGATAGTGCCGCGTGGGCAGGCATTGGGCGTGACATATCAAAGACCCGAGAGCGACCGCTACAATTATCCAGAAGCATATCTGCGCGGTCGAATCATTGGCGCTCTCGGCGGACGCGCAGCAGAAGAAATTGTCTACGGCACCAAGACGACCGGAGCGGAGAGTGACATCGAACAGGCCACAAATCTCGCGCGGCAAATGGTGACGCGCTGGGGGATGAGCGAGCGGCTCGGCCTGGTGCAGCTTGCACCGCGTGAAAACCAATATCTTGGCGTGGCCGGTTTCGGTAACACAAAGCTTTTCAGCGAGGAGACTGCGCGCGCGATCGATGAAGAGGTTCAGAAAATCATCGATGATAGCCACCGCGAGGCGTGTCGCCTCCTAACTAAACATCGCGGAGCGCTCGATGCCTTGGTCAAAGCATTGCTTGAGCGCGAGAGCCTGGACGAGCGTGAGATTCTTCAGGCGACCGGACTTCCTCCTGCACCGCCGCTCGAAGCCAAAAAACTGCCTGTCTCACCCGACGAAGCAATCGTAGCAAACGCTGAGCGGTAACGCACGAAGTCCGGTCCGCAGCTCGCCCATGTTGAAAATCTGGTACGAAAATGTCGTGCTGCCGTTGCTCGCGACGCAGATTTTCTGGATTAATCTGCTCACCGATGGCGCGCCCGCGCTTGTCCTGGGTCGATCCGGCCGATCACGGCGTGATGAATCGTCCGCCGCGTCCGCACTGCAGCACTCTTAGACTGCGCTTTGGCGATCAGGATTCGGCAGCACAAGCACGGGACAGGTCGCATGACGCACTACCATCTCCGCCGTGCTCCCTAGCTGGATATGCTTCAAGCCGGTGTAGCCATGAGTGGCGATAATGATCAGGTCGATCTGATGCTTGCACACGAATTGGACGATCTCCTGAAATGGTTTGCCGAATTTGACGTGGCCGCTGGCGGCAATGGAATTTTCGCTTGTTACCCTGGCGCAAAGTTTCCGCATCCGCTTCTCGCTCTGCTCCACTTGCCACTGATTAGCTTCTTCTGCGGATTTGATTCCAAGCATGTAGTCGATCGGGAACGCCTCGACCACATGGACGAGTAACAGCTCCGCTTTGAATTCCTTCGCCAGTCGGGCGGCGTATTGGAGAGCGCGATCGGAGAACTCCGAGAAATCCACTGGGACGAGGATTCGCTTCGGTATCGGCGG
>DASREH010000052.1:0-3138 GCA_035652195.1 Candidatus Udaeobacter sp. | reverse complement strand
AGGTTCGGCGCGTGCACCTTTTCACCTCCGTAGCACGCAATTGTGTCGGCTCTTTGTTGGTCCGGCAGGAAAAGGACCAAATTCGGCTTTCGCGGTGCAGCCATGCTTTTCAGGTTCGCACTAAATCAGCGGTAACCGCTCTCTGCAATTGCCTGGGTTCGCACCGTTCTCGCCGTTACCGCTGGATGCCGGGCGATTAATCGGAGCGCGCGCCTAAGCAATTCTTTTCCCGGCGCGATCTTGTGCCAGGGCGATGCGCCCGATGGATGAGGTAGCGGAATGGCGTCAAAGCAGTGCGCTGCCCGCTCCACACGGAATCGCCTGCCAATGACTGCTTCGAGCTTTACGCAATCGATAAACTGCATAATGGCCAACCGGCCAACCGGGATAACAAGCCGTGGTTGCAGAATTTCAATTTCGGCATCCATCCAGCCGGAACAGTTGCGGACCTCGTCGGGACCCGGCACACGATCCGTGCCGCCAGAATTCTTTCCGGGAAAACACCGGCAGACCGCAGCGAAATAAAATTTCGATCGAACTGCGGCTTCGTCTATTCCGCAGAACTCTTCGAACCAACGGAAAAGTGTCTTTCCAGCTGTATGCGCAAATGGTCGTTGCAGAACCGGCTCCCGCGGACCAGGCGCCTGACCAACGATCATCACGTCACTTACAATTGCCCCGCCGGATACGGGCGTCGATTTCATGCGCGGGCAACGGCGGCAGCGCAAGAGTCTTGCAACATGCCGGTCGAGCATTTCCTGCCTTGATCGAGCCATGATGCTCAACATTGGGCCTTCGGAGAATGTTTCGCCATCTCCTTTAGAGAAGCCGATCCGCGGTGGAAGGATCAGCCGATTGGCGACATGGTCGAGCGCTTTGTCCTCAACACTTTGGAGACATGAACGATCCACTTACCGCCGGAATATCGACAGCAGCAGGCTAAGCAGGAGGCTAAGAATGATGCAGGTCACAATGGGAAAATAAAACGTGGAGTGCCCGCGTTCGATGCGGATGTCCCCAGGCAATCGCCCCAGCCATTTCGGCGCAAATCCGCTCCACATCACCAGGCCCACAAGGGTGATGATCACACCCGCAATGACGACGAATTTTCCCAAATCGCGCATGATTCAAAAAGTTGCGCAAATCGAGCGGAGGCACAAGCTTGAGAGCGAATGGCCGTACAATTCCGAGATTATTACGAAACACTGGGTGTGGCCAAGACGGCGAGCGAAGATGAAATTCGCAGCGCGTTTCGAAAACTGGCCCGCAAATACCATCCCGACGTCGCTAAGGACAAGAAGGCCGCTGAAGAGAAGTTTAAAGAAATCAATGAGGCATACGAGGTGTTGAGCGACCCGGAGAAGCGCGCGAAATACGATCAGCTCGGCGCGGATTGGAACAGGCCCGGGGGATTCCAGCCGCCGCCGCAGTGGGGTCCGCAGCCAACAGAAGGCGGATATTACCAGTGGGGTGGCGACGGCGGTGGAGTGCAATTTGAATTCGGCGGGACCGGGTTCAGCGACTTTTTCGAAGCGTTTTTCGGCGGAGGCCGCGGCCGGTCCGCGTTCGGTGGATTCGGCGGCCGCCAGGCGACTGCGGAGCGCGGAGCCGACGTGGAGGCCGACATCATGGTGACCCTCGAAGAAGCGTTGAACGGATCGACGCGAACGGTTTCGCTGCGGCGGGCGGGATCAGACAAGGTGGAAAACTACCAGGTCAAAATCCCGCGCGGGGTCCGTGAGGGCCAACGAATTCGTTTGGCCGGTCAGGGAGAAGCCGGGGTGCGTGGTGGAAAGAGCGGAGATTTATTCCTCCGCGTTCGGCTGGCGCGCCATCCCGACTTTTCGGTCGAAGGCAGCGACCTGATTCACGAGGTGAAAATCGAACCCTGGCGTGCTGTGCTCGGCAGCGAATTGCTTGTGCCAACGCTTGAGGGCAAGGTTCGCCTGAAAATCCCACCAGGCACTCAAGGTGGTCAGCGATTCCGCCTTCGAGAACGAGGTTTGCCGGGCGTCTCCGGAAAGCGCGGCGATCTTTACGTTGAAGTTCAGATCAACGTGCCAAAGAAACTCACCGAACGGGAACGCGAACTCTGGAGCGAGTTGGCCAAACTCCACGGCGGCTAAAGCAACTGACGAATTACGAAGGCGAACGAAGCACAACACCAAATGACGAAAGCGACACAACAATCGTCACTCATTTGTTTCGTGTTTTGTCATTCGTAATTCGTCACTGATCAAAAAGATTCCTCGACAGGCGTTGGGTTTCCTGATTACCAAACTCTCGCAATGAAGATTTCTCTCGGCTCGGATCACGCCGGTTTTCGTTACAAGGAAATGGTAAAAGAATTGCTCACTTCACTCGGTCACGAAGTAAAAGATTTCGGCACATTTAATGAAGACCCGGTGGACTATCCGCTCTTCATACGACCGGCGGCAGAAGCCGTTGCCAAAGGCGAGTGCGAACGCGGGATCGTGTTCGGCGGTTCAGGGAATGGCGAAGCAATGGTGGCAAATAAGGTGCATGGCGTCCGGTGTGCGCTGTGCTGGAGTGAAGAATCCGCTCGTCTTTCACGTCAGCACAATGACGCCAACGTCCTTTCCATGGGCCAACGTCTGATCGCAGAAGATCTGGCGCTCGACATTGTGCGGATCTGGCTTCAAACCGCGTTTGACGGAGGCCGGCACGAGCGACGTGTTGCCATGCTGAACGCGATGTAGACAAAGGCGCTGGTCGCCCTCTGGGCCGTCGTCTTCCCCTACGTCAGGCGATCGATGCACACCGCGACAAGGAAAACCGCGCTAACAAAAGCATTGCTTTCAAAAAACGCGCGATTAATTCCAGCAAGGTCCCGTTTCTCCGTTTTGTGTTCGTAAAAAAGAGCTGCCCCGATCAGCAGCATTGAGCAGTAGTAAACTGCGCCCAGTCGCGCCAGCGGGCCAAACAGGATCAGCGCGGCGAATGCCAAAAGATGTAATAACTGCGCCAGCTTTAGACTGCGTGCGATCCCAAGCTTCACAACCAGAGATCGCAAACCTTCTTGACGGTCGAAATCATAATCCTGTGTCGCATAAATGAGGTCGAATCCCGCGACCCAGCAAATCACGCCCAGAGCAAGCACAAGCGGCGCAAGGTCGA
>DASREH010000051.1:0-15115 GCA_035652195.1 Candidatus Udaeobacter sp. | reverse complement strand
TTGTTTTCGCGACACCATCGACGGCTTTGCGAACAGTGGCCTCGCAACTAGGTGCAGCGATCGGGAATCCTGACGCAGTGCTTCTGAGTTGCGTGAAAGGGATTGAGCACGGTACCGGGATGACCATGAGTAGGATCTTGGGCGAATTGTTCCCACGGCAAAAAATCGCTGTCTTGTCTGGTCCCAACCTGGCCGCGGAAGTTGTGCGGGGCCTTCCGACCGCGACCGTCATTGGCTGTGCCGATGCTGCTTGTGCAACGACTCTGCAACAAGGCCTCGGTAGTCCGCGCTTCCGCGTTTATACCAGCGACCAGATCACTTCCATTGAACTGGGCGGCGCTTTGAAAAATGTATTCGCAGTAGCGGCGGGAATCAGTGATGGCCTTGGCCTGGGCGACAACTCCAAAGCCGCTCTAGTGACCCGATCGTTGGCGGAGTTAGTGCGCCTTGGGGTCGCGATGGGAGGAACCACTCAGGCCTTTTATGGATTAAGTGGCGCGGGTGATTTGATTGTGACTTGTTACAGTGAGCGCAGCCGTAATCACACAGTTGGCAAACGTCTGGGCCGGGGCGAACCGCTCAATCAAATCGTCGAGTCGATGCGCATGGTGGCGGAAGGAATTCCTACTGCTCGAAGCGCTTTTGAGTGTGCACGTCGACTCAACATCGAGACACCGATAATCGATCAGGTTTACGCCGTGCTATATGAGCAGAAAAAGCCAACAGATGCCTTGCAAGAAGTGCTGAGTCGCGAGCAAAAAGCGGAAAATCTCTAGACCAGGCAAATTGCAGCGGGTGCGATTGCCTCGCCAGACTCAAATTATGATGTTGTGGATGCCTGGTATTTTTCGCAAAGCTGCGCAATGACCGCCGGGTATAACTCGCGCTCGGCGGTTTGGATCCGCGCGTGCAGGCTGGCCGGCGTGTCGTCTGGAAGAATTCGCACCTCGCGCTGAGCGATAATGTTGCCGTGATCGATCTTCTCATCCACATAATGCACCGTGCAGCCGGTGACCTTTTCGCCTGCTGCCAAAGGTTGTTTCCACGCTTCGAGCCCCGGAAATTTCGGCAAGAGCGAAGGATGGATATTGATAATGCGTCCCGCGAATGCATTCAGCATGGGTGCATGCAGCACACGCATGAATCCAGCGAGAACGACAAGATGAACCTGAGCCTCGCGCAGCATATGCACGAGCTGGTTTTCAACTTCCGGCTCCAATCGCGTGCGAAATTGACCGGGTGGCAGGAAAGCGTGATCCACGGAAAACTCTCGCGCTATCTCCAGAATCGGTGCATCCAGCACGTCAGAGATAACAACGCGGGCTTCTGCCGCCAGGTCGCCAGAGCGGATTCGCTCCAGAATCGCGCGACAGTTAGTTCCCTTGCCTGAGCCAAGAATTCCAATCGGCAGCCTTTTCACTTATTTAACAATCAAGTGGACCGCAATGGAGGCATCAAATGCGGAACAGGCCATAAACTTAACGCCCGTTCTTGCAAATCCGCTCCAGCAAGCCGGAAGTCGAATATCCGGGCTCAAATGGGATGATTCGAATTTCGGCGCCAATCTGTTTCAAAATTTTGCGCTCCTCTTCGTTAAGCGTTTCCGCAGTGTAGTCACCACCTTTCACATAGATGTCTGGCTTGCTCGCGGCAATAAACTTCATCGCCCGGACTTCAGGAAAGATTGCGACGAGATCAACGCACTCCAAAGCCGCAAGGATTTCCGCGCGATCGCGTTCCCCGGTGACGGGCCGCCCCTTTCCCTTCAATTCTCGAACTGAACGATCGCTGTTTAGGCCAACAGTTAACGCGTCACCGAGGGCACGTGCTGCTTGTAGGTAACGGACGTGTCCGACGTGTAGCAGGTCAAAGCAACCGTTTGTTGCTACCAGTTTTTTGCCGCCAGCGCGCAAAATTTTGCTGCGTTCGGAAAGTTGTTGGAGGTCGACGATTTTTCTAGTCATTCCAATTTCACTTAACCGAGAACTATGCGATAAACGCGAAAAAAGGCGCGAAAAAGTTAAACCAACCCCGCATCGAGTCGTTTCGGTTTGACTTTGGCCGCAAAAGGTCCGCAGTTGGCGTCTTGTCGGCTTGCGCGAACTTTGAAAAAAGATGAAGGCGAAAAAACGGTTTCATATGTCGAGGAGGCCGCTTGTGCCTCTTGTGGAAACTGAGGAGTCGCGCAATTTGCGGGACACGCTCGGAGTGCCGCGCCTCTTCAGTTCGCCGCGGCTGATTGGGGTTGCTCGTGATCCGTGGACAGTTTTCGCATATTGGGATGCAGATTGGTCGTCAATTTTCAAAAACATGGCTCCAGTCGACCGGCAAATTCATCTCCGCATCCATTGCGCAGACGGTCTTGAAGAAAAGGAAGCGGCGGCCGAACCGATGGCGGGAATGTGTTGCGTCGCGATGTCGCAACAACATCGTGAGTGTCGCCTCGAGATGGGCTATTATCGACCTGCTGACGTCTGGCATTCGGTGGCGACATCGAACGCGGTTGCGATTCCTTCGTCGGGAACAGCGAGAACTGAAGACGTGGATGTCGCTACAATTCCGTTCCATCTGACTTTTCAACAACTTGTGGAGTTGTACGGCGCAAAGGGGGAAGCATTGGCTGCCGTGATTTCTCGGGCCCAAACGCGCGCGGTAAGTCGCGCAAGAAACGGAAAATCCTCTCGAGATGAACGGAAAATTGCACGCGCAACTGGTATTGCGCTGTCGGAAATCGCGGCTGCCCGTCAAGCCTTTAGCCGGGTGGACGTCCGAAAATTGCCGAAGCAAGAGCAGACGCTTTTTCAGTCAGGAGCAACAAGCCCATCACACGGATTCCGTGCGAACCGGACTGCACCCGGGTCTTAGCGCGGATGTACTTGGAAACCTGGCGCGCGTGTGAGCGTTTCGCGAATGCGGTGCGCGCAGTTACAGCGGGATAATGGCTACTTGCCGCTTTCACCAGGCGTTTCCATCATCAAGTGCCTGGCATGGGTATGATCGGAAACCTGGGCAACCAAATTCAGGAGAGCTCCCAGGCTCCAAGCGAGTACAAATCCGGCTAACCCGATGACGATGCCCATCGCTCCAGGAATGTATTCTACGCGATAACGAGCGAGCCAAAGGATTGAGCCTAACGAGCCGAATACAATCCAGGTCACTCCGGCAATCTTGAGCGCGCGTGACCAACCGGTTTCGCCCGGGATTTTGCGAGGACCGAGCCGGGAGTTGTAGACGCCGTATCCGAAGTAGATCACGATACCGAACGCAAACCAGTAAATCAGCCGTTCCCAGGTTAGCCATGGCAACGAGGCCATCAGGTAAAGCGCCGAGATCGCGCCCATGGGAGCAACGAACCACACAATTGGGGTTTTAAATCTGCGCGGAAGATCCGGTTCACGCACCCGAAGAAAAAGCACGCCGATTGAGACAATCACGAAAGCCAGAAGGGTACCGATGGAAACAAGGCTCGCCGCGTCGCGAATTGGTAAAATCGCGGCGAAAAATGCCACGATCACACCGGTTACTATGGTCGTGATATACGGTGTGCGAAATTTTGGATGAATTTTGCTGATAAATTTCGGCAGAAGCCCGTCGTCGGCCATCGTCCACAAAATTCGCGATTGCCCGAGCAACATGACGAGAATCACCGAGCTAAGCCCGGCGATAGCTCCCAGCTTGATTAATGATGACATCCAGCCAAGCCCAACATGGTCTGCCGCTACTGCAATCGGATCGGGCACGTTTAAGTCGTGGTACGACATCACTCCGGTCGCAATTCCCGACACCAGAATGTAAAGCACCGTGCATATTAAGAGTGAGCCGATGATGCTAATTGGCATATCGCGCTGGGGGTTCTTTGCTTCTTGTGCCGCCGTACTGACAGCGTCGAAGCCTATGTAGGCGAAAAATACGATCCCGGCTCCCTGCATCACTCCACTCCAACCGAACTGTCCACGCGTGCCGGTGCTCGGCGGAATGAATGGATGCCAGTTGGCCGGATTAATCGCATGCGCCGCGCCAACGATGAACATTAGTACCACCGCAACCTTTATGAAGACGATGACGTTATTCACTGTCGCCGATTCACGAATTCCGATCACCAGGAGTAGCGTGACGATGGCAATAATGATCACTGCAGGCAGATTGAATATGGCCATTACCTCCGTACCGTCTGCAAGTGGCACGAGCGTACCGCGTGCTGCAGAAAATTCGGGCGGAATATTGATGCCGATGTCCTTCAGAAATGAGACGACGTAGCCAGACCAACCGATCGAAACCGTTACCGCTCCAAGGGCGTATTCGATAATCAAGTCCCAGCCGATAATCCAGGCGAACACTTCACCCAGGGTCGCATAACCATAGGTGTACGCGCTTCCGGCCATTGGCACCAACGAGGCAAACTCGCTGTAACAGAGCGCTGCAAAAATCGACGCAACGCCGGCTAAAATGAACGACAACACTACTGCCGGACCCGCATTCTGTGCGGCAACTGTGCCGGTAAGCACAAAGATGCCGGTACCGATAATTGCCCCGATGCCGAGCGCAGTGAGATTGGTCGCGCCGAGCGCCCGTTTCAGGCGATTGTCTGACAATGCTTCAGCCTGAAGTTGGGTAACGCTTTTTCGTCGGAATAGGTTCATGGGCGCAGTTGGTTTTTGGGTGTGCTAATCACGATGAGATGAGGCAGATCAAGCTGGCGCTGATTTTGCCCCAAAAAATCTCCAGATGAAGTAAATCGGCAGCCCGCTGAGAATGATGATCAGCCCGGGCCACGTAGTTGCGGTTTGATAGACGAAAAGAACGACAAGAATTGTCGCTGCGCCAATTATGTAGAGAATGGGAACAATCGGGTAACCGAAGGCTTTGTAGGGACGTTCGGCATCAGGACGCTTCCACCGTAACAAAAACAATCCAGCGATTGTAAGAATGTAAAAAATCAACGCGGCAGAGATTACATAATCGAGCAGATTGCCGTACAGGTTGCCATAGCTTCCATCGGCTTTCACGGTGCGCGGCAACACGAGGATTCCCGCCCAGATTCCTTGAATGATCAGACCCCAGGCGGGCACATGGTTCTTGTTCAATTCACTGACTCGCCTGAAGAAAAGACCGTCGCGGGCCATGGCGTAGTAAGCGCGGGCGCCGGCAAGAATGAGTCCGTTGTTGCAACCAAAGGTGGACACCATGATTGCCACGGCCATGATGGTTGCTCCGGCACCTGGGAAAATGACATTTGCCGTTTCCGACGCGACGCGGTCGCTCGGCGCATTCTCGATTGCGGCGAAAGGAAGAGCCGCGAGGTAGGCAACGTTCGCCAGCAGATACAATCCAATAACCAAAATCGTACCGAAGGCGAGCGACAACGGTATGTTGCGTCGTGGCTCCTTCACTTCTCCGGCGATGAAGGTGATGTTGTTCCATGCGTCCGCGGAGAAAAGAGAATTCGTCTGTGCCACGCAGACGGCCACAAAAAGGCCGAATGTAGTGGCAGCGGTGAGTCCGGCTCCTACCTCCTGTAAGCCGCCTCGCAATGTCCAAAAATTCCGGAAGTTTTCCGCACCTGCCCCGGATTTCACACCGACAATGATTCCGAGCACGACCAATGCAATAAGCGCACCCGTTTTGGCCGTGGTAAAAATATTTTGGACGAGTTTGCCGAGATTTAGTCCCCTCGTGTTCATGAAAGTGAGCAGCGCGATCATCGCCAAGCCGAGAAGCTGCGCTGTAGAAAGTGAAACCGCGTAGCCGCTGAACCAGCCGCCGAAACGGATGGGTGCGATGATATACTTGGATTCCGAAAACCACGGGATAAGCACTCCGCTGTAGCGGGCGAAACCAACCGCCACCGCTGCGATCGTCCCTGTTTGAATTACTAAAAACAGCGTCCACCCGTACAGAAAACCCCAGAGCGGACTGTAGGCTTCGCGCAAGTAAACGTATTGACCGCCAGCTTTAGGCATCATAGCTGCCAGCTCGCCGTACGAGAGCGCGGCCATCATCGTTAGCAAACCAGTCACAATCCAGACGACGAGTAACCAACCAGGCGAACCGACCTGGCGTGCAATGATTGCTGAGACAATGAAAATTCCCGAGCCGATCATCGATCCGGCAACCAGCATTGTTGAATCAAACAGGCCCAGTCCTCGAACGAGTTTCTGATCGGCTACAACTGTTTCACTTACCGCAGTCGCCTGGGCCGGTTGCATAGCCGGAGAGTTAATCATCAGCAGGGCGTGCGGCGCAATGACAAACATCCAGGTTTAAAATCTGCCCAGTCACTCAGCGTCAAATCGGCGAAATTACTTTCGCGTAAAAAGAACCGTGTTAATCTCACGCCCCGTGACGTGTTCAAGCCAATGGCGGTTATGGCGGACGTTTTTGTCTATTTCATGCGTCGCATTGGTGCTGATTGGAGAGCTGGCCGGCACGCCGCAGGTTTGTTACGCGCGCACAGACACACGTTTTGTTGCGCTCCCATTGGTGCGTTCGCGGCAAAATCATTTGATGGTGCGCGCATTCATAAATGGAAAAGAAGCGTGGCTTACGATCGATAGCGGCGCTCCGGTAAGCGCGGTCGCTGTCGATCGTCGAAATCATTTCCGGCTCAAACCAATCGGTGCGAAATCTAATCTTCCGTCACGCATTCAGATCAATGGCGCGTACAACAATGTGACCATCGCTCGTGAGCTCCGGCTTGGAGGGCTCACCCTTCTCGACGAACCGATGGTCACGGTTGATTTGGGCAATTCGGCGCGTGCGGCGCGATTTGCTCACGAAGAGCAGATCGATGGAATCATCGGCGCGGACATTCTTTTTCCAACACAGGCGGTGCTGGATTGCCAAAGGCAATTGCTCATTTTGAAGACCGATCCCGATGTGATCGGCACTGTTCCCCGTTTTGATCGCCGCGGATTGAAGGCTGTTCCGATGCAGGTGAGCGATGGGTTTAATTTATACGTGAATGGTTCGATCAACGGAAAACCTGCCAAGTTCATGGTAGATACGGGTTCGTTCGCCACGCTGCTGCATCGGTCTTTCGTTAAGCGAATGCGCATTGCCACTCGCGAGACGCCATACAGCTCTTCGGCCGTGAACCTGAAGGATCGAGGATTAAGAATGGCTACGATTCGCAAACTCTCTGTCGGTTCTGTAAATATTACCGGCCGGGACGTTGGCGTGATCGATATGCAGGGGTTAATTCACGATGGGCTGTTGGAAGGCTCACCGCCGGTTGCAGGGTTGCTTGGCGCCGAAACCTTGCGGCGCCATCATGGCATCATCGATTTTGGTACGCGCACGCTTTATTTACAGGCTCGGGAACTTCCGTGGCAACGGTTCGGTTCGCGGCGTTCTGGTGGGCGTAACCTGGCCTTTTAAGACACCGAGCTGACGCGAAGTTGGCAGTAACTGCTCAGCTGCGACGCCACAAATTGACGACGCGCCAAGTAAGGAAACTCAACCATTAAAACCAGCATGCACCAGCCGGGGCCGGACGATCTCGAGTCAATGCGCATCCGCGCGTTGGCGATCGGAGCGCAGAGTATTGGAGCTTTGGCACTCGGCGCACTGGCAATTGGAGCGCTCGGGCTGGGCCTGCTTGCAGTTGGCCGTCTTGTCGTTGGTAAAGCAAAAATCAAGCATCTTGAAATCGACGACCTCGTCGTGAACCGGTTGCGAGTCACGGAGTCGCTGGAAATTCCGTGCGATTGAGTTAATCGCGATTCAGCAACTTTTGCTCGACGTTTTCGTCAGCCGCCATGCAATCAATCACCCGGCAATGAATCAAATCACCAATGCGTTCGTTTTGGCCGCTGGTCTCGGGACCCGTCTGCGACCGCTGACGGAGGATCTGCCGAAGCCGCTCATCCCGATTTTTCAAAAACCGTTGATCACGTTTGCGCTCGATCATTTGATCAACACAGGCGTGGAAAAATTCGTCGTGAACACGCACAAACGAGCGCAGTTATTTGAAGAATTTTTTCAACACAATGAGTACGAAGGCCATGCCGTCAGACTGGTTCACGAACCGGAGTTGCTTGAGACCGGCGGCGGAATCAAGAATGCCGAGCCGTATCTCGATGGTGGACCGTTTCTGACTTATAGCGGGGATATTTTGACGGACTTCAATTTGCAGCCCCTGATCGACGAACATTTCCGCCGCGGAAACGATGTCACGCTTGCGCTGCGCCAGACGGGGCTAGCCTCCGAAGTGGCTCTACGGGATCATCGCGTTGTGGATATCGCGAAACGCTACGGTACGAAAGGCGATCTCGATTTTGCAAACGTTGCTGTTTGGAATCCAGGGATTTTCCAGCAGGTCCCACCGAAACAAAAAATTTCGTTTATTCCGATTATTGCAGATTGGATCGGCAAGGGCGCCAAGATTGGCGGGCTGGTGATGAATGACGGCCGCTGGTTCAATATCGGGTCGCGTATTGAGTACCTTGACGTGCATCGCACGATTTTGCGAGAACGCTGGATGCCTTATTACATCAAAAGGAGTGGTTGGCCTCAGCGCGTCGCGAAATCAGCCGCTGTCGATCCGAGTGCACAGCTGCGCGGTTGCTCGGTTGTGGGAGAAGATTGTCATGTCGGCGAAGGAGTTGTCCTTGTGGACACAATCTTGTGGCCTCAGGCACAAATAGCTTCCAAAACTCAGCTCAATGGTTGTATTGTCCGCTCCCAAAAAAAGGTTAGCGGCGCTCATCATGACAGCGACCTCTAGTATGAGGACCGAATTTCTTCTTCGTCGAACGCGGATGCATTTTCCGCTGCTGGACGTCGCCGATGTAAAAATTCGCCCCATTGAAAAAGGGGGGTCCGATCGAAAATTCTACCGTATCCGTTACTCACCGGACCAGACGCTGATCCTGGTTAAGTATAATCTGGAGCGCGAAGAAAACCGGCATTACGTCCAAATTGCAAAATTTCTGGAGACGCATGGAATTCGGGGGCCAAAAATTTATTTTCACGATGCCGCGGAAGGCCTCATCTGGATCGAAGATTTGGGTGAGCGGGATCTTTACCATTACCGGGAAGACAGCTGGCTGGTGCGGCGCGCATTTTACGAATCAGCGCTCGATGAAATTATCAAGCTTCATCGTCTGCCGGAATCGGTGTGCGTGGAAATGAAGGAACATTTGCCAGCAGAATTTAATTTTGCTCTTTACCGCTGGGAACAGCGCTACTTTTTTAACAATTGCTTGGGCCGGTTTTTCAAGGTCAGCGAAGCCAGACGCAAGGAGTTGGCAGCCCTTCCGGGTTTACGCGAGATGGCAAAACGTCTGGCCAGTCTGCCCAGGGTTTTAGTGCACCGGGATTTTCAATCACAAAACATCATCATCAACAACGGGCACGCTAAACTGATTGACTTTCAGGGCATGCGACCGGGGTTGGCTCAATACGATCTGGCATCCTTACTTTTTGATCCTTATGTCGAGCTTTCGACTGCCGAACGATCCGAGTTGATTGAATATTACCGGCAAAAACAGACTGACAACGTGAGAACCGCGAACGGGCAGTCCGACGAGACGCTGCAATTATGCGCGATGCAGCGCATGATGCAGGCGCTGGGCGCTTATGGATTCCTTGGCCTGGTCAGGGGCCACGAGCATTTTCTGCAATACGTTCCCCGAGCAATGGCCTCCCTGCGAGGTATTGTGGGGAACATCGACGAGCTTAATCCGCTGGCGTCTCTTCTCCACGATCTCGGTTCGTGTGATGCAAGCCAATAACAGGTCAGCCTGGACTTCGTATTGTCAGGGCCCGAGCAGACGGGCAGTTGCGGCTACTCTACCCCGACGAACGGATTCGTGTGACGCTCAGTTCCGATCGTGGTAGCCGGACCATGCCCCGGGAGCACTGTGACGTCATCTCCGAGCGGAAATAACTTTTTCCTGATCTTTTGCACCAGCAGATCGATATCGCCGCCAGGCAGATCTCCGCGTCCGATGCTTCCCGCGAAAAGAACGTCGCCGCCGATGAGTAAGCGGTCCTTTGGTAAAAAGAAGCAGAGGCTTCCCGGACAATGCCCCGGAACTTCGAATATTTGGAATTGCGATCCGAGAAAGTCCCGGCCAGGCGTTTCTTCGACAAGGAAATCTGGCTGGGCAGGCTCAATCTCCAGGCCAAAGCCAAAGTTGCGAAAAAACTCGCGATCCGAAATCATGGGCGAGGTCAGTGGATGGCATCCGATCGGACAGCCAAATTGCCGCTTAATCTTTGCGACATCCTGCACGTGATCGATATGCCCGTGTGTCAGAAGCAAAAGTTTCGGATCGATCCCGAGCGATTTTACCCATTCACAGGAACCTTCAGGTGCGTCGAACAGGATCCACCCGTTTGGTGCCTCAAGCAGATAACTATTGGTGTCGAAGATGCCGCCGCAAAACGTTTTGTAGGTCATGGGACTTAGTAGTAGCTCCACTCGCTACAGCTGAAGCGCGGAGTTTTTACGAATATTTGAATGTTCCCGAGTACGGATTGTCTCATGTTACCTGCATGCCCATCTTCTCTCGTTGTCTTGCGCTTCATGCGGATATCTGCGAACCTTAAATAACTCTTCTTTTCACCGATGAGATCATCTTTGCAACGATCATTAGCGCTTTGCGCCATCCTTTTGACGTCCACAATTGCCGGCCCGTCGACTCAAGCGGCCTCGAGAGAAACAATCGCCATGTCGGTCGGCCGTCTGCTGGAGGAGGGCCATTACACCCGTCAAAAGCTCAATGAAGAGGTTTCGAAGAAATTTCTCCAGACCTATTTGGAAATGCTGGATTTCAGCCATCTGTTTTTCACGCAAAAGGATGTCAACGAGCTGAACGCAAAATATGCGAATTCGATGGCAGGCGATGTCCTGCTCGGAAACCTCAAACCGGCTTATGACATTTACGCTCTGTATACCAAGCGCGTAGATGAGCGCGTCGCTAAAATCAAGGAACTGCTCAAGCAGCCGATCGACTTCAAGGGCAACGCGACCGTTGAGCTGAGCCGCCAAAAATCTTCCTGGCCAAAGGACGAGGCGGAAGCCGATCAACTTTGGCGTGGTCGGATCACCAATGAGCTTTTACAGGAAAACTTGAGCGAGCACCCGATCGAACCCGCTCCGCAATTGGTTTCGCGCCGCTATGAGCGCCTGGCAAAGAACGTCCATGAGGAAGACAAGGATGAGCAAATGAAGCTCTACCTCGATGCGCTCGCGCAGTCGTACGACCCTCATTCGGAATACTTAAGCAAGGCCGACATGAAGAATTTCAGTATCAACATGGGTCTTTCCCTGGTGGGGATCGGCGCCATGCTCCGCTCTGAAGATGGCTACGCGAAAATTGAGAGCCTTGTTCCTGGCGGCCCCGCACAGGTGGATGGACGGCTGAAGGTGGGCGACCGCATCACCGCCGTGGCTCAGGGACCCGCTGATTACGTCGACGTCCGCGAAATGAGGTTGGACAAAGTCGTAGAAATGATTCGTGGCAAAAAAGGCACGCGCGTCCGTTTGCTCGTGATTCCTTCAGACGCGACCGACCCGTCGCGCCGCAAAAATGTCGAGCTCGTTCGGGACGAAATTAAACTCAAAGACCAGGAAGCGCGCGCCGACATCATTATTAGAAAAGACGAGAACGGTAATCCTTTAAAACTGGGGTGGCTTACGCTGCCTTCTTTCTATGCCGACATGGACAAGCACCAGAAAAGCACGACGCGTGACGTGCTGGCGCTGCTAAAACGGCTCAAGAAAGAAAACATTGCCGGTTTGGTGATCGACCTTCGACGAAATGGCGGCGGCTCACTTGAGGAGGCTCTCTCCCTGACGGGATTATTTTTGAAATCCGGTCCGATCGTTCAGACCAAGGATTATAACGGAAGCATCCGGGTCTCGGCCAACCCGGATCCCGGAATTGCCTATTCCGGTCCCGTGGTCGTGTTGACCAGCCGACAAAGCGCTTCCGCCAGCGAAATCTTCGCAGCTGCTTTACAGGATTACGGTCGCGCCGTGATCGTTGGTGACAAGAACACGTTCGGGAAAGGGACCGTGCAGACCATTCTTCCAATTGGAAGGTTCGCCTCACTGTTGGGCAGCCATTCCGACGAAGATGGCGCGCTCAAATTGACGATTCAAAAGTTTTATCGCGTTGCCGGCGGCTCCACCCAGCTTCACGGAGTCACCTCCGACATCGTTCTGCCTAGTTTGAGTGACCTTCCCGAGTTTGGCGAAGGCGCGCTGAAGAACGCTCTTCCTTACGACGAGGTCCCGAAAGCGAGATACACAAAATGGTCGGACACGCATTCCCTGTTTATCGATCAACTGCGACGACGTTCGGAGGAACGCGTTAAAGCCGATCCGGAATTCCACTATGTGATGGACGACATGAATCGTATGCGTCACAAGCTCGACGAAAATCGCATTTCGTTGAACGAAGATGTCCGGAAAAAAGAGCTTCAGGATGACAAACTGCGTAAGGAAACTCGTTCCAAAGAGCGATTGGCGCGGAATCAGGAAGAACCGCGAATCTATCGAGTGACGCTGGATACTGTCGATAAGCCGGATCTCCAACTGGTGATGTATCCGGGAAAATTGGCTGAGGCGAAGAAAAACGGGACCGCCCCGAAAGTTGATCCCGACGCCGCTTCGGATGCAGACAGTGATTTAATCGGCAATAGTGCCGACGGCGATGATGACAGCAAAACACCGGCCATCGATCCGGAGCGCGATGAAGCGCTCAACATTCTGGCCGATTTGGTGGACCTTTCACGAGGACCCAAAACCGCTAGCGCCAACAGTGTCGATAAGCCTGCCGAACAACGGCCCTGAACCGTAACAATCGCGACTTCGTTAATTGGGTTGTGTCGCTCCGGCTGTCTCGACTTTGGTGATAGCTCTTAACGCCACCATGGCGGCGGGGGCGGTGGGAATCTGGGATTGAAACGCGGATCTCTAAACTGAGCTGGGCCCCATGGGAATCTCGGTCGCAATTGCCCCATGTAGCGCCCCGTCGGCGTCCTTCCGTAAACCGTTACCGGAGTGCCGACGCTAACGGCGTTGAAGAATGCAACTGCGTACTTTTCCGGCATTCGGACACAGCCATGCGAGGCCGGATAGCCTGGCAGATAACCGGCATGCATTCCATCGCCGCCGTTGAATCGCATAAAGTAGTTCATTGGGGCGCGCACAAATTTTCCACCAGGCGGCACGGACATGTCGGCATCTGCGTCTGCCACAACAGTGTTCCCGCGGGAGTCGACGATCTTGCCGTATAAACTCGAATAATGGGTCCGCTCTTTTTCCAGAATGGTGAATGAACCCCTGGCAGTGAGATGTCCATACCTGCCGCTCGAAATTGGGGAACTAAGTACCACGTGGCCATTTTGAAGCAGATACGCCCTTTGTTCCGTTAAATCGATTTCGACTGAAGGCTCTGCGCGAAGTGCAAGGATTGCACAGAAAAATAGAGACGCCGAAATGATAGCCTTCACATCGCGTATAAACCCATTTGATGCGCGAAAGTCGCACCGCTGAATCGCCAGCCCCTCTGTGGTGGCAGCCGTATCGGCTGCTTTTTTGGTCTGCCCGCACCCCGCCTGCCGTTACAGGCTACACTGAAATAGGCGCTTTAATCGACGGATGTGGATCGTAGCCGACCAGTTCGAAATCCTCGAATTTAAAATCGTAAATGTTTTTGACCGCCGGATTTAACCTGATCCGCGGAAGCGGCCGATAATCGCGTGAAAGCTGCTCGCGTGTTTGTTCAAGATGATTCTTGTACAGATGCAGGTCGCCAAACGTGTGCACAAAATCCCCCGGCCTAAGACCCACAACTTGTGCCAGCATCATTGTCAGCAGCGAGTACGAAGCGATGTTGAATGGGACGCCGAGGAACAGGTCCGCGCTTCGCTGGTAGAGTTGGCAACTAAGTTCGCCGTCCTGCACATAAAATTGGAACAGCAGGTGACACGGTGGCAGTGCCATCTTGTTGATCTCGGCGGGGTTCCACGCACTCACGATGAGGCGGCGACTTTGCGGATTTGATTCGATTTCCGCGATAAGATTTTGAAGTTGATCGACGTGCACGTTGTTCGGGCCCCGCCAGTCGCGCCATTGGGCACCGTAGACCCGACCAAGGTCGCCGTTCTTATCGGCCCACTCATCCCAGATCGTCACGCCATGTTCGTTGAGATACCGCACGTTTGTATCGCCGCGCAAAAACCAAAGCAGCTCATACACAATTGATTTTATGTGCAGTTTTTTAGTCGTGAGGAGGGGAAATCCGGGTCCGTTCGGCCGCAGATCAAATCGGGTTTGTGCACCGAAAACAGAGAGCGTCCCGGTACCCGTGCGATCCGTGCGCGATTGACCTTTCTCAAGTACTAGCCGGAGTAGATCGTGGTACTGTCGCACTCGAAAATTTTATCGTGGCGTGCGCATTCGCGAAACAGAATTTCTCTTTGTCCTGCCGACAATCTCAGTTTTGTTTCGGATTTAGCGATGAAGCTGATTGTTCGCTAACAACGGCGGCGTCGGCTGCCCTGCTACTTTCACGTTTCACGGCGGCAGGCGGTCCGCGTTCCACGAATACTTCCACCTAAACTCGAACAAGGCACCCCGCCATGCAGCCACTTGATCTCGGCCCCCCAAGAGCCGGATCAACCTATTGTGATGCCAATATTGGGCCGGGACTGGGAAGTACATCGGCGCGGGCGGCCAATTGATGAGTACGCGGAACAACGATGGTTTCTACAGACAGGTGTTTACGCTGCTTGAAGTGAGGCGACTTGAAAAAGAAACAGTGCGCCTCGTTGGCGCGACTGCCGTGGGCAAGCACGTGGGAATCGAGTCGAATTGTCTCACAGCCGAGCCGGTCAGGTTGGTGTGAGAATCGCATTAACCCTTCTCTAGCAGCGCTTAAGCTAAATATCGTTGGCTTGGCCCAAGGTTTGCTAAGGAGTTAAAGGGTTAAACCCAGAGCTCTCACCGCGGCATCTCCGTCGTTGGTGAACAACTGAAAGGATTTATTTATGGCAAAAGTTTTAGGTATCGATTTGGGCACCACAAACTCGTGCATGGCCGTGATGGAGGGTGGCGACCCGGTAGTTTTGGAAAACAGTGAAGGCGCACGCACCACGC
>DASREH010000050.1:0-8658 GCA_035652195.1 Candidatus Udaeobacter sp. | reverse complement strand
CGCATGCCCCAGACGAATATTACCTCGTCGAATCGGCCAACCCGAAGGTCCAGGGATTTGACGGCGCGGTGATGTCTTTTGTCCAATACCTTTACGAGCTCGCGAAGTGACGGTGAAAATCAAATCGGAGCGCTAGATAGTTAGACAGAACCAAGCTCCAGTGCTCCATCCTTTGGTTGGCAAGTGACGCCTTTTAGATGGGCAGCAGACTATTGGAACACTCGCGATGTGCCATCAGCTGGCGAAAACATGTCTGGACGGCCCGGCGCACTATCGATACCCAATGATCCGGGATTCTTCGCTTTGCTCAGAATAACATTTGCGAAACTGCGACTACAACAATTTCGCGCTGAGATTAATCTGCGTGCCTGCGAGAGCGACCGATACAGGACAATTCTTTTTCGTCAGCTCAGCTTGTTCCTGGAATTTTGCTTCATCGATTCCCGGAACCTCGGCCTCGGTTTTTAAATCGATGGTGGTGATTTTCGGTCCGCCCCCGACCATCTCCAGTTTTACTGTCGCCGTCGTGCTTACGCGTTTCGCGGGATGGCCAGCTTTCTCTAGATTTGCCGAAAGCGCCATACTGTAACAACCAGCTTCCGCAGCGCCGATCAGCTCTTCAGGGTTTGTTCCTTTGCCTTCTTCAAAACGAGACGAAAAAGAGTAGGGACCATCGAATGCGCCGCTGCCAAGCGTCATGGTTCCTTTACCCTGTTTCAAAGTACCTTCCCAAACAGCCGATCCAGTTCGTGTTGCCATTTTTTGTCTCCTTTAGTTGTTGCTGTTTACGATTCGTGCCGGAGGCCGGCTGGCGCAATCTGTTTTGTGCCTGACGGAAACGTGAACGCAAACGGTCCTGCGCCAGGACAGATGAGTGAACCGCGTAGTCAAGACGCCAGTTCGGACGCAGCGTGCGAAGCTGAATCATATCGCCTTCCGAGCCACCAACCATTTACAGCCCAAAGGGCGGCCGCCAACGCCCCAAGCAAAGCCAGCGTTTGCACTCCGAAGCCTGCACGCTCAATGGCGCCTTGAAGTTGCGCCACTGCGGCGTCAGCGCCCCGATAAACAGGAACGTCAACAAAGTTTTTCGCTTTATACTTCGTTTCCTTGCTCATCGGCGTCCAAAGCATCTCGCGACCGGGACGAACGAAAGCATATTCGCCGCTGCGACGAACGATAATGACAACCGCCAGAACGATGAACGTATTCCACATGGCGAGAACGATGAAACCGAAAAAAATCGCCACTGGAATTATAGAAAGCAGGACAACTAATCCGAGTCTTGAAGCAATCCTGCCGGTGATGAAAAGCTGTCCGAGGATCGTCAGGCCCTGCACAATCCAGTCGATGCGCGCAAAGACACTCGTGCGGGTCTGCGTATCGGCAAAAGTGGTCGCGACGAGACGAAGTTGTTCGAAATACAGAAACGTATTTGCCGTGGCGAGCAACGCGACATACGCGGCGATGGCAAGCAGGTAGGGTGACCGCAGAACCAGTGTGATTCCGGCCAATGGATTTCCTCCAAGCGCGCGATCGCGCGATTGAAAATGAGCTTCGCCGCATTCGTGATGCGGCTCCGGACTGGCTTTCCAAAGCCGGATCAGAATTGCCTGCAAAATCACGGCCAAAGCAAAGAGTCCAGCTCCGACAAACAAGATGCCGCCGTTTCCGATGCTTCGCGCCGCAAGGTCGGTGAAAAGCGGACCCACCAGGGCGCCGGCCGTTCCACCCGCTGCGATAACTGGGAAAAGCCGCTTCGCCTGTCCGGAGTCGAAAAGTTCGACCAGAAAACTCCAGAAAACCGAGACTAAAAACAGACTGAGTACGCTGATAAAGACGTAGAAGAACTGTCCCACCGCCACATTTCTGGATTGATTTTGCAAAACGCCTCCTACGATCGCGAGCGCAACCGCTACGAAGCCGTAAATGAGGGGCAGAAATACGCTTCGCCTCACTTTCGCGACGACGGCTCCATAGATGGGGACTATCGCTAACGAGGCAATCCAGGTAGCTACGTAAAGATTGGCAACTCGATCTCGACCGAGAATTGTGCCAACGGTTTCGCGCACTGGTCGCACGGCGAAATAGCCACCCAGCACGCAAAAGAATAGAAAGAAAGCTATGACGACAGATGGCAGTTCATGCCGCTCGACAGAGGTAATTGACGAAAATATCTGTCCTGCCAACGACGATGGCCGATCTGAGGAACGGGCCATGCAGGCGTCCTAGACTAGCTGCGCCGCTTCTGCCATTGCGCCAGTACTTCTGCTTCACGTTCCGGCGAGAGACCAGCTTTGGGGTGCGATTGTCGATCCGGCGGCAGGGATTTGAACCAGGCCAGAGTATCGCGCGCAGTCACATCAAGCGGGCGAAAAGTCAGTCCCTTTGAAAGTGCACGACCGATGCTCGTGCGCGTGATCCCGTCTTCCGCACCTGCCCATACCGGCAAATCAGACCACGCCTGTACCTTTTGATCGGTCAAAAATTTCTCGTCAACCCAAGTAAACTTCGCGCTCGATTTCAAAGCGGCTTTGATTCCATCCAGCATTGCGCCAATGCCGATCGGTGACGCCGGGCCGGTGGCATTGTAAATTTCAGTATTGCCATTCTCTACCATGCGAATCGTCCATTCAGCCAGGTCGCGGCCATCGATGTATTGAACCGAATCCTGTGGTTTACCCGGCGCGAGCACTTCGCCCCCCCGGTCGATGCGAACAGGCCAATAGGTAAATCGATCGCTTTCGTCCCGCGGTCCAACGATTAGCCCGGGCCTGATGACCAGTGTTTTTCCTGGAAACCATTTCTCAGCCTCCTTTTCGGAAAGCGCCTTGAGCGGCCCGTACAACTTGAAACCATTCGCTTTCATGGATTCCAGCGTTTCTTTGTATGGATCGGCTCCCTCATATTTCTGGAGCGGAGAATTTTCATCCACACCGGTCTTCGAGTCCTGATAAACCGAAATAGTCGAGATAAAAACGTACCGATCGACGTTTCCCTTCAGAATCTGCGCGGCATCTCGTACCCAAACTGGCAACGTTGTGGGATTATCGATCACCACATCCCATTGCCGTCCCTTTAGCGCATCGAGTTGACCGTTGCGGTCGCCGATCAACTGCTCGACCTCCTTTGGTAGTTCCCCGGGATGTGTCTTGCCGCGATTGAATGTTGTGACTTTATGGCCGCGACTTAATGCATACTGAACCTGAAACGGTCCGGTGAATCCGGTGCCGCCAAGAATTAGAATGCGCAAAGGTTTCACCGCCTTTTCCGCGACGACTGCTATTGATCCTGCATTTACTGCCAAAGCAGTTCCTGCGACGGTTTTGATAAACTGGCGGCGTTTCATAATTTTGCTTATGCCGAAGATAATCGAGGCGTATCTAATTCTTACAAGTCAGGTCGAAACTCATCCAGTTCGGTCGGAAAGACAAAGGATATGACAAGACGGGAAGCGGCACGTTTGATCACCGGAGCGGCCGGAGCATCGTTTTTGCCCGTTGACCGAGCGCAAGCGCAGGTCAAAAGCGAATCATCGGCGATGGTTGCGCGTACGATTCCTTCGTCCGGTGAAAAGCTGCCGGTGATCGGACTGGGAACATGGCAGGCATTCGATGTCAATCTTTCGACTGATAACCGAACACAATTTGAAGACGTAATTTCACTGTTTGTAAAACTCGGCGGACGCGTCATCGATACATCGCCGATGTATGGCCGCGCCGAGGCAGTGATTGGCGAACTGATGGCTGCGCTCGGCGTTCGAGATAAAGTTTTTCTTGCGACGAAAGTTTGGACCCGCGGCAAGGAAGACGGAATCAAATCGATGAACCGTTCGATGGAGCTGTTGCGCGCCAAACGAATCGATCTGATGCAGGTGCACAACCTTGTCGATGTTCAGACGCAACTGCAGACGCTACATGAGTGGAAGTCGCAGGGGCGCATTCGTTACGTGGGGATCACTCACTACGAGGCAGGGGCTTTCGGCGCGGTGGAAAAAATTATGCGAACCGAAAAGCTCGATTTTCTGCAGATCAATTATTCTTTGATGGAACGTGAAGCTGAACAGCGCCTCCTGCCACTTGCGCAGGAGCGACAGATTGCCGTGATCGCCAACAGACCTTTCGGCGGCGGGGATCTGTTTAGTAAGACACGATCAAAACCTTTGCCTGATTGGGTAACGGAGTTCGATTGTCATTCCTGGGCACAATTTTTTCTTAAATGGATCGTGGCTCATCCTGCTATCACTTGCGTCATTCCCGCGACAAACAAGCCCCGTCATCTTGAAGACAATATGGCAGCCGGATTCGGACGGCTTCCTGATGGAAAAACTCGCGCACGAATGGTGGAATTCGTCTCGTCGCTATAGGTGGCAGGGACAAAAATTCCCAATCAAAATCGATGTTTTCGCGACCTGTCCAGAATGGCGGAATGTCAATGGGTAAAAATTACGTTTTTTTTGCAAAAATTAGTTGCAGGACCAACTGATCGCAGCGATAGGACGCGCGCTTTATGCGAAAAGTAACCCCCTGTTTAATTCTGTTCCTCTTTTGGGTGACGTTTTGTCCACGTTCGGCATCAGCGCTGAATTTTTCCGCTCCAAAACCCGAATTTGGTTTCACGGATAGTTCTGGAAAGAAGCAGTCGGTCGAGATCGTCGATAAATATTATCCGAAGAAGCTCGTGCAGCCTTTTAAAAACGATTCGAAGATTGATCCGAAACTGCGTCGGGCCGCAACGATTGCGGAGGAGCGTGCGCGAGCGCATTCGCTTTCAAAATGCTGGCGTTATGTGAAGGAAGCACTCGTTGCAGCAGGCGTGGTGAAATCACGTCCTAAGACGCTCCTTGCAAAGCAAGCGGGGCAGGAGCTGGTAAAAAATTACGGGTTCAAGAAACTGCCGGTGACTGACCCATACCAGGCGCCAGTTGGTTCAGTGCTGGTCTATGACGCCAAACGCGCCGCCGGTCACGTTGAGATCCGCACTGAGAATGGTTTCGTCAGTGATTTTCGTTCGAAAACACCGTCTCGCCGTCCACTACTTGGCGTTTTCGCCAAGAGTTAGCTCGCTCGATTCGAGCGATTTCTGACGCCAGAAATCAATTCTGGCTGGCAATTTGTACAGGCCCGCAGATTCTTTGGGCATGATCGAACCCGTCCGGGTTGCCATGTGGTCGGGTCCCCGAAATATCTCAACCGCCATGATGCGTGCGTGGGGCAATCGGCCCGACACTGTTGTGGTGGATGAGCCATTTTATGCGTTTTACCTGAACAAAACCGGCAAGAAACATCCGGGCGCAGAGGACGTAATCGCGTCGGGCGAGACCGATTGGCGAAGAGTGGTGGACGCATTGACGGGCCCGATTCCCGATGGCAAGCGGATCTTCTTCCAGAAGCAAATGACCCATCACCTTTTGCCAGAAGTCGATCGACAATGGCTCAATGGAGTTACCAACTGCTTTTTAATTCGTGATCCACGCGAGGTCATCGCGTCGTATGTCAAAAAACGAGAAGACCCGACGCTGCCGGACCTTGGTTTTGTCCAACAGCGGGAGATTTTTGATTTTGTCTCCGCTCACACCGGTGGGATTCCTCCTGTAATCGATGCAAAAGATGTGCTGGAAGATCCGACACGAATGTTGCACCTGCTATGCGATGCAATAGGCGTCCCGTTCACCGATTCAATGCTCTCGTGGCCGGCAGGATTACGCGAGAGTGATGGCGTTTGGGCCGGGCATTGGTACGGCGAAGTGGCGAAAACGACCTCCTTTCAGCCGTATCGGTCATCAAGGGGAAACGTTGCCGCGAGTTTGCAAGAAATTCACGACCGCTGTCGTGAAGATTATGATCGTTTGTGCGAATACAAGCTGCGTTGAACCGTTGATCCGATGCTTCAAAAATTCGACGAACGAAATCGTGACCTGATCGTGAATATCAACGGCCAGCTGGTGCACCGCGACAAGGCCGGGATCAATCCTTTTGATTCCGCGGTTCAAGGTGGCGACGCAGTGTGGGAAGGGCTGCGGTTGTACAACAGCCGGATTTTCAAACTGCACGAGCATCTGGATCGCTTGGCAAATTCTGCGCGAGCATTGGCCTTTGCCGAGATTCCTTCGCGTGACGAGATCATTCGCGAGATCAAACGCACACTCGCGGCAAACAAGATGACTGACGGGGTGCACATCCGACTGACACTCACCCGGGGTGTGAAAATCACTTCCGGAATGGATCCGCGTCTAAATCAGGGCGCACCCACCTTGATCGTTCTGGCAGAGCATAAAGCGCCTGTTTACGCCAAGACGGGTCTGACTCTGATTACCAGCAAGATCCGGCGCCCCCCGCGCGAGGTGCTCGACGCGCGAATTCATCATGCAAACCTGTTGAATTCGATTCTCGCAAAGATTGAAGCAAACAACGCCGGCGCAGACGACGCGTTGATGCTTGATACGCGCGGTTTTCTTGCCGAAACCAACGCGACACATGTGTTCATCGTGCGAAACAACGATAAATCGCGCGCAAACGGCGATCTGGCTACGAGCCATGTAGTGGCGTGTCCAGAAGGAATAACGCGGGCGACCGTGATGGAGATCTGTGCCGCGGAGAAAATTCGTTGCGTGGAAACGGATCTGTCCGTCGTTGATGTCTACGGTGCAAACGAAATGTTTTGCACTGGAACAATGGGCGAGCTGGCCGCTGTCACCAAAGTAGACAATCGCAAGATTGGCGATGGCAAAGTTGGTCCAATGACCAAACGACTGAGCAATCTTTACGCGAACCGAACAGCTACCGAAGGGGTACAGGTTGTCTAGATTTACGGTTGCGTTGAGGCACGGACGTCCAGCCTCATTTCTCCCAGTTTTTCTTCTTAAACGAATCCCGCCCCGAACCCTGCTCGAAAGCCTCGAAGTGTTCCGGGTTCTGCTGATAATATTTTTGGTGATACGCTTCAGCCGGATAGAATTTCATTGCCGGTAAGATTTCGGTGACGATCGGCTTCTTGAATTTCCCGGAGCGAGCGAGCTTTTCTTTTGAAGCCTCTGCGATTTTTTTCTCGTCAGCGTTGCCGTAAAAGATGGCGGCGCGATAACTGGGCCCGATATCGGTGAACTGTCCGTCTGCTTGAGTGGGATCAATTTGTCGCCAGTAAATATCGAGCAACTGATCGTAAGAAATCTTCGCGGGATCGTAAGTGATTTCGATCGACTCGCGGTAACCGGCTTTTTCGGATGACACAAGCTCATAAGTCGGGTTTGGCTCGGTCCCCCCGGAATAACCCACCACTGTCTTGATGACGCCGTTTGCCTTGTCGAATGCCGGTTGAATGCACCAGAAACAACCGCCTGCAAAAATGGCAGTTTTGTTTTGGGAAGGGGAACGATCCTGGCCGTAACTGCTCGCGATTGCGCATGCAGCCATAAGTGCGTAAGCGAGCGAGCGAATAAGGATTCGTTTCATGCCTGGAGTTAGACAGTTGCTTCAGCGCGGCGTTGTGAATAACTCAGATTTTTTTTGCTTGCCATGAGGAGGGCGACAGGCATAAGACGGGTTCAACGTCACTTTCAATGCAGGTCAGACGAAATCATCAAAACGGCCGCGCCTCTTCCGCCGTTGTCTGCCTGTGGATCCGAATTTCCGCTTTCATCGATTCACTTTCTCCTCAGCGTGCCTGCGGATGAGGGTAGCTTAGCTCACCGCAGGCACGTCCTTTTTAGAGTTATCGAGCTTGATTCGTTAACGGATCGCCTCGACCTCGAGAAGATTTTCGGGCGCAAAGCACCGGTCCATATCGATCTTGGATGTGGCGACGGCTCGTTTCTGTGCGCGCTGGCTCAGCGGATGCCACAAAAAAACTTTCTGGGAATCGAACGTTTGCTCAACCGTATTCGAGCTTCAGCGCGAAGGGCCAGCGCACTGGATAACGTTCGGCTGCTACGAATCGAGAGTTCCTACGCAGTGCGGTATCTTTTGCCGGTTGGATCGATAGAAAAATTTTACCTGCTCTTTCCGGATCCATGGCCAAAACGCCGCCACCACCGGCGCAGGATCATGCGACCGGACTTTCTCAATGCGGTTCATACGGCACTGCAGGAAGCAGGAAGCATTTACATCGCCACGGACGACTCTGATTACTTTCGGTCTATTAATGAGATTGCTCAATCGCACAGGCGTTTTGCAATCAGTGAAACTGCAGGTGATCTGCCCTTGAGTCGATTTGGACGTCTGTTTCAACAGAAAGGTGCCGCGATTCACTCGCTCGAACTGCGAAAGATTTCGCCGGTAAAATAACTCTGCGCCTCCCAGCCGCCTTGACGAAATCGCAGGATCACGGCGCCAGTTTGATCCTGCCGAAACAGCTTGATGCCGCGTTTTTGCAAATTCTCCGCCCATTGGTCGCTGACTCGCTCGTAACTTGGGAACTCGCGCGAACTGGCAATGATGAGGCGCGGTTTCACCGCGTCCAAAAATGCATCCGACCCGGATCCCCCGGAATGATTCTGACCTTTAACGATGATATCACTTCGCAGATGGAGACGCTGAGCCATTAATTGCTGTTCGGTCGCGGCACCGCTGTCTGACATAAACAAGATCGAGGTTGCGGGTGCGACCAGCACGCGAACGACATAAGCCTGATCGTCGGCGGTTGCTGATCTGAAATTTCCCG
>DASREH010000049.1:0-20316 GCA_035652195.1 Candidatus Udaeobacter sp. | reverse complement strand
AGCAGAGGCAGTGATCGATTTGATCCGGGCGAAGACGGATCTCGCTCTCCGTTCGGCCACCGAGCAACTCGAAGGAAGACTGGGAAAACAAATTCGCGAAATTCGGGACCAACTGATCGAACTGCTCGCGCATATCAACGCCTCGATCGATTTCCCGGAAGAAGGCATTGAGCCCGATCAAGGCGAAGCGTTGCAAGCGCGACTCGGTTCCATTCGTGAAAAAATCGCAGCATTGCTGGCCACTGCCGATCAAGGACGTATTCTGCGCGAAGGTGTGCGCGTTGTAATCTACGGAGCAACAAACGCTGGTAAATCGAGCCTGCTCAACCGGCTGGTCGGTTACGACCGGGTGATTGTGAGTGATGCGCATGGCACAACGCGCGACACCATCGAAGAAACAGTCAATCTGCAGGGTGTTCCGATTCGTTTGCTTGATACGGCGGGATTAAGAACATCCGCCAGCGGATTAGAACGCGAGGGAATCGCCCGCACTGAGAAAACGCTGCAACTGGCCGATCTGCGACTCCACATCGCGGATCGCAACGCGCCAAAACCTCCACATTTCGAGGAGCGCCTGCGCGATCCGAGCGAAATAATTGTTCTCAACAAGGGCGACCTGCCTGAGCACAGTGACTGGAAAAATTTCAGTGCGTTATGCATTTCATGCCTGACCGGGGAAGGTATTCCGGAGCTACAAAAAGAAATTTTGGGTCAGATCACGAACGGAAATCTAAAGGCCGAGAGTTCGCTCGCCATTAATGCCAGGCACCGCGATTGCCTGCGTCGCGCCCTGGAATCAATCGATCGAGCCGCTTCAGTGCAAGCGGAAGGCTTGTCATCGGAATACACTGCGATTCATATCAACGAAGCTCTGGCTGCGGTTGGAGAGGTAATTGGCGTCGTTGATGTGGAGCGAATCCTCGACTCGGTGTTCAGTCAGTTTTGCATCGGGAAATGAGAACCAACCGAATCGTAAGACCTCGCCAAATAGCCGGTCATTCTGAAGTAAGCCGTCTTACACACGGGGAATTGGATCGGGATTCGCAGCGTGATTAATTGCCCTGTCACAGTTCTTCAGGTTAGTCGAGAAGGCTCCCGGTGGTGAAATGAAGAACTTGTACGAACGACTGGTTAGGCCGATTCTCTTTTCGTTCGATGCCGAGGCTGTGCATCATTTTGCGATCGCATCGCTTGGCGCGGCTTCGCATGTTGATGTCGCGCTTCGAGCGTTGAAACGGTTCGCACCGCCTTCAAAACCAAAAAAGCTTTTTGGTGTGACCTTTCCGAATCCAATCGGTCTCGCTGCAGGGCTGGATAAAAACGGCGTTGCTCTTCCCGCCTGGGCGGCGCTCGGTTTTGGTTTTGTCGAGATCGGCACGGTCACCGCCGTTGCACAGCCAGGAAATCCAAAGCCGCGCATCTTTCGATTGCCTGACCAAAAAGCCCTGATTAATCGTCTCGGATTTAACAATGATGGAGCCGATACCATCGCAGCGCGCCTGCGTGAATTGCGCGCAAGCGGGCGCTGGCCCGCAGTTCCGGTAGGAATCAATATTGGCAAATCGAGAACGACGCCACTTGAACGCGCAATCGACGACTACCTCCAGTCGTTTCGATTGCTTCGGGATTTTGCGGATTACATCACGTTAAATGTGAGCTCGCCCAACACGCCCGGTTTGAGAGAGCTACAAGAACCTGCAGCGTTATCACAATTGTTGCGGGCAATTCACAGCGAATCCGGTTCTGCCGCCAAGCCGATCGTGGTCAAAATTTCGCCGGATCTGTCCCTGGCCCAATTGGAGGGAATCCTTGCGACCTGTGAAGAAAATGGAGTCGCTGCAATCATCGCGACAAACACCACCGTTGATCATTCTGGTATACCGCGACGACTGGATGAGCAAGGGGGTTTGAGCGGCTCACCGCTGCGACAGAAATCGACTGAGCTGGTGCGAAACATTGTCGCAAACTCAAAAATTCCGGTGATTGCTTCGGGTGGAATCTACGATGCAGAATCAGCCCGGCAGAAATTCGATGCGGGCGCGCATCTTCTTCAGCTATACACGGGACTCATCTATCGCGGCCCGTCGCTTCTTCGCGAGATAGTTGAGGAATTGTAGGGCAGGCGCATCGCCTGCCTGGCCGGCGGGGTTGGCAACCGGAGCGGTTGCCCTACAGTTCATCGATTTTAAATGAAACTTTCCCGGAAAATTCTTAAGTTCGCCAAGCCGCTGACCTATCGACGCGGCTGGCGCAGAGCGCAGCGATCTATTTTCCGTGTTCCTCTTGGTCCAATGCTGGCGCAGATTGATGAGGGACGCGCCCGCGAAATTCAGCAGCGTTATGCCAATTCGACCGCCGGCTATGCCAAATACGCGAATATCGATCCGTGGCTGCGACTAAATCGGGAACGGGTGCAGGATTTAAAGCTGCATCGTTCAGAGCCGAAACGCGTGCTCGACCTAGGATGCGGAGGAGGCTTTTTCCTATTCATCAACAAGAACTTGGGCCATTCGGTTCTGGGCCTGGACATCGAGCATGTCGAATTGTTTACCGAACTGCTCGACCTGTTTAAGGTTCCGCGCGTCGTTTGGCGAATCAGCGCGTTTGAACCACTGCCTGATCTTGATCAAAAATTTGATTGGATCACGGCGTTTTCGACGAACTTCTATCTCTATCACCCCACAAAGAAACGTTGGGGAACAGCGGAATGGGACTTTTTCCTTAGCAACTTGCGGCAACACCTCGCACCGGGTGGAAAGATTTTCTTTGGACTGAATCCGTTGTACGATGGCGATTACTATGCACCGGAGCTCCGCGATCTATTCATCCGCCGGGGCGCGACCGTCGAGCGCGAACGAATTTTCTTTGAGAACGGATTACGGTTTTAGTGCGGTCGAATCACCGCGTCTCCGATGGTGATTCCGGAGCCGACTTGTGTGAGCCATGACGGTGGTGCTCGCGCCGGTGTCGTTCTTCGATTTGCTGAAGTTTCTTCCGTTGTTCGTCGGTAAGAATCACTGAGATCTCGTTGTGCGCTCCCATCATGATTTCATGGACGCGCCGGCGGGTGTCGCGCCGCATTTCCCGGAGCTGGGCGGTCGCTTTATCGATGATTGGCGAAACTTTGGCCGTTTGTTCGGGCGTCAAGCGAAGCTCCGTGCGGAGGTGCTCCTTCATTCTGTCGCCCAGCCGGCCTGGCCGGTGACTCTCGGAGACAAGGTGCCGGGTGTACCAGCCGCCGAGAGCCGCTCCAGCAATTCCACCAGCGATGAAGACAAGAAAAAATCCGGCAATAAGTTTCCACTTCAAAGCGCCGTTCATTGTGAAAGTCCATCCTGGATCGCGGTATCTGCGATGGCAAATTCGTTCGTGAAGTCGTTGGACTGATCCTGGCTTTGTTTGAGCTCACGAATAGCTGCCAGGGTGGAAATAATGATGACGCAGGATGACAACAGCGCAACGCGGCGAAGAAGCGAGGAGATGCCATTTGGCTTCACCCCCAGCTTGCGCCACTGCGCGATCACGCGCGTATCGAACCCAAACGGCATCTCAGCCGGGGCTTGGTCACTCCCCTTCGAAGCTGATCGCAATAACCGGTCGATTTGGTGATCTTTCATGATGTTTCCTTTGAGGAAATTTTCCGAAGATACTCTTTCATTTTTTGTCGAGCGCGAAAGGCTCGCACTTTGACCAGCGCCGCGCTCCACCCGGTTACCTTACGGACTTCTTCGACCGAACGTCCTTGAAGGTACAGCAGATCAACTGCCAGCCGTTCGACTGGTTTCAACATGGCAAGAAGATGTTCAACAAGTTGCCGCGAGGCGAACTGCTGATCCGGTGCCAGCTCATCGGCGGAACTTGTCAGGTTCTGAATCACGGCCTGCTGCTCGACGCTTAAATCTGCATGGCGAAGCTCCGGTCGTATTTTTTCCCACTGAATCTGATTCAGGCAAGTATTGACCGCGATACGAGAAACCCAGTGCTCCAACGGCACCGTGCCCGAAAACTGCGAGAGTTTTTGAAATACTTTGATGAAAATCATCTGGCAAAGGTCCTCTTCGTCTGTTCGGCGCGGGCGATGGCCGCGAACGATCCTTGCGACCAGCGGATAGAGCTGTCGCACCAATGCACGCGCCGCATCATCGTCCTGCTGGAGCGCAGCGTGAACAAGCGCATTGGCGTCAGTATCATCCATGTAGTCGAGAGCGCATCCACACCAGGAATCATGACCGCTGGCGGCGCATTCTGGTTACAATTTGGATGGAGATGTCCTCGTGCCAAGCAACCGGCGTCCGAAAGCGTTTACCGGAAATACTCGCTCAAAGAAAAATTGTAACCGTCCAAACTGCCCGCCGGTCATTGTCTCAAGAAGCGAAAATATTTCGCTCAGGGAAAATGAAACAAAACATGAAAAGAAACATACTAACGTTCGTAGCCGCCGGCGCGATTGCTCTCGGCGGCTTTGCTGTAGCACAAGCACACTCGGGTGAAGGGAATGGGTGGCATGGGCGCGCGTTTGGTCTTCGGGACTTAACCAAGCAGTTGAACCTGACGTCTGATCAAGAGACAAAGGTTCAGCCGATACTCGATGCAGCCAAACCGCAGCTCGCCGCCATTCATCAGGAGGCGATGCAGAAAGCAAAAGGAGTCATCGACAACTCGCTTTCGCAGATTCGGCCGCTGTTGACGGCTGATCAGCAAAAGAAGCTGGATGATATCCAAAAGGCACATCAGGACGTGATGAATGCCCACAAAAAGCTCCACGACGCAGTACAGCAATAAGGTCATTGTTCCGAGCGGTGGGGGGAAGGCGGCGATCCCGGGGGGTCGCCGCCGTTTTTTAGTCCTGTCTGAGCGGACGCGACCGGACTGATGCCCGAACCGCTGCGTGTTGCGAGCCGTTTATGCCTCGCGGACGACGGTTTTAGTTCTGTTTTTTCGCAAGCGACACCAGAAACAAAACGATGCCCACTCCGACGAAAATCGCTGCCGCAATCAAGCCTGCCGTAAAAATCTCAGCTCGCGATTGAAAACCTGATTTAAGATGACCGGCGATGCCGATCAGGCAGAACAAAATTCCAAGGCAGATAAGAATCACGCTGATTCCTTTTTGATCGTCGGAAGAAATTTTCATTTGCTGGTAAGAATCAAATATAATAGACCGGCAAAATTCAAGTGCACTCTTTTAATAGAAGGCATTAATGTGGCGGGTGCGCTGGATTACGATCATTTTTGGATTTCTTGTTTCGCTCATTCTAGCGATTCGGCTTGAGGGTCAGATCGATCGGATCACCGGGAAAAATTTTGCCACGCGATCCGAGGTTTTGGGGCGCCATGGAATGGTGTGTACGAGCGTGCCCGCCGCGACTGAAGTAGGCATCGATATTTTGAAACGCGGTGGCAGTGCTGTCGACGCGGCGATCGCCGCAAACGCAACCCAAGGCTTGATGGAACCTGTATCGAATGGGATTGGCGGCGATCTGTTCGCGATTGTTTATAGCGCTAAAGAAAACAAGCTTTACGGAATTAATGGGAGCGGACGCTCACCACTTGGTCTGAGTTACGAGCAAATGAAGTCCGAGCTGGCAAAACTCCATCGCGAAACCATTCCACCGAGAGGCATGTTACCGATCAGCGTGCCTGGAACCGTGGACGCGTGGGCGGAACTGCACAGGAAATTCGGTAAATTGAAATTGAGCGACGATCTTGCGGCCGCGATTCGATATGCAGAAGAGGGTTTCCCGGTTACGGAATTGATCGCTTTTTACTGGCATTTTGGCCCGGAGCTTTACAGAGAATTTCCCGGTGGCTTCCTTCAAACTTACACCTTGGACGGCAAGGGACGAACGCCGGCAAAAGGCGACATTTTCAAGAACCCGGACCTTGCGAAGACCTTGAGAGTGATCGCTGAAAAAGGTCGCGATGCTTTTTATACGGGGGAAATCGCAGACAAGATCGATGAGTTTATGCGCGCCAATGGCGGCTTCTTGCGAAAAGCCGATTTCGAGCAGCATACATCAACGTGGGTCGAACCCGTTTCAATCAATTATCGCGGTTACGACGTTTTCGAGTTGCCGCCAAATGGCCAGGGCATCGCAACCCTGCAAATTCTCAATATCCTTGAAGGATTCGATCTGCGCCGCATGGGACGCAATTCCCCTGAGACGCTGCATACGATGATTGAAGCGAAAAAAATCGCGTGGGCCGATCGAGCGAAGTTTTATGCCGATCCAGCATTCGCAAAGATCCCTCTTAAGGGTTTGCTTTCAAAAAGCTATGCAGCGGAGCGCCGCAAGTTAATCGACCCGAACCACGCAGTAAAAAGGGTCGCGGCCGGTAATCCGGCACTCGATCAGGGTGACACGATTTATCTCTGCACTGCCGATGATGAAGGCAACATGGTGTCTCTGATTCAAAGTAATTATCGCGGCATGGGCAGCGGTATTGTGGTGCCGGGCCTGGGATTCATGTTTCAAGATCGTGGGGAACTTTTTTCAATGGAACCCGGCCACGCGAACGTTTACGCACCCGGTAAACGTCCGTTCCACACCATCATTCCTGGTTTTGTCATGAAAGATGGTAAACCGTGGGAGGCTTTCGGCGTGATGGGTGGTGGCATGCAACCGCAGGGTCATGTACAGGTGCTTACAAATCAGATCGATTTCGGCTTAAACGTGCAGGAAGCCGGGGATGCTTCACGCTGGCAGCATGAAGGCGACAACGAACCAACCGGAGAGAAAATGACTGAGCAAGGTGGGTACGTTGAGGTCGAGAGCGGTATCCCGTATGAGACCGTGCGTGAATTACGCAAGAGGGGACACGACGTGCGTTTTGACGTCGGCGGGTACGGCGGTTACCAGGCTATTCGGGTCGAAATGCACGATGGCCAGCGTGTGTATGTCGGGGCCAGCGAATCACGCAAAGACGGAATGGCCGCAGGGTATTGATCCAGAGCTCAGGCGAATTGGACGCGCTGCCGCGCTGTTGTGATGTTCACCGGTTATTCTGCGCTTTGAGCTCGGCGAGCTTTTCCTCTGCGTTAGTGACGTCGGATTTTTGGCCGACGCCGAGTTTAAGCAGCTTTTGCTGACGGCGTAGATTCGCTTCTGCGGCCTCGAGTTCGGCACGCTCACGTTTGGCGGTCGCGACTTGCGCCGATTCGGTCAATTGTGCCAGCGCTATTTTCATCGACTCCAGTTCGTCTTTGGTGATTTCGCCAGTCGCGAGTTGAGATTCTTTTTCTGCAAGTTCTTCCTTGGCCCGGTCAACCCGCGCATTTGCCAGCTCTGATTCACACCGAATTACTTTCAACAAGCGTTGCTCCACTTCCATTTTTGCCAGCACGCCAATTTTATAAAGACGTTCGGCGCCGGCGGCACTTTGCTTTGCGCGTTGTAATCGTTTTTCCAAACGCGCCATATCGCTCTCTGGCGAAGGGTCGTCTTGAAGATTTTGTTTTAATATCGGCGGCTCGACATCGAACGGGTCGGGTTCCTGTGATTTGTTCTCCCCGGATTGATCGGCGGCCCATACTGAAACGATGGCTAAAACAGAAAGCGCAACCGGCAGGGCGAATATCCGGGCCATCTCGCCAGTTTATCACGAATTCAGAGTCCCGGCACAAGCCGCGGTCCGGTCCCAGCGACACGCTTACCCCGTCATTGTTTTGCTTCTTCCAGTAGGCCGGAAAGCCACGAAGGTGCTTCAACCTGCAGATGGTTCTTTAGAATGCCGCGGACGAAACGCCGAAAATCTCCTTCGCAATCAGTGCAAAATTTTTCCATGGTATATGCACCGAGCATCCGATAACTCTCAAATTGCGATTCGGAAAAGAATTGGTCGCTGGTGCTCTCGTGGGGGAAGGCTGGATTCGTTTTGAAATATTCGTAGATGTCGCGCGGTTCATCGCCGTAACAAGCCGGTTTAATGTAAACGACGATGCCATCGGGAGCATCAGGACCGTCCACTGCCGAATAACGAATGCGCCCCACGGCACAATTGTGACCGGCGGACTTAAGTGTCTCGATTGCGCTGCGAGGATAGATGGTCATTGTGCCGAACTCGATGGGGATTCCGAAATCGATGCGAATTTTTCGCACCGCTTCTCCCAGGTCGGCGTAGGCACACTCCGGGTCCTCGCCTCCGTCGCTTACAACAATGAAATGACAGCGACGCAGCACCATTTCGTAGAGTCCAAGATTTTCGAAATGGCCGCCGTCGGAGAGGTTCACATATTTATAATGATCCGTCGTATTTCCTATGGCTTCAGAGAAGAGTGGCCCGACAGAATATCGTGGTCCGCGACGTCGCCACGTTTTAGCGCCGGGCGACCCTGGATTGCCGAGCCACCATCCCAGACGCACATTGAAAAGCGTCATCAAAAGGCCGAGGACCGGCGAAGAATGATAGCCCATATTCGGATTCGCTGCGGCACCCGATATGGCCATCGCCGTTCCAAGCGTAATCGCGTCCCCGTAGTTGGCAGATGGTCGGTAGCCAACCTTATATGAACCGCAGTGCAATCGGCTCATGGTAAACGATTCAGCCTTTCGCTCCTGCCAGGCAAGCTGCTCGCCACGGATGACATTTAGCGCCCCGTTGAGCACATGCAGCGGCTTCTCAGCAGCCAGGTCGCCGAGCTTGATATTGTCGTCAGGGTCAAACCCTGTGAACAAGTTCGGGCTGCGCGTCGTGCGCGAAGCAGCAAGATAAGCGCGAATCAACCGGTTCCGATAAGTCGCGTGGAGAGAGAACTTGTTCGCATTGATGAAGAACCCGATCACAATTCCGAAAAGCAACATGGCGCCTGTGAGAAATACGACGACGAAAAGCTGAACGCGCCATGAATTAGGATCTGCAAGTTGGTCTTGTCTTCCGCCCAGGAGCCATGCAGTTGCGTGTTGCGCCCATGGCTGAGCGCCGATGATTACCAGAATCCAGGAGATGACTATCGAGAGAAGTACAAAGAAGACGACCGCCACCACCACAAGAATCCATTGCAACCCGGCTTTCTCGCCAAATCGGCTGCTTAACTTGGATCGGACCGCCAGCAGTGCACTGATGAGTCCGGTTACGCCGCCAAAAGCACCAAGAAGGCCCTTGGCCTCCGGTGTGGTCTTCACTTCGCCGAGGAAAACCCCGAGGCGGTTCGGCGTTGCGGAAATTACCTGGGCGCCCCACAGAACGATGGCGGTGATCACGATCCAGCCAAGGATCATGATGAGAATCCAAGCCGCCGATCGTCCCCACCATTCGCGATCCTCGTCTTCTGTTACCCAGCTCGTGAGACCGGTGAATAGGAAATTCACCAATAATAGAACAGCCAGGATTAAGGCGGGCGCGAAGCAAACGTACTTCACCGCGTTTTTCGCCGGGGCCGGCAATGGGAAACGATCGGGCAGATTCTGATTCGGTTTCAACTGCAGCGCATCTACATCTTTGTCGGTGAGCCGGGCGCGGCCCTGTGGGGTTTCGATGAAGTAAATCTTCTGAATTTGGGTGATCAGGACTTGAGTGCCTCCGCTCAACTTCATTTTTTGCCGGCTCCACGGAATGGGAATGGCCTCACACTCGTGCGGCAACGTGTATTGCACGGGAGGTTTTTCGTCTGGCTTCAGTTGCAGAACGCCAAAATCACTTTCAATAATGCGTCCCTTGCGGCCTTCGGTCTCGATGGTGTAGCTGCGATCAATTTGGCTAATGGTGCCGTGAGTGTCTTTGGGGATCAGTATTTTCTGCTTACTCCACGGGATCGGCGTTGCTTCGCAATCGCGGCTTAAAGTGAACGGAATCGGAGGTTCCAAAAACATCCGGGTCGCGATCGCCCAGAGCGACAGCCCCGCAAGAGCTGCAGCCAGCGCGATGATGCCGAGTCGCCAGAGCGAATTAAAGATGCTGCGCTGCCGTTTTTGTTTGTGAAAGGCAAGAATAAGCGTCGCAAACACACCCCCAGCCAAATAGCTGGCAACCGCAAACGTCACGAATTTGATCAACCACGTTCTGGCGTCAAACGGCTCGCTGCCGTGCACGTTGCGGACCAAAGCCCACCATTCGGCCAAAATCAGAGACGCGAGCATCAGGGGAATTTGGCGAAATTCCAAAAACCGCCGTTGTGACAATCGCGCGTTGCCTGTGGATGGGACATCGATAATTGCGTACGCCATTGCCATGGCGATCAGCACAAACCCAAGACCAGCCAGGATGTAAATCCATATGTCCCAGAAATGTTTCACTTGATCGGCCAATTGAGCGTACCTGGTAAGATCCATGTCCGGAGTCCAGGCTGGCCAGTTCGGCTGCAGATTGATCGCTGCGAGATACAACCTCGGGATCATCATTGCCGCAGCCAGCCACGAGATCAGGACGAGCCAGTTAAGGAACATGTTTCGAACGAACGTTGTGATGAGGGTCCAAAAATCCACCGAGGTGAGACCGGTACGTGGCGCCAGGTAATTACTGAATTCTCGGAGATGGCGAATCGGCGGCGGTTCGGGCTCAAGGCTCGAGTCAGGTCTATTCCTCAACTCTTCGGCGACGCCGCGAATACCGTTTGGATCATGCTTAATCCACGCGCTCAGCCAGCTGCCAATGTATCCGCCGCCTGAAACTGTGGAAAGGTAATGGAATTTTTCCAATAACCCGCACCGTGCCAGGCCCTGCAGAATGCCCAATCCAAACGTCGCGCTCCGAATTCCACCGCCGGAAATGCACAGCGCGGCGCGTTTTTCCTCCAGCCCATGAATTGCATTCCAAAGCGCCCTGAGGCGTGTTTCCGATTCATTTGAGCTGGGATACTCGGGTGGGAGTTCTCCATGCAGCGCGACAAACTCGGTTTCCAATACTTCGTGTAATGGCAACGAAGAATCCGCCGATGAAGTCTCTTTCGACATGGCGCGCAAAGGGGGCTGTCTGCGCACCAGCGTTTATCAAGCCAAAGAGCATCGGTCAATCTCGTTGTACTACGCGTCAACAGGTGACTAATGAGTGAACCATCTCGCGGGTTAGATCTTATGGTCGTCCAGGTGGAGTGGCTCGGGGCCTCGGTGTAACTCTGGGGTGCGGGGTGGGCGTTGGCGTGGATGGCGGCGCAATCGTTAAGCCGATGACGGCTTGTTGATCAGAACTGAACACACAATCCTGACCGTTACGCACAGTAGTAGCTACGAATCGTCCCAATCCGCCGCCAATCTCCGGACTTTGCCACGTAACATTGTCATACGTTGGAGCAGCCCGTTGAGTGAGAATGCTACCGGTCCCCGTCCATAACGAGTTATCTGCGGTCACATTGAGACCATTGATGCATGGATCCACCCCGTAGGGGTCGCAGTTTGTCGCAAGCTGACGTGTGAAATTCTCGGTGTAGGCATCACCATTCCACCGCAGAAAATGGCCCGAACCGGTGATGTCTCCCAGAACCAAGCCAGCCGCGCTGGCTCGATCGCTCAGCAGTGTGCCGTTAGTGCCTTGGCGAAGATTCCGTAATTCCCGGCTGGGACCATCCCAAGTATAAAGGTCACCGCTGTTTGTGAGCGCGGCGATCTCTTTATTGCCATCTCCATCCAGATCTTGCGTGATAAGACCTATAACTGAGCTGAAACCACTGGAAAGCGCGACGGACCGCCATGACTGTTCCCCGGAAGGATAGTCGTAGGCATAAACGTAAACTCCATCTGAACCAGTGTGAGCGACAGTGTTGGCCGCGATAATCTTAAGCGTGCCGTTATTGTCGAGATCAGCGACTTCAACGAAATTAAACGGATTGCCGAAGGGTCGGGTCGCATTGGTCCAGATTCGGGTGAACGTGTTGTCAGGGTTAAAGCGATAAATCTCGATCGCACCATCGTAGTACGAGTCCGCCGCGATCAGGATCTGCATCCTGCCGTTTCCTTCAACATCCCGTAACTTTAAATCGTGCACGCCAGTCCACGCACCGTTATCCACTACCGGGTTGGATATCGCCCGCAAGGTTAATGTGGCAGAATCGAAAACCAAGATTCGCCCGCTTCCATAAGTAGCGTCAGAGTAACTGGAGCATACAATTAATTCCGGACGGCCGTCGCCATCGAGATCCCCAATGGCAGGGCCTAGGAATGGCCCTTCCAAGTCTATGCTTTGCCATTTGATGTCGTGGGTTCCGGTCGTGCTTGCGACATATAGATGATCGGCACCGGATGAGGTGGCGCCGGCGCCCCAAAGAAGGTCCGGTACGCCATCGTGATCCACGTCGCCAACGGCGATATTAGTGACGCCGTGCTCCGGATTATTAACTTCCCATTTTAGCGCCTGACTCAGCAGATCGTGTACATGGACGGTACCCCATTGGCCATCGCCAATAATCACCTCCGGGACGCCATCATTATCTACATCAGCGATTTTAATGGCACCAATGTCTTGAGGCGTAGATATCGACCAGCGGGGAAGCTGACGAGCAACATCGTATGAATAGACGAATTGCCAACCTGCCGCAGAAATGAGCTGCTGATAATTTTCCCCCGGGAACGGTGCGAGCTTTAGATGAACCCCAAAGCCGCCGCCATATGTCCACTGCGCAGCGTGTGTGCCCGCATCGATCACAAAACCGTTGGTGGTGGCGATTTCGATCGCTGGATCATTGTCCATTTGTCCCGCGACCACATCGTAGCCGCCCGCTCCTGGGACCTGCCAGAGTAACTCTCCGTTGCTACTAAACACAAACAGGTCGCTTCCGGTAGTAAGGATTAACTCGGCGAGACCATCGCCATCGAGATCGGAAATGGTTAATGCCGCTAACCCATAGTAACCAGCGACTCCTGTATCGAAATGCGCGAGTTCGCCCTTGCTCGCAAAATCGTAAATGTAAACGCGACCATCATCGAGCATGACGACAATTTGTCGTTCGGATGCATTAGTGACCTTCCCTAACTGCAGACCGCGAATGGACACATAGGAAAAAGGGTCGGAATTATACGATGGACTGACGAAAATCTGATCGTAATTGCCGGTGGTGGCGTTGTATCGAATTGATTGCCAAAAAGGATTGTAGGAATAGCTATCGAAAATTATTTCCGATGCGCGTCCAGACGGAACAGGATCTACGATGATGTTGCTTCCGCCGATATTTGCGCCAAAGACTGCATATTGCCAGAATGGATTTGGCCCAGAACGTGGCGGCTGAGGCGTGGGCCGAGGAAACGGCGTGGGTTGGGGTCTTGGCGGAGGCGTGACGGATTCGATGCGCAGCCGAAAGGGTCTTACTGACATATCTATCAGGTGGCCCTTCGCGCGGGCCATGCTTTCGAGTTTTTTCTGATCATAGGTGACCCGTTGGCCTTTCGCGTCTAGCACGGGAGCGCCATATTCGTTGACCGGTGGACGACCGCGGTCTGCCGCTTCCGCCATGGCTGGCGCGAGGGCCGAGAAAAGAGCAAAGGCGAACGCTGCGTGGCGGAAAAAAAGGTCCAGAGGGTACAGAAGCTTTTTCATGGGGACTTGAAAATGAGGGCGTGGTTTTAGCGCCGAAACGTTGAAGTGGCAAGGGAATTGTGGGTTTGTGCGGAGACAGACGGAACACCTCGGGCGTGGGTAACCAGGTTTTGATCAATGACACGTCTGTGTCCGGAGTGAATGAGGTCGCCATGTCGTCTGTGAAACGCTTATCTTCGTCCTTTTTGCGAGTTCATGAGCAGGCAGACCACACCAACCACCCCGCACCTCGTACGGGCTCTCAAACTACGCGATCTGATCCTGTTCAATTTCGTGGCTGTTCTAGGTCTCAGGCATCTTGGGACCACAGCAAAATTCGGTCCCGGATCTTTGCTGATGTGGTTGCTCGCCGCGGTCTTTTTTTTCATCCCGCAAGGTTTGGCCGTGATGGAGTTATCATCGCGGTTCCCGAAGGAGGGCGGAATCTATTTCTGGACAAAGCGGGCGCTCGGCGAAGGTCACGGGTTTTTGTGTGGCTGGTGCTACTGGATTAATAACGTTCTTTATTATCCGAACTTGTTAATTTCGGCAGCAGTCATCGCGACTTTCATTTTCGGGTCAACTGGGAGCGAGCTGAGTGACCGTTGGGTTTTTGTACTTCCGTTTACGCTGGGCACGCTCTGGATCGCTGTGGTGATCAACATTGTGGGTGTCGGCGCGGGCAAATGGCTGCAAAACCTTGGCGGCGTCGGCACCTACATTCCGGGGCTGATACTGATTTTGCTGGGCGTCTATGGCGCCATAACAGCTTCTCCAGCAAACGAAATCAGTTTGGCGACTTTGAAGCCCGATTTGAATAATTTTCCAGCTTTGAACCTGCTGGCTTCAATTGCGTTCGCATTCGCAGGTTTGGAGTTAGCGTCGACGATGGGCGACGAGGTTGAAGATCCACGACGCAATTTGCCTCGGTCGATTTTCATCTCCGCACCGTTCATTGGCATTGCCTACATTGTCGGGACAGCAGCAGTGCTGTGGTGGCTGCCGAATAAAGATGTCAACGTAGTCTCAGGATTTCTCCAGGCGATCAAGGCTGGCGCGAATAACATATCCCCTTCCCTGGTGTGGATCGCTCCGCTGTGCGCGGTCCTCTATACACTGGGTAACCTCGGCAGCATCGGTGCGTGGCTTATTGGTCCTGCGCGCGTAGCGTTCGTCATCGGCTTGGATCGATATTTCCCAAAACCTTTTGGTGCAGTGCATCCACGCTGGCACACGCCATATGTGGCGATCCTGGTTCAGGCAACCTTGGCAACAATATTTCTATTGCTATCGGTGCTCGGGAAAGGCACGAAGGTGGAGGACGTTTATTTGATCCTGCTCGACACCCAGATCCTGATTTATTTCATCCCGTATCTTTATTTGTTCATCGTCTTTTTGATACATCGGCGACGCGGCGAGAATTCCGGTCAGGTGCTCCTGACGCCTGGCGGATCCATTGGCGGCTGGCTGATCGGTTTAAGCGGGTTGATCGTTACTTTGTTTGCCATGATTATCGCGACGTTTCCGCCGCCGGATATGGGAGACGCTCTGCTTTTCCGTTTAAAGGTCATTGGCGGGGCGCTCGGATTTATTCTGATCGGTGGATTGGTTTACTGGCGTGCTCGTTTGAGAGTGGTGCATACAACCCCAAACCCGTGATGAAGACGAAAACGAAGATCACACCGTGCTGGCTAACGTTTGCTTTTTTGGCCGTAGCGTGCTCGCCCGACCCTAAAGTCGTAACGCCCGGGCTAAAGGAAATCGATCAGGCTGCGCTGCAGAGCATGGTAGACAAAACTTGCAGGGAACTCCTGATTCCCGGGGCGTTGGTTCTGTTGCGTACTCCGCAGGGCGAATTCACCATCAGCTACGGCACGACTTTGATAGGTGCTGCAACTCCGCCTCGGGCCGACACGCACTTCAGGATCGCGTCAAACACCAAGACCATGACCGCAGCTGTCATGATGCTGCTCGCCCAAGAAGGCAAACTCAGTCTCGATGATCCAGTCTCAAAATACATTCTAGGAGTGCCCAACGGTGACACCATCACCATCAGCCAATTGCTGAATATGCGCAGCGGGCTTTACAACTACACCAACGATCCCACAATCTCGGCTACCATAGACTCCGATCCGGCGAAGGTTTGGACCTCCACCGAGCTATTGACCATTGCTTTCGCTCATCCGCCCAACTTTCGGCCCGGAACAGAATACGAGTACTGCAACACTAACTACGTGCTGCTCGGCGGAATCGCGGAGAAACTCGACCGCAAGCCGCTGGCGCAAATCATGCGCGACCGGTTATTCGGTCCTCAAAAAATGCGTCATAGTGAACTGCCAGGCATCAGTGCAAACACTATTCCCGAACCATACTCACATGGCTACTTATATGGTAGCTCCTCGGTGGCGTTGGTTGGCGAACCGCTGTACTCGCCTGAGGTAAAAGCTGCGGCCCGAGCGGGGACCTTACTGCCGAAGGACTATACAGAAGTGAATCATTCTTTTGCCCTCGCTCCCGGCGGCGTGATCTCTACCGCCAACGATGTAGTCACCTGGATCAAGGCGCTGGTTGGTGGCCGTGTGCTCCGCCCTACGTGGCAACGCCGCTGGCTGGATAGTCTCAAGCCGGAAGATCCCGGCAAACCTCAGGGACAAAAGTACGGCTATGGCATCACTCAAATTAGCTGGGGACCAAACGCGATTTATTTTCACGGCGGCGAGACTCCTGGTTACAACTCCAAAATCAGCTATGACCCGGCCAACGACATGACGCTCATCGTCTGGACTAATTTGACTGTATCACTCGATGATCAGCAGACTGCCAATACTCTGTGGGTGCAGATGCTGGATCAGATCTACAAGGTATCACCGCTGGCTCCATCGCAATCGCCGAGCAATTGACCAAGTCGTTCTGTTTGAGCGCCGCATCAACGCTGCTCGACTCCAGGAGCGTCCCATCAATATCGAATACAACGCCGTGCATTATATCGCCTAACGAAAGCCAGGATCACTCATCCGGCTTTACCATGGTTTTCCATGCTAAATCTAGCATCACGACAGTCCGCGATTCCCTGCATCGCCGGGTTCAGCCTCTTGTCTGTCGCGCGGAAACTCGGGAAGCGAGTTGATACCCGGGATCCACGGCAATCGATCCTCAATCCAAATCGCGGCCCTGGGGGGATACGCTTCCGGGTTGTCCATCGAGCAAGTGGTCACATCTAGCGATTCCGAGTCTACGGCATCCTGGATTAAGATTGGCGTTCCACAGCAACTGGCGAATGACCTCAGCCGGTCAGCGTGCTGGACTTGTTTGAGCTGCCCCGATAAAACCAGAAAATCCTGCCTGCGAACAGAGACCCATGCGACGCCGGGTGCTGCACTCGCTCGACGACAGTCAAGGCAGTAACAGACGCTGCCGACTCGAGGTGGTCCGGTTAGTTGATATCGCAGCTTCCCGCATAAACATCCGCCTTCCATCACAACACTCATTGAGGTTGAACATGCGAACAGGTCACGCGCACGTGCCGACTGCTTTTACTGATTCAAGGCCGTCTGTGGCGCAGCCTTGGTTAGCTCGAGCTGTACGGTGACTCTTTGGATTTGCGCAGCTTGCTCTTTCACTGTCGCGGCAAGGATCTCCATTCCGGATTTTAGCTCTGCAATGGTCGCTCGCTGCTCCTCATTTTTTCGGTGTTCTTTGAGAAACTCATTGAGTAACATCGCGTTCACGGCTTCGTAGCGCACGGTGTAAGGCTTGCCTTGTTCATCCTTTGCCACCAAATCGGGATCAACCTTGGCCACCTCTTCCGCCACCAGACCGAACTGCGGGATGCCTTCAGGATCTAACTCTTTCTTGTAACGAAAGCTCACCGGCTTCAACGACAAGATCGCTTCACTGGATTTATCCATCGGCGTAATTGCTTCCTTGTAGCGCGCCGAGGAAGTGACTGTTCCAAGATGGCCATCACTGTCCACTATCACGCCCACACCACCTGGCACCGTCACCCCGCTGATCCCGGCAATGTAAGTGTTCCTTTGTGCCGTCTTCTTCCCGATGCGAATCGTTCGCGATTCATCCCCGGCCGCACCTTGATTGCCGATGTCGATGTTGTTGCTCCCGGTGGTGATCCTGACACCCGCTATCTGGCCGATGGCAATATTGTTGTCGCCAGTGGTGTTGTGATTCAAAGCGCCATAGCCAATCGCAGTGTTGAGTTCACCGGTCGAGTTAAAGGCCAGCGCACGATCTCCAATTGCGATGTTATCGCTGCCTGTGGTGTTGAATGTGAGTGCTGCAATGCCAACGGCTGTATTGCCGAAACCGCTGGTATTATCTTCGAGTGTTTCTGCGCCAATCGCAGTGTTGCTGTCGCCGATCGTGTTATTAACAAGCGCAAAATCGCCCACCGCCGTATTATTGCTACCGTTTGTGTTTTCATGTAGTGCCCAGAAACCGTTTGCCGTGTTCCCACCACCAAGCGTATTGCTAAACAACGCATGATCACCGACTGCAGTATTCACGGAACCGCCGGTGTTATTGTACAGAGACTGTTCGCCAATTGCGGTGTTTGAACTGCCGTCGGTTAGACTAAAGAGAGAGTCTGTCCCGAGGGCGGTATTTCCGTCGCCATAGCCTCCGCCAGGTGGGGGATCCACCGCCTCAACTCCTGGAAAAAATCCAAGACAGGTGAATGAAACTATGGTCAACATGAATGACAGGCTGGTTTTCATGAGGCTCACTCTGAAACAAGTCCATGGTACTTGTCGAGATGTGCGTCGGAAATGTCACGAGCGAGAAATCGCCAAGTTTCCACGCAGCATAGCGTTCGAAATTAGTTTTAGGAGTGGCTCCAACCGATCACGCGATCGCGGAGCGCCTACGAGTTAAACGTGTATCACGGAATTTCCAACAAGGACCGGGTCCGATAAACTGATACCCCTCCCGTTCTTGTGGTATTTAGCGCGGCTATGCCGGGAACAAATGCTCCGACCGGGTCATAACCAAGGTCGAACCCGGGGCTGCCATCAAAGACGCGGAGCAGCTCGAGCGTGCGCGAATCGTACGCAAAGATCTGCGTGTCTGAGTGAACCCAGAGCACGCCACGGGTCAGCGCCGGAGTGCATCCATTGACAAACAGAAATGGCACGCTCCGGATAGTCGAGCCATCATTGGGATTAATGATGGCGATTTCATTGTTTCCGACGGCATAAAGATTGCCCTCCGGACCAATCGCCACCGCGCCACCAAACTGGCCGAAGGGAGTAATACGCGTCCACAGCGGCTCGATCGAATTCTGGCTGTTATAATGAAACGCCATTACTCTGGTCTCGCCTTGCGCCTCATAATCCAATTTGACGTAGAAATCTTTGCGCTGGGAGTTGTAGACCGCAGGCGCGCCGCTATTGGAGTTGCCGGCGAAATCAACAAAGAAAATATTCTGCGCCCCGGTGGCCCGATCGAGTGCGGTGCCGCTCCCGCCACCGAACACAATCACCGAGTTTTCGACTACGGTTGGGAGCGAGCGATCACCGAAATCTCCGGTTTCCTTCCAAAGGAAATGGCCGCGAGCTTTACCTAAACGAACAGCCACCAGCGTATCGAAGCTCTTGCAATAGGCGGTGATGCCTCCGTCTTGCGGGTCGCAGTCCAGCGTCAGGTCGGTGAGTGCAAACTCGAAGGGCAGTGTAACTTTGTAGAGAAATTGGCCGGTCTTGCGATTCAGGACCGAGAGCGTATCGAAAAAGATATCGCCGTAATCGAAGCCATCGAGAACAACGATGTCGCCTGCGACCTGAATGTATCCGAAATAAATATCCTCCCCGGGATAACTCCATTTCACCTGTCCATTTCTAAGGGAGAAAGCAGTTACGACCGTCGACAGGCCATTAAGCCGCGTGGCATAAAGGGTATCGCCGACGATTAACGGGCCGTGTGAAAAATCTTGCGCATTCCATGCGAGTGCGAGACTGGACGGATCAACTGCAGCATTTGTTCGGCCCGTGTGCGCGGTGTCATGCTGATAGTGACTCCAGTTTGGCGCTCCAAAGCCATTCCCAGCCAGGAAGCAAAGAATGACAACGCTGATACGAAAGAGAACTGCTTTCACACGTTCGCGGTCTAGCACACCTGCGCAAAACAGAAAAGATTTCTTTCTGGGTTTTGTTCGAGAGGAGATCTGTGAATGCCCAATCCTTCCGCAAGAGCGGTGCCGTGTTTAACTATGCACGTCCTTCCAGCCGGGAAGAGTCGATATAGTAAGCGAGGGGAAGGGATGAACTTTAAGATGCTGGGTGTCGTCGCCGCTGCTCTGGTACTTGGTGGTCCGGTTCTGTTTGGCGAGACACCCACAGAGACTCCACCGCTACCCGGGCCAACTCCTGTGGGCACTCCGCCTCTGTTTAGACCGCCGCTTACCGGCACTCCACCGTTGCCAGGAGTGCCTGTCGGAACTCCACCCCAGCCTAGCGCATCCCCCGCAAGCACTCCGCATCTGCGTTGACGCTAACGCTTACAGAAAATCGCGATGACTCCTGAATGTAACGCTCAGGCCGTCCCGACGCTTGTGAGTTAGTCGTCAGTAACGCGTATGTCTACGTACTTCCGTGATCAAAGTTGAGCCTGCCATCTGTAGCATTCCGGCGGCGTGGACACTAGGGCGAACGGAGTTACGATAGCTTAATGAGCAAGCGGATCGGCTTTTTTATTTTCGACGGCCTGACTGCGCTCGATCTGGTGGGACCATTCGACACCTTCGCAGTCGCGACCGAACTCGCTTCATCTCGTGGAAATGGCCGTGCCTACGATCTCGTGACCGTAGGGCTAAACAGGAAGGCAGTGGTGGCGGAATCTGGAATGGCTTTTCGCCCGGATACAACA
>DASREH010000048.1:0-11886 GCA_035652195.1 Candidatus Udaeobacter sp. | reverse complement strand
TGAATTTCTTGCCGAACTCAAGAACACCATCAGAACCAATATTGAAAACCGGATCGGCAACGCGCTCGAACGCCACGAAAACCGGCCAGACATTCCAATTGGTCCGCTGGGTGGACGTATTCGGGAGAAACTCGCTAACGTGGTTGAGGATTTCATCCAGGTTAAGAAAGATGAATTGCGCATGCGGATAGATGCGCTGAGGCTGCAGGGTGAAGCTCGCCGGGCAGCGGTGAGGCGTGCCGTTGACGCGGCAAAGGCGCGAATCGCAAATCAGCTCGCGTCCACTCTGAACGCCAAACTGAGCCAAACCCTTTCGCGAACTGATTATTGGTTTGATCCGTACGTCGGTTTACGTTCGCGTTACAATTTCAACAAAACGTATTATACGGTCGTACGTGGTGAGATTGGAGGGTTCGGAGTTGGTGCTGACCTGATGTGGCAAGTCGAGACCGCGATTGGTATTAACCTGACGCGCTCGATTTTTACTGAAATCGGTTATCGAGCATTAGGTGGCACCTACCAAGACGACGGTCTCAAATTCGACGCTGTTTTGCACGGTCCGCAAATCACTACCGGCATTACTTTCTAGACATTCGAGAGAGGCTTGATTATCAACAGACGCGATAACATATGAAACCATCCACACGATTCTTCTTAGCCGCCATCGCAGCGACGGGTGCAACATTACTGTTTGGTTGCGCCAATACACAAAGCAGCAATCAAAACAGGGAGAGCATGCTGGTGGCCGCTGGATTCAAGACAATCACACCTAAGACTGCGGCGCAGAAACAAAAGCTTCAAAACCTTCCGCCGGGTAAAGTGACAATGATTAAGAAAGGCAGCAAAACTTATTATATTTTCCCTGACTCGACTCAAAATCAGGCGTACGTCGGTGGTCCCGGGCAATACGAGCAGTATAAACAGCTCCGCGCTGAAAATAAACTGGCTAAAGAGAACGTCGAAATGGCGAACATGTACCAGGACACAGCGATGGAATGGAGTATGTGGGACGGTTGGGATGCCGGTGCAGGATCCTTTGGACCGATGGCGGGAGCAGGGCCGGATTAATGGCAGCCTGATCTCACCGCCATGCGCGAGCGATACGAACAGCCATGGATTTGCAGGCGAGTGTCTGTCTAGCGGCCGTACGTTTGAGTAGCGTCTTTGATGGCTTGTTGGCGAATTGCCTGTAGCTTTTGGTACTGGGCAGGCGAAAGAATCGCCTTCATTTGAGGATCTGTCTGTTGATGAATAGCCCGGATCTGTTGCACTTTTTGAATTTTTCCAAGCGAGTTGTCGTTCTTGATAGCTTCCACCTTTGGTAATTCGGCTTTAAGAATAGGGAGGACTTTCACCTTCTGCTGTGGCGTAAGTTGAAGCTGCTGCGAGATCGCCTCGATCTTTGACAGTTTACCCGAGTTTTGCGCGTACGCGGGGGCCCTTTGCGCATTCGATGTCAATGCTGCTAGCAAAAGTACAAACACAACCGCAGTGAAAACATGGATGTTTTTTTTCATATTTCGTTTCTTTCGATTTGGTGGCGCTATGGTGGTCAGCGGCCTGAACAAGTCAAGCCGAATCCAAACTGGCTCCGCGTTCCATTGCCCTAAAGTCCTATAGGCATTCCGCCAGCAGTTTGGCAAAATGTGTCAATATGGAGAAACCATCTTACCACCTTATCAAATCAATAAAATCTCTGTCATTAACACGGCTCCTAATCTGTCTTGTGACCGCCGCAGGATCACTTCAGCTTAGTCTACCGAGCCAGGCCGAATCTATTTCGGCTCGTGAAGCTCACGCGATTGGCGTGGATGCTTACCTTTATTTCTACCCGCTCATCACCATGGACGTCACCCGCAAGCAGCTCATCAATGTCGAGCATACTGAGGGTATCCATGCGCCGATGAATTCCTTCGCGAATATTCCGGCTTATCCGACGGCCGACATGAAAGCTGTTGTTCGGCCGAACTTCGATACGCTGTATTCCAGCGGCTGGCTCGACCTAACGAAAGAACCGATGGTCGTTTCCGTTCCGGACACGGGGGGACGTTATTATTTATTCCCGATGCTCGATATGTGGACGGACGTGTTTGCGTCGCCGGGTTGGCGCACCACCGGAACCCAGGCTGGGAATTTTCTCATTACGCCTCCGGCGTGGACAGGTTCCGTTCCTGACGGCATGCACCAGATAAAGGCGCCCACGCCATACGTGTGGATCATTGGTCGAACGAAGACAGACGGGCCGGCTGACTACGATGCCGTTCACAAGATTCAGGCAGGCTATAAAATTTCGCCTCTTTCGCAGTGGGGCAAAACTGCCGAGCCGATTACGGGCAAAGTTGATTCGACGGTGGACATGAAGACACCCCCCAAAGTTCAGGTGGACACGATGCCGGCCGACAAATACTTCACCTATGCGGCGGAGTTACTTAAGCTGCACCCGCCCCACATTACCGATGAGCCAATCATCGCCCAGCTGAAACGCATCGGTATCGAAGACGGAAAGAGCCTGGACTTTACGAAGCTCGATCCTGCCGTACAAACTGCGCTTCGCAGCGCGCCCGCGGACGGGCAAAAACTGATGAAATGGAAACTGCCTACTCTCGCCCGAGTGGTGAACTACTGGTCAATGAACACCGATACAATGGGTGTATACGGCAATTACTATCTCAAGCGTGCCATTGTTGCGCTGATGGGTCTTGGAGCAAATCTGCCGGAAGACGCCATCTATCCATTGAACCTTGGTGACGAAGGGGGAAAGCCGCTCGACGGAGCCAACAAATACGCCATTCATTTTGACAAGGCGAACCTGCCGCCGGCGGACGCTTTTTGGTCCATCACCCTCTACGACGATCAGGGTTTTCAAGTAGCCAATGCTCTGAACCGCTTTGCCGTTAGCAGTTGGATGCCTTTCAAGTTCAACGCGGACGGCTCGCTCGATCTTTACTTTCAAAACGAAAGCCCGGGGACGAACAAGGAGGCGAACTGGTTGCCTGCTCCCAAAGGAACATTCAATCTCTGCATGCGGTTGTATGCTCCAAAGTCAGAGGCCTTAACCGGTAAATGGAATCCGCCACCGGTTATAAAAGTGGAAGGCGAATCTGAAACATTGCCTCAGTGAGCGGACGAATTTGCGCGATGACTGATAGATTGCCCGACGAAGAAGATATTGCCCTAAAGTCCTATAGACAGATACAATCGCCGACGGCACAGCATAGTGCGCAAACAAACAAAAGGAACCAACCATGAAAAGATATGTTTCAGTCATTTGCAGCCTCGGCTTGGCGGTCGCCTGCCTGATCACCATCGGATGCTCGACGCAATCTGGTACTACCAGCGCGCCACCACCTAATTCAGGTCAATTGCTTATTAACAGGGCCCCAAACTTCGGATCCAATCTGGCTCTGGTCGTGTCTGTTGATGGCAAAGACATGGGAAGCTTTTCCGAGGGCCAAAATTACAGCGGCTACTTGCCGGCAGGCCAGCATGTCGTTACCGCCCGTGTTGATCCGAATCAAGGCGGTGCCGGTGCGGCGCGAAAAACTCTGAACGTCAAAGCTGGGCAAACCTATTCATTTACGGCAGTCTTGTCGGGAGGGAATATGACTCTGGTGAAGAACCAGGGTCAGACGGTGCTACCCGATTAACTGGCAAACTTTATCTTGTCGCGGCGGGGAAGCTCGCACTAGCATGCGCCAAGACAGCCATGTACTGACCGTAGATTAGCGCCAATTGGCGCTAATCAGAGAAAATGACTACTGCTAAATGAACACACGAAACGCAATTTCAATTGAGTGCCTTTCCAACCGCCTCTCTGTATGGAGGCGGCGAGGCGCCATGGCGATGCTAACGGTTATCGCTTTTCTGAGTTTCTTATGTTCGGCAGCAATCGGAGCTAATCCGGCGGAAGAGTTAGCTAAGATGGGCCGGAATCCCAGTCACCTGGATCCCAAGGGCAATTCATGGGACTCGATTCAGGAAAGTATCGAGCAGTTCGGTCACCCGGATTTCATCTTTCGCCTTTTCCTCAGTTTGGTTCTGGCAGTGGGATGTGCGTGGGTCATCGCGTGGCATCCGCGTCGAGCGTCGCTTATGGACCCGCTTGCTGACCTCGAGGAGCGGAAGGCGCTTATCCTTTTGGGAGTCGTCGGTGCAGTCATCGCAGAATTAACAGGAACCAGCCAAACCCTCGCATTTGTCATCTTTGGCATTGGCGCGCTTCTTAGATTTCGGACTGTGCTCGATAATCCAAAATTGACGGGCAAGGCGATCACAGTCGTAGTAGTCGGCCTGGCTTGTGGCATGGGATCATGGGCGATGGCCGTTTTCGTTACTGCTTTCAGCTGGGGACTTTTGTTCTGGCTTGATTCGCATTCGAGTTGCCGTGTCAGGATTCGGCTCGACGACACCGAGGATCCAAAGCCGGTCTTTGGCACAGTCCAATCCTTGCTCGTCTCCCACAAATGTCGTCTTCAAAGCTCCGCGCTCTATGAAGACAAGGGACAGATGGTGTTTTTACTCTACATCCCGAGCGGCGTTGACCCGAGGCAACTGGAGTCTGAAGTCAGGGCTAGTTTGAAGAAGCATCATGTCTCGAAGATCACGGTTGACGTGGTGTAGGCGGCTTTTGCGCTGATTAATTACGGAGACCTGTTGATGAGTAGGTGCTTTGTCATTGCCGTTCTTTTCGCGGCGACGCTGACGCCTTCTGCCCATGCGCAAAAGGGTCCGAAAGATGCCGTCGTCCTGATTATTCGCCATGCAGAAGACGCCGACACCGGCCACGGTATTTCAGCCAACGGCCACGGACGGGCTGAGGCATACAAGGATTACTTTCTCAATTTTACTGTGGATTCGAAACGCCTGGAACCTAATGTCCTTTTGGCTGCCAGGGATTCACAGAAAAGCCATCGACCGCGTCTGACACTGGAACCCTTCGCTCAGGCAGCCAATTTGAAAATTGATACGCGCTTCGGCAACAATCAACCTGATGAGTTGGTGGCAGATCTACGTGCAGACGATCAGGGTAAGGTGATTCTCATCTGCTGGCGTCACGGTAACATTCCGGCTTTACTGAGTGCTTTTGGCGCAACACCCAAAAGTTTTCTGCCAAATGGTAAATGGCCGGGCTCAGTCTACAATTGGATCATTATGCTGAGCTTTGATCAGAATGGTCGTTTGATTCCCTCAAAATCGAGACGGATCAACGAACATTTAATCCCCGGAGACCAGTAACAGTTACGAGGGACTTAATGCCTAGCGTTTGGCCATGCTCGAATCTGTAGGAGGGGTCGGTTACGTAATTAGAAAGCTAAACGAGGTGTCGGGCAACGATCATTCTTCTCAGTCTCCCTTTGAAGCGATTGAGATCATCGAAGCAATTATCCTGGCGCTGGTTGCTGTGGCCACCGCATGGAGCGGATATCAAGCGGCGCAATGGGCCGGAAAGCGAGCGGAGAACTACTCTGAAGCGAGTCGCCTGCGAGTTACTGCAGAAGGCCTTGCGACGCTGGCCGGACAGCAACGAATCTACGACAGCGATACCTTTAACACCTGGCTTACAGCAAAGCTAAATGGCAAGGAAAAGGAGGCTGAGTTTCTCCAGCGCCGGTTTCGAAAGGAATATCAAATTGCGTTCACAGCCTGGATGAAGACCGATCCCTTCAACAATTCGCAGGCGCCTGCCGGGCCAATTTTCATGCCCGAGTACCACAACGCGGAGCATGAGCAGTTCCTGGAATTCAGTAGAAAGTCCGCAGACGTGGCGGATCGTGGCACAAAAAGTGGAGAGATAGGGGATCAGTATGTGCGAATTACCGTTTTGCTGGCAACTGTGCTTCTGATCACCGCGATTGGGCAGCGCTTCCATTTTCGAATCGTGCGAATCATCTTTATGATCCTCGCCTGGCTGTTGCTATGCCTGCCACTCTGGCAATTGCTTAGCTTGCCTCGTATCTGACGGTTTTTATCACCGAACTCCTTGGTCGAAAGCCGTACGACTAAAGTCCAATTGTGTATGCGATTCCGCGGCGCAATCATGCGGGCCAGATATAACGCGCTCGGCGACCTAACTAGAGGCGACAGGCACGTGCGTCCGCAAGAATCATTTAACCAACCGAAAAACTCAGGAGACACAGAATGAAACACAAACTACTAAGCGGCAATTTGATTGCTTTAACTGTGCTATGCGCGCTGATGTGCGGGATGGCATCAGCTCAAGCCCAAGACAAAAAACCAAACATCGTCTTTATCATGGGGGACGATATCGGCATGTGGAACATCGGTGCGTATCATCGCGGACTGATGGCTGGTCGCACGCCGAATCTCGACAGGTTAGCCAAGGAAGGAATGCTGTTTACGGACTATTACGCCGAGGCGAGTTGCACGGCCGGTCGCGCAAATTTTATCACGGGTGAGTTACCCATTCGTACGGGAATGACTACCGTCGGGCAAGCTGGAGCCAAAATCGGCATACCTGCGGAAGCATGCACGATCGCCACGGCGTTGAAAGCGCAAGGTTACGCCACCGGGCAGTTTGGCAAGAATCACCTGGGTGACCTGAATGAATTTCTGCCTACCGTCCACGGCTTCGACGAGTTCTTTGGTTACCTTTACCACCTGGATGCAATGGAAGATCCAGCACATCCTAACTACCCTCAGGATTTGCTGGATAAAGTCGGGCCCCGCAACATGGTGCACTCGTGGGCAACCGACACTGACGATGCGACGGTGATGCCGCGTTGGGGCAAGGTTGGAAAGCAAAAGATCGAGGATGCAGGCACCCTTTACCCTGAGCGCATGAAAACAGTGGATGATGAGATTCTCGATTGGACCATCAAGTTCATGGACAAGGCCAAAGGCGCGAACAAACCGTTCTTTGTCTGGCTCAATCCTACACGCATGCACATTGTAACGCACCTCTCGGACAAGTACGAAAAAATGCGCAACTCAGAGAACGGATGGTCGGAGGAAGAAGCAGGGATGGCCCAGATCGACGACGTTGTTGGCTCGGTAATGAAGTATCTCAAAGACAATGGATTTGATAATAACACCATCGTTGTCTTCAGCACCGACAACGGCACGGAGCTCTTTACCTGGCCTGATGGCGGCACGACTCCGTTCGCGCAATCCAAGGGAACTGTTATGGAAGGCGGTTTCCGTGTGCCCTGCATCCTGCGCTGGCCAGGGCACGTTGCAGCCGACTCGGTTCAGAACGGACTCTTCTCCGGTTTGGATTGGTTTCCTACGTTTCTAGCAGCCGCCGGCAATCCGAACATCACCGACCAATTGTTAAAGGGCGTCAAGCTCGGTGATCGCACCTACAAAAACCATTTGGACGGCTATAATCAATTGGATTTGATCACGGGTAAGACTAACAAGTCCGCTCGTCACGAAATCTTTTATCTCGGCGAAAGCACTGTTGGCGCGGTCCGCATTGATGACTACAAGTATCGTTTTATTGACCAGCCTCGCGGCTGGCTGGGCGAAAAGACGCATGTTGACGTGCCTTATTTAATCAACCTTCGCCTCGATCCATTTGAGCGCCAGGGTTGGCCTAACGACGGGACAAAGGAAGGCGGTCAGCAATACTTCGATTGGTTTAAGTTTCAGTTCTGGCGCTTCGTCTTCGTCCAAGAAGTCATGGCAAAAGAGCTCCAGACATTTCTCGATTACCCGCCGATGCAGCGGGGCGCCAGCTTCAATCTTGACGCGGTAAAGGCCGAGATGGCGAAGCGCATGGCGCAGGCCGAGGCAGCTAGCAAGGGAACTGGTCAGTAACGGTAGTTTCATTTCTGTTTACAGCAGGCGGCCTCTGACGGCCGCCTGTCGTTTTGTCACGCCGAATTGACTTCGTTTGACGGCGCCCGTCACTCACACTGGCAGCGCCATGCAAAAAATTGCCGAACCATTGAAGGAAGAATTCTGTGCGATTCTAGCAGCAGCGAGTTTGTTGGTCTGGATCTGATTACGTTTATTCACGCGTTGATCGGGAAGGTGCTGATGTTTCGAGCCTTTGTCTACGATGTCGATTGCGATCGCGTCGCGTTTTGACGGACTTAAGAATGGCTTGCTCGGCGAACTCCGGGACAAAATAGATTGATATTCGGGTGACTTAGCTGCAAACGAGTTTTCTTTATTCCGAAACTTTGGTATCGACACAAGAGAGAAAACACCGATTCAACCCAGCCAATGAATGACTGAAAGTCAGGTCGTAACAGCACTCTGGACGGGAGCCTTTTTCCTGGTCCATCTCGCAGTGATTGCTCGGGTCATTTTGCGGCCGCACCGAGATCCGGCTTCACGGATCGCCTGGATCGTTGTCATCATTGTTATGCCGGTGGTCGGCATCCTGGCATACATCCTTCTCGGCGAAACCAGCATCGGCCGCCGGCGTGTGAGTAGGTTAAACGCGGTGCTAGCAGCCATGCCCGACCTTACCAAGGCTCCAGGAATGGATTCACCTAATCTGCAACCGGTAATTCCAGAGACCTACGATCACCTGTTCCGCCTCGGACAGTCGGTAAATGGCTTCGCGCCCGTCGGCGGTAACTCTGCGACCTTGCTGTCAGACTCCAACGCGGCGATAGAGTCCCTGGTCGCAGATATTGATGCTGCTCAGGATCATGTTCACCTGATCTTTTATATCTGGCTGCCAGATAACAACGGACTCAAGGTGGTCGAGGCACTACAGCGTGCAGCCGCGCGTAAGGTAACCTGCCGGGCGATGGCCGATGGATTGGGCTCGCGCATCATGATCGAGTCACCGCATTGGAAAGCCATGCGGGCGGCCGGTGTCCAAGTGGCTACCGCCCTGCCAATCGGCAATCCACTGCTACGTCCGTTGCGAGGGCGAATCGACTTGCGCAATCATCGCAAAATCATGGTGATTGATAATTGGATCACCTATTGCGGCAGTCAGAACTGCGCAGACCCCGAGTTCCGGATCAAGGCAAAGTTTGCCCCGTGGGTGGACGCGATGATGCGTTTTGAGGGGCCGATTGCGCGGCAGAATCAGTATCTGTTCGCAAGCGACTGGATGGCGCAAATGGATGGCGATCTCACGTCGTTGTTGCGCCAACCATTGCCCTTCAGCAAACCTGGGCTGACAGCGCAGGTCATTGGCACCGGTCCGACGCTGTATAGCTCTGCCATGCCCGAGCTTTTCGAAACTCTGTTGTACACGGCTCGACGCGAGCTGATCATTACGACTCCTTATTATGTACCCGACGAAGCGATGCAGGCCGCCCTTTGTGCGAGTGCCCGGCGCGGCGTAACAACGACTGTCATTTTCCCGGCGCGAAATGACTCATGGATCGTCGCCGCGGCGAGTCGCAGTTACTACAGCGATTTGCTGGCCGCCGGGGTCCGCATTTACGAGTACCAAGGCGGTCTTCTGCATACCAAGTCAGTCACACTGGATGGAGAAGTCACCCTGATCGGCTCGGCAAACATGGACCGGCGCAGTTTCGATTTGAACTACGAAAACAACATTCTGTTCTACGATCCGATTTTAACCGCCGAAATGCGCCACCGTCAGCACGCCTATCTGGCCTGCTCCCTTCCCGTCATCGCCGAAACCGTAGCCCAATGGCCGGTGACTCGCCGACTTTGGAACAACACCATTGCGATGTTGGGGCCAATTTTGTAAGAATCGATCCCCTTAAACCAACATGCACAAAATACTCGAAAAGATTAAGCAAGAATTCTTTGCGATCCTGCCACCAACAATTTTCTTCTTCGTAGCCTTTCACATTGTCACGTTCATTCGTGTGTTGATCGCCAGGGGTACGCATTTCGAACCTTTGTCTACCATGTCGATTGCGATCGCGTCGCTGATCCTCGGCAAGGCGGTCTTAATCGCAGATATGTTGCCGGCGATCAATCGCTATCCAAACAGGCCACTCGCTTACAACATCGTTTGGAAGACGGTGATCTACCTGCTAATAGCCACGGTAATTCACTATGTGGAGCGCCTCATTGATTTTTCGCGCCAAGCCGGAGGCATCGTGGAGGGCAGCGAAAAACAGCTGGCAGAAATGATTTGGCCGCATTTCTGGGCAGTGGAAATCATCCTGTTTCTATTGATTCTTGTGTACTGCACGATGCGCGAACTAGAGCGTGTGATCGGTAAGGAGAAGATGTTGCGCCTATTCTTCGGGCCGATGCCGTTGCCAGCGTTGTAAGAGCGGAAAACGAAATCTCGGACGATTGCAGCCTAACGTTCCTGTGTGAAACCGAACTATTGCATTAGCGCAAGCACATTTTCAGACTCGCCTATTGGCCTAAAGTCCTATAGGCAACAATAGCATCTGTACATCACTATCATTACGTCGACTGGATTATGAAATTTATTGCAACTTCCTTGATCCAATTCGCAATTGTAACAGTAGCATTATTTGCGTGGCCGTTTGAACTGGCGACAGCCGATTCCAAAACGGCCTCGAATCAATCTGACTCAAGTTGGCCACGAGAACTTTTCCAAGATGGGAATCGATTGATTGTGTATCAACCGCAGGTTGACGACTGGAAGAACTTTCAGGATTTAAGCTGGCGAATGGCCGTTTCGCTTACGCCGAAGAGTGGCAAAACGGTGGTGGGCGTCGTAGAAATGAAGGGAACCACCAGCGTAGATAACGTCGCCAAGCTCGTAAACATCTCGAATCTGCAGATTACAAACAGCTATTTTCCGTCACTGGACAAGGCCACAGCAGATAAAATGGAGCAGGCGTTCAAAAGCTTCGTGCCATCAACCTTCCAGATTTCGTTGTTTCATCTAATCGCGTCCACGCCAAAGAACGAACCTCCGGCTGGGGTGCAATTAAACAACGATCCGCCTAACATTTTTATCGGGTATCACCCCTCGATTCTGTTGAGCGTTAATGGCGAGCCCGTTCTTTCCGAAGTTCCGAACACCAATTTGCAGTTCGTCGTTAACACACAGTGGCCACTGTTCTACGACAAAAACGGTTCCGCATATTATCTGGCTGTGGGCCAGCAGTGGTTGACGGCTAATAAGCTGGATGCCCAATGGGCTCCTGCCAAAAAGCTGCCTCCGGATATGTCCAAGGTGCCGCAGGATAAGCAGTGGAGTGGCCTGAAGAAATTTATCCCGCCGGCAGCAAACACAAAGGGTCCGACTCCTGAAGTATTCTACAGCGATAAACCAGCCGAAATCATCCTGTTCGACGGCCAGCCGGCGTACGCGCAAATTCCGAATACGCAGCTGGAGTATGCAACGAATACGAGCAGCGTGGTCTTCCAATACAAGCCGACGAAGAAAATTTACTACTTAACAGCCGGTCGGTGGTTTAGCGCGCCGGACTTGAAAGGACCATGGACTTACGCCACGCCAGATCTCCCTCCTGATTTCGCGAAAATTCCGACAAGCAGTCCTGCGTCGGCAATTCTGGCTACGGTTCCCGGCACCGAGCAAGCAAAGGACGCGGTTTTGCTGGCGCAAGTTCCGACCACCATGACGGTCAACGCAGAGGATGCCGCAGCCAAGGCTAAGGTGGATTATGTCGGGGATCCAAAGTTTGAGCCTATTAAGGGAACGTCGATGGAATATGCGACGAACACTGCGGACAAGGTAATCAAGGTAGCAGACAACTACTACCTTTGCCTCCAGGGCGTCTGGTTCATGTCTTCCAGTCCACAAGGTCCGTGGAGTGCATGCACATCAGTTCCACAGGCGATTTATACGATTCCGTCGAGCTCACCGGTCTACAACGTGACTTATGTCACCCAAACTGGGAATCCTGATGGTACGGTTACTTCGAACTACACGGCAGGCTATCTAGGCACTTTCATCCTGGGTGCTGCCGCCGGAGCGATCCTCGCTGACGGGAGTGGCTATTGGTGGCCTCCTTACTGTTACGGCGGCTA
>DASREH010000047.1:0-30097 GCA_035652195.1 Candidatus Udaeobacter sp. | reverse complement strand
ATCGGTGGTCGCAGCGAGGATTTTGTTTGCATAACGCACAAAGAACACCGCTGCGTCTGAACCTGGTTTCACAAATGTGCCTGTGCGCACGGTGTGATCGTATTGGCGATACACCCAATTCTTCGATGCGATTGTTGGATCGCGAAGCAGTTGTCGCAGCGCCTGATGATTGTCGATTGGTACCAGATCTGGCGGTACGCGATCACCTGTTGCTGTAATAGATTTTGTTTCTCTCGAATAAAGAGGCGCTTCGTCCGCGAGTGCTCGGGCTGGGATCTCTGCGGCCACAGTGCCGTTATCGCGCACCCGCATAATACCGTCGTCGGTAACTTGTCCGATCTCGACACACGGCACGTCCCATTTGGCAAAGATCGCACGAACCACATCTTCCTTGCCGCGCCGGGCAATGATCAGCATTCGTTCCTGAGATTCGCTCAACAGGATTTCGTAGGGCGTCATGCCCGACTCGCGTTTGGGGACTTTCGCCAGGTTAATCTCGATACCGCTTCCAGCGCGGCTCGCCGTTTCAGCAGTTGAGCAGGTCAGTCCTGCGGCGCCCATGTCCTGAATGCCGGCGACAGCGTCGTGACTCAAAAGCTCGAGACATGCTTCGAGCAAAAGCTTTTCCTTAAACGGATCTCCGACTTGCACGGCCGGCCGGTCTTCGCGCGATTGGTCGGTTAATTCACGCGAAGCAAATGCTGCGCCCGCAAGACCATCGCGCCCGGTTTCAGCGCCGACATAAAAAACGGGGTTACCAACTCCACTCGCAGTACCGCGCGCCAATTGTTGATGACGCAACACTCCGAGACAAAAGACGTTTACAAGAGGATTGCCCTCGAAGCTCTCGTCAAAATAGATTTCACCGCCAATCGTCGGGATCCCGATGCAATTTCCATAATGTGCAATGCCGGAAACGACGCCGGTGAACAAACGGCGATTTGCTGCTAACTGCCGATGTCCATCGGTTGAAGCCGTTTCTAATTCTGAATTCGAGGTGATCGGTCCGAATCGCAGCGAATTGAGGCAAAACTCTGGACGCGCTCCCATTGTAAATATATCGCGAATGATTCCACCGACGCCAGTGGCTGCCCCCTGGAAAGGTTCGATCGCGCTTGGATGATTGTGGCTTTCCATTTTGAACGCGATGGCCCAGCCGTCTCCGATATCGACGACACCTGCATTTTCTTCGCCTGCTCTTACCAGAATGCCGCTCCCGGTAGTGGGAAATTTTTTCAGTTCTTTTTTCGAATTTTTGTAAGAGCAGTGCTCGCTCCACATTACGGAGAAGATTCCCAGTTCGGTAAAATTTGGCTCTCGATCCAGAATCCTTTTGACGCGCTCGTATTCTTCCGGGGTAAGTCCGTGTTCCTCGGCAAGTTGTGGAGTGACTGCTGGTTCGGCAGTCCGCTTTTGGCTGGTCATTGGCAAACGAACGTATCGAATCGGCAAGGACGCTCAATCATTCAAATGATAATTTTCGTTGCGTCTCCTGATCCGTGACGCGTCCGACACCTCTTCGAACTACGAACATGGGGTATCACTATAACCGGAGGAGGGCATCCATGATTAACAAAACACTTATCGCTGTCGCCTGCGTGCTGATGGCATCGCCGGCGTTTGCGCAGACTACGAGAAGATTAACTACCGTAGAGGGAGTAACGGTAACAGCTCCGATCATTTCAGCTCAGGAAGGAACCGCAGCAACTTATCAGCCTCCCGGAACACTGGTGGTTCGGACCGACAATGCGAATCCAGAGCGGTTTGACTCATTCGGGCCGGGAGTTGTGTTTGATAAGTTCGGCCGACCTTTTCGTGGTTCCATTCAGCCTGGCACACGCGTGGTGGTGTTTTACGCGAGCGACGGCTATGCGCGGCAGGTTGATCACGTCGTGGTGCTAGACTGATAAAGCCCGTGATTTTCGAATGCGGGCGGCTCGTTGCCGTCCAAGCCGAAACTGGGCAGGTGTGATCCAAGGACGCCTGCCGAGCTGCCGGGCATGAAGCTCGGGAGAAACCATCAAAACAAAACAAGGGAGGTATAAAATGAAGAGAGCAATCATTAGCATCGCCTGCGCATTAGTAGCGCCTGTTGCGTTTGCGCAAACGAGTACAACGACAACGGAAACAACAACAGAACCAACAACAACAACAGAGACAACGACCACGACGTACACGGCAGGTACTGTGACCACGTATGAGCCGGGGAAAACTGTTGTGGTTCGCGGTGACGAAGGCCCAGTCAGCTTTGCTTTGGGCACGGCCGCGCGAGTTGTTGATAGCGCCGGAAAGATCATCACTGCGCCACTGCGCGCCGGGCAAAAGGTTCGTGTTTACTACACGGGCCCGACTGAACATCGCACGGTTGAGCGGGTAGTTGTCGAAGATTAAGCGACCTGATCCATAAATAGAAAACCGCAGGGTTCCGATTGAATCCTGCGGTTTTTTTGCATCGGTGCCATGGCTTGGTTCCGTCAGTCACTTTGAACTTCGCCAACGACTTATCTGACTGGCAGTCGTGAGGCATATTTGCGTTTCGTGCCCACATCGCAGAACATGACTGAATGGCTTTCGATCTGAAAGAAATCATCGCCGCTCGACTAGGTGAGAACTACCAACTCCACGAGCGGCATATAAATCCGACGCTGGTCCAGGCGCAGCGAGTAATCGGCTTTGATAAAGTCTACGCGCGAGCCGAAGGCGCGTACCTCTATGACATGGATAACCAGCCGTATCTCGACTTTTTGAGCGGCTACAGCGTTTTCAATATTGGCCGGAATCATCCTGTGGTGAAGCAGACGATTCGCGATGTACTCGATCTGGATCTGCCAAACATGGTCCAAATGGACTGCTCGCTCCTCAGCGGATTGCTCGCCGAGGCCTTGGTAAAACGAACACCCCCTCATTTGAATGCCGTGTTTTTCTGCAACTCAGGAACGGAGGCAATGGAAGGCGCGTTGAAGTTTGCTCGAGCTGCGACAGGCAGAAAACGCGCGGTATCGCTTGCGAGCGCGTTTCACGGACTCAGCCTCGGTTCGTTATCCCTGATGGGGTGTGAGAGCTTCACGGAAGGGTTCGGACCTTTAATGGAAGGATTTGATGCACGTGTGCCTTTGGATGATATCGAGGCATTAGATCGCGAATTGCGTTCGCGTGACGTTGCGGCTTTCGTGATTGAGACCGTCCAGGGGAAAGGCTGCCAAACTTCCAAGACGGATTTCTTTGTTCGCGCACAGGAACTCTGCCGCAAATACGGCACGTTGTTGATCTCAGATGAAGTGCAGACCGGGCTCGGTCGCACAGGGACGATGTTTGGATTTCAGCATTGGAATCTTGAGCCTGACATCATCACGCTGGCAAAAACGCTGAGCGGCGGCTATGTGCCATGCGGCGCGATCGTAACCCGGCGCGACATTTACCAGAAAACTTTCTCGCGTATGGACCGGTGTGTGGTCCATTCCACCACATTTGGCCGAAACAATCTGGCGATGGCTTGCGGGCTGGCAGCGCTGAAAGTCATCGATGACGAGAAGTTAGTCCAGAACTCTGCGAAAATCGGTGCGCTGCTGATGCAAAAAATCGATGCCCTGCGGGCAAAACACTCTTTCATCAAGGAAGTGCGCGGCAGGGGACTCATGATCGGTATCGAGTTTCATGAACCTCAGGAGTTCAGGTTGAAGATGGCGTGGAAGTTGTTGCACAAGATCGACAAGGTACTGTTCGCGCAAATGGTCGTCACACAAATGTTGAGCAAACATCGCATCCTGACCCAGGTCGCTGGTCACGCCATGGATGTGATGAAGATCTTACCGCCATTGCTAATCGGCGAGAAAGAAGTCGACCTGTTTGTGAATGCTTTGGACGACGTTCTGGCCGAATGCCGCAAATTTCCCGGGCCGATGTGGGAGCTCGGGAACAATTTTGTCAAAGCGGCGCTTGGTTCGAGACGAACCGCGGATCCGCGCCCTGCGGTTTCAGCGTAATTCGCAACAGCGGCACGCTGTTCTGGCCGACGTCGTTATCGGCACGAAAAGCAGACTTTGTCGTTGTCGACGATTTGATTGAGGCGTACGTTTTAGCCGAAGTCCAAACGGAGAATTTTCATTATGAGCATTGCTATTGCTGAAGATAAAAAGACCGGCACAGAACTAAATCAGCTCGAGCAGCTGAAGAACTTTACCAAGGTTGTCGCTGACACGGCGGATTTTGAGTCAATGAAGAAATTCAAGCCGCAAGATGCGACGACGAATCCGAGTCTTGTTTATGCCGCCACGCAGAAGCCGGAGTACGGACATCTCCTTGAGCAGGTCATCGCTGACCGGAGGAAGTCGGGTTTAACCGGACACCAACAGATCGAAGACATTTGCGATCACCTTTTGGTCCAGTTCGGCACGGATATTCTCGAGATCGTGCCAGGCCGGGTGTCGACTGAGACCGACGCGCGCTTGTCATACGACGTGGAAGGTTCAATCGAGAAAGCGCGGCACCTGATCAAACTCTATGAAGAGCGAAAAATTCCGCGGGAGCGCGTACTGATTAAAATCGCCTCGACCTGGGAAGGCTTGGTTGCGGCAGAGCAACTGCAAAAGGAGGGAATTCGTTGCAACTTAACGCTGATGTTTTCTTTGCCGCAGGCGGTCCGCGCGGCGGAGGCAAAGGTGCAGCTCATCTCACCGTTCGTGGGTCGGATTTACGATTGGTATAAAAAAGAAAACAAACGCGATTATACTGGTCCAGAAGATCCTGGAGTGAAGTCTGTTACGGAGATTTATACTTATTATAAGAAATTCGATATCCCCACTGAGGTAATGGGCGCCAGCTTCCGGAACGTTGGACAGATTCTTGAACTGGCGGGATGTGATTGTCTGACAATCAGCCCGGAATTGATGGAAGAGCTTTCGAAATCGAATGACAAAGTGGAACGAAAGCTTAGTCCGGAAAAAGCCAAATCAGCAAAAGTGGAGAAGCTGGTGCTTGACGAAAAGACGTTTCGCTGGCTGCTGAACGACAACGCGATGGCGTACGAGAAAACCGGCGAAGGAATCCGAAAGTTCGCTGCCGATGTGGTGAAGCTGGAAAAATTGGTTGCCAGCAAATTGTAGCCTCCTTTCAGCAATCGTTCTGCCTCCCGCTTTTGAGGAACATCGGGTTCGTACGACCGGTGGGGAGTAGCATGTTTAATGTGGTTCTTGTTCGGCCGGAGATACCGCCAAATACCGGCAACATCGGAAGGCTTTGCCTGGCGACTCAATCAACTCTGCATTTAATTCGCCCGCTTGGGTTTTCATTGGAAAACCGACAGTTAAAGCGAGCAGGCTTGGATTATTGGAGTGAAGTACGCTTAAAAGTCTGGGACTCATTTCATGCGCTGCAAAAGTCCCAGTTGCCGAACGCGAATTATTTTTTCTTAACAACGAAGAGCGAGCGGCCCTACTACCGGGCGAAATTTCAACCCGACGACTTTTTCGTGTTTGGGTCGGAAACGAGAGGCCTTCCCGAAAGCCTGCTGGCAGACAATCAAAATCGCTGTGTCTGCATTCCAATGCATGGTACTCGCAGTCTGAATCTCGCCACCGCGGTTGGTATTGTGTTGTTTGAGGCCGTTCGGCAACAACACGCCTGACCATAAAAGACCGCAACCTCGCAGACCCTGCGGGAGTTTAATTCACTAAAGGAGAGTTAGAAGGGAAACTATGAGACGTATTGTATATTTGGCATGGATAGGGAGCCTTGCGCTTGCGCTTACGGCTTGGGGAGCCCCGAAAGAACGCGGGCACTCATCGGCCAGGGGCGGCGCTCGCAGCGCCCATGTTGCCACGCATAGGAGCACCGGGGGCCACTCAGTGGCACGGTCTCATCCTGCTCCGCGGAGCAGGCACGTCACTGCGTCGCGACCCAGAAGCCATGTGTCGCAGCACAGAACTGTAAGTCACAACAGGGCAGCGGTGACGCATCGAAACGTGGCTCGGGGGACTTCGACGCGTGCAGCCAGGGCTGAGGCGGCAAGAACTCGCAGTTCACGCATCGCCGCTGGTAACGCGAGCAAGGCTAACCGAACAAGTAACGGCCGAACCGCCAGAGCGGAGGCCACGAGGAACCGCAGTTCTCGAGTTGCAAGGGAGGCACGTAACGGACCTGCAGAACAAGATCGGGCCGCTCTAAATCGCGAGAGAAATGTTGCTCGTGCGAATGCCCGGCAAGGCGGCCGTGCTCAAGCGGCCAGGGCAGGAAATGAGCGTGTGGCAAGAGCTACCAGAAATGCAGCCCGGCGAAATCTGTCGGTGAATCGTAAGAGAAATCTGACGCTGGCTCGTAATGTGTTGCATAACCGCGCAGGAAACGTCCGTATCACCAATAATTGGCGGAACGCGCAGTTCAACAATGCGCGATATGCTGTGTTTCACAATTATAACCGGACCTGGCACGACAGAGGGTGGTGGAGAAGCCATCATTCACACATCGCGTTCGTTCTGGGTGGCTGGTGGTACTGGAATGCCGGTTACTGGTATCCGGCTTGGGGCTACGACCCATACGGCTGGTATGCCTATGACGGACCTATTTACACCGGTTATGCGACTGTAACGCCCGATCAGGTCATTGTTGACGTCCAGGTCGCACTACAAGAACAGGGCTATTATGCCGGAGCAATTGACGGTGTATTCGGCCCTCAAACCCGCGCTGCATTGGCAGCGTTTCAAGCGGACAATGGCTTGGCAATTACATCGGCAGCTGATCAACCAACCTTGGAAACGTTGGGCATCGCATAACAAAAAGTCATTCAGCGAAAGGCCGCACGGCAATGCTGTGCGGCCTTTTTTGTCCACAAAATATGGGTTGAGAAAAGCTGTACGCTTACTGTCAGCCGGTCGATTGGGGCTGAAACTTCTGGAGTCGACGGTGCTGGCTGTTGAATAAATCGTCCACGAAAAAAGTCCAAGTATTCCAACAGAAATTATGAGAACATTTTTAAGTTTACTCTGCAGCGTCGCCCTCGCTTGCTCGGCGACCGCTGCCCAAAAAGACAACAAGCAAAAAAAACAGGCGCAAAAAAGCAGGCAGCCTGAATCGGCGCAGCGTGCGCGTCCCGCGACTGCACCTAAGAAGGCCGCGCCTGATCGTTACCAGCCGGTCTCACGACCTACGTCGCATCAGAACGCTAAGGCCAGGCAGCAGGTTAATCAGTCGAGATCGAACGTTGCGAAGAAAGCTCCTCAGAAAGCCGCAGCTCGAAACAGTCAGAACCATCAATATTCAGCCAAGAAGACAAACCAACAGATCGGCGCGAACAGTAAGAAGACACAGAAGAGTAACCAGAAAATCGCAGCGCAAAACGCGCACGGCGGTCGGTATGCCAACAACGCAGCCTATTCCAAGAAGGGAAACCAATCGAAAGTTAACAAGGGTTCCGCAGCCGCGTTTAAATCAAACAAGAAATACCGGGCCCAGCGCTTCAACTTGGCGTCAAACACACGGCCCACGAAATATAAGACCGTCAAGTTTCAGCAAAACAGGCGAATCCAGGGCAGCCAGTATTGGAAAGGTAACCAGTACTGGGCGTTCAGGAATTATAATCCGGTGTGGCACGACAGGGTTTGGTGGAGGAATCACTACAAGCGAATTGTCTTCGTATATGGTGGATGGTACTACTGGAATTCGGGCTGGTGGTATCCAGCATGGGGCTATGCTCCTGACTCATACTACGCGTACGACGGACCCATTTACGCGTACAACAGTCTGCCACCCGACCAAGTGGTAGCTAATGTGCAGGCCGCTCTGCAGGAACAAGGCTATTACCGAGGCGAAGTGGATGGCCTGCTAGGCCCTTTGACCCGCGAAGCAATCGCAGGTTACCAGCGTGATCACGGGTTGTACCTGACCTCGTCCATTGACGAGCCGACGCTCGCGTCTTTGGGAATGACCTGATTGGCTTCGCGCGATTGGAAAAGCCGCCGTGGATGACCTCAACGGCGGCTTTCAATTGTACAGGCATGAAGCGCTCTTGTCTTAGTCTGATATTTGCTGCAGATAACACGGGACCAATTTCTTTCGATGGAAACGGCAACTCCGCAATTAGTGGCGCGCGATCTTTTCCAATCATTCCAAATGGGGCCTCGAACGATTGAGGTGTTGCGCGGTATTTCCATGGAAGTTGAACGCAATGAAGCGGTCTTTCTTTCCGGCGCTTCGGGGGCGGGTAAGACAACGCTTCTGTACACGCTGGCCGGTTTAGAGCGCCCACAGTCCGGAACCGTCGAATTTGAGGGGCACAACCTCTACACCGGGACGTCCGGCTCACAAGCGCGTTTCCGAAATCGGAAAATGGGTTTCATCTTCCAGGGCTATTTTTTGTTGCCTGAACTAACGGCGCTCGAAAATGTACTGCTGCCGGGAATGATTGGCGGAAAAAGTGCGCGTGGCCGCGCTGAAGAAAGCCTGACCACTGTCGGTCTCGCCGATCGCATGCATCACCTGCCCGCAGAACTCTCAGGTGGCGAACAACAGCGCGTGGCAATCGCACGAGCATTAACGAATAATCCTCAGATCATATTTGCCGATGAGCCGACGGGGAACCTCGACTCCAAAACCGGCGATGCGATTATGGATTTGCTACTCGATCTGACTCGCACGCGGAACATGACTTTGCTTGTGGTCACCCACGATGCTCGGCTGGCCGCGCGCGGAGACCGTCAATTGCACATCAAAGACGGCGTGTTGCGAACTCAATAAATAATCGGAAAGACGAAACGCGAGATTGCTGTAACCGCGGGCGTATTGTTGTTAATTTTATTCTTCCTATTTGCAACTTGAATTGCTCGCTCAAGCATTGGAGATTTTCTTGCGATTATGAAAACCACTGACGAGACGGTGTTGGAAGAATCGAGAATGCACGAGCCTGGTGGCGAGGCTGTAACCGAACCCGCGGTGGAAAGTCGACCGCGTCGGACTACTGGCGTCAAGGAAGCCAAGATTTACATCGACGGCAAATTCTACTCGGAAGCCAATGCCAAGGTCTCGGTGTTCGATCATGGTTTGCTGTACGGTGACGGGATCTTCGAAGGAATTCGCTTTTACAACGGGCGCGTTTTTCGACTGGAAGAACATCTTCTCCGGCTTTGGGATTCAGCGCGTTCCATCTGCTTGGAAATTCCGATGACGATGCAGGAGATGACGGACGCGGTGCTGGAAACAATTCGGCAAAATCGTTTGCACGATGGCTACATTCGTCTGGTGGTCACGCGCGGGATTGGGAATTTGGGTCTGAACCCGATGCAATGTAAGTGTCCGAGTGTAATTATCATTGCGGCGACGATTGCTCTTTACCACGAGGATTTTTATCGCAAAGGATTAACAATCGTAACCTGCGCAACGCGGCGCACCAATCCGGCGGCGCTAAATCCGGCGGTCAAATCGTTAAATTATTTGAACAATGTGATGGCCCGCGTTGAGGCAAATTTGGCCGGAGCAGATGAAGCACTCATGTTAAACGACGAGGGGAACGTTGCCGAATGCACTGCAGATAATGTTTTCGTTGTTAAGCACGGGCAAATTTTCACACCTCCGGTCACCGCAGGTGCGCTACGGGGAATTACACGCGCGGTAGTGTTCGAAATCGCCGCTGAGCTTGGGGTTAAAGTTCGCGAAACGAACATTACGCGTCATGATGTGTTTGTTGCTGACGAGTGTTTCCTTACGGGCACTGCAGCTGAGATTGTCCCGGTGGTCAAAGCGGATGGCCGGTCGATTGGCACCGGAAAGCCGGGGCCGATTACGGGTCGGATCATTGCGCGATTTCGTCAGGTAACCCGAGAAACCGGCACGCCTATCTTCGCCTGAAAATTGAGCAAAGTCGCTCTGACGCAGAAACCTCCTGGAAATATCGGAGTTGAATGTTTCCAAAAGAACAAGGTCTAAATAAGAGAGATGTTGTGTGACGTTTGCAAATGCAATGATGCAACAGTCTTCCTGACGCAAATCCTGGAAGGCAAAATGCAAAAGGTGAACCTGTGCGATGCGTGTTCCAAGGAGAAGGGTGTCCAGGATCCGACTGGCTTTGCGCTCGCGGATTTGCTGCTTGGAATCGGTGCAGCGGAGGAAATTGAAAAAGGCGCGTCCAGTCAGAAGTGTCCCGTGTGCGGATTTAGCCAGGCTGATTTCAAAAAGACCGGACGACTGGGCTGCAGCGAGTGCTATGTCACCTTTGGGGACGGAATGGGTTCGCTTTTAAAAGCGATGCACAAGGGTACCGAGCATGTCGGAAAATTCCCGGAACGCGCGCAACGCACCATGGCGCTGAACCATCGTATGCGTGCTTTGACCGAGAACCTGCAGAAAGCCGTTGCCGATGAAAACTATGAGACAGCGGCGTCGTTGCGCGACGAAATCAAACAACTCGAGATCGAGCTCTCCAAAGCGTCATGAAAATCTCGAACATGCTGACGACTGCCGGGGAGTGGCTGCGCGGTGAAGGTCCTCACCACCAGATCGTCATTAGCAGTCGGGTTCGGCTCGCACGTAACTTGCGTAACCGTCCGTTTCCGGGTTGGGCGAAAAAGGCCGAGCGCGGTTCAATCCTGGAATTGATCAGATCGCGCGTGGAAGCGCTTCCGGAAATGCAGGAGGCTTTTGCCGAAAGCTTGCAGGATTTATCAGCGATGGACAGACAGGTCCTGGTGGAAAGGCATTTAATCAGTCGCGAACATGCCGCGAAGGGTGCCGGAAGTGCCGTCGTGGTCAATCGCCGACAGACTCTAAGCATCATGATCAACGAAGAAGATCATTTGCGAATCCAATCAATTCGTTCCGGTCTCCAACTGAAACAGGCTTTTAAGCTTGTCGATAAAATCGACAGCGCGCTCGAAAGCAAACTGGATTTCGCGTTCGATGCCCGGCTTGGGTATCTGACTGCCTGTCCGACAAATGTTGGCACAGGGATGCGCGCCTCCGCCATGCTGCATTTGCCAGGATTGGTCCTGAGTGAATTGATCAATCAGGTGATTCAAGCCGTGAGCAAAATCGGTCTGGCAGTGCGGGGTCTGTACGGCGAGGGCACTGAGGCAATGGGCAATCTCTTCCAGATCTCGAATCAAACTACACTTGGAGAAAAGGAAGAAGAAATCATTAGCCGGCTGAGCAAGGTAATCGAAACGATCATCGAAAAAGAGCACAATGCGCGACAAATATTGCTTCAGAAAAAGCCAAACACCCTTCTCGATCAAATCGGTCGCGCGTACGGCGTGCTGACCTACGCTCACGCGATGGCATCGAAGGAAGCACTGAATTTGCTCTCAATTATCAAACTCGGTACCGATCTCGGCGCGTTCCCGGAAGATCGACGTTTGCAAATCGATGAACTGTTCATTGAAACCCAGCCTGCGCATTTGCAAAAAAGCTCTCAACAGAAGCTCAATGCGGAAGAGCGAGACCACTTGCGTGCTCAAATTATTCGCGAGCGTTTGAAACTCTTTCCCAAACCTGATATTAGTAAGATGGCGAGACAATCGGATGGTGACTCCGTTGTCGTGCCATCGAACGATGAATAATTTTACTCCCCGGGCTCAACAGGTTCTGGCGCTTGCTCGAAAGGAAGCGGACCGGTTTAACCACAATTATGTCGGCACGGAACATCTGCTGCTTGGCCTGATCAAGTTAGGCCAGGGGGTGGCTGTGAACGTTCTGCAAAAAATGGGTCTTGATCTTGAGACCGTCCGAATGGAGGTCGAGAAACAGGTCGGGTCAGGGCCCGAAACCAAGATGGTCGGGAACGTTCCGTACACCCCTCGAGTTAAAAAAGTTTTGGCGCTCGCGGGCAAGGAAGCCAAGGCGCTAAATCATTCCTATGTCGGCACCGAGCATATTCTCCTCGGCCTCTTGCGCGAAGGGGAGGGGGTGGCCGCGAGAGTTCTCAAGAGTCTTGAGCTCGACATTGAACGGACACGCAACGAGATACTAAAAGAGCTCGATCCAAATTTCACGCCTTCAGAATCGGAACAGGAAGGAGTCGGGGAGCCGACAAAAAAAGACGTCAAGACGCCGGCGCTGCGCGCTTTTGGCCGTGACCTCACAGATCTGGCAAAGAAGGGCGAACTGGACCCGGTAATTGGCCGGCGCAATGAAATCGAGCGCGTCATCCAAGTGCTTTGTCGGCGTACGAAAAACAATCCAGTCCTGATTGGTGAGGCGGGTGTTGGAAAGACAGCGATTGCCGAAGGCCTCGCTCAGGAAATTGCGAGTGGGAATGTGCCGGAACTCTTGCGGGATAGACGCGTTATCACGCTTGATCTCGCGCTCATGGTTGCGGGTACCAAGTACCGCGGCCAGTTCGAGGAACGCATCAAGGCGGTGATGGACGAAATACGCCGCTCAAAAAACGTGATTCTGTTCATCGACGAGCTGCACACCATAGTTGGTGCCGGTTCTGCGGAGGGCGCGATGGATGCTTCGAACATCATCAAGCCCGCTTTAAGCCGCGGCGAACTGCAATGCGTCGGCGCGACCACGATGAACGAATACCGCAAGTACATCGAGAAGGACGCCGCGCTGGAACGCCGGTTCCAGACGATCAAGGTAGATGCTCCCACAGTCGATGAAGCCATTCAGATTTTGAAAGGCTTGCGCCCGAAGTACGAGGCTCATCATAAAGCGAAACTGACGGACGAAGCGCTGGAGACAGCGGTCCGATTTTCCGATCGTTATATCACCGGACGATTTCTTCCTGACAAGGCAATCGACGTAATGGATGAGGCCGGCGCACGTGCCCGCATCAATGCCATGACTCGTCCGCCCGATGTGAAGGACATCGAGAAAGAGATAGAAGAAATTCGTCTGGAAAAAGAAGGAGCCATCAAGGCGCAGGATTTTGAAAAGGCCGCAGCCCTGCGCGACAAAGAGAAGCAAACCAAGGAAAAACTCGATGGCATTTTGAACAAATGGCGCGAGGAACGAGAAGAAAAAGAGGTGATCGTGACGGCCGACGACATGATGCACATCATCTCCAAAGTCACCGGTGTTCCTCTCCAACGAATGGAACAGGAGGAAACACAAAAACTGCTGACCATGGAGAGCGACATGAAGCAACGTGTGATCGGACAGGACGAAGCCGTCACCGCGATCAGCAAAGCTTTGCGCCGGTCCCGTGCCGACTTGAAAGATCCGAAGCGCCCCATCGGATCGTTTGTGTTTCTCGGACCGACTGGTGTAGGCAAGACATACCTGGCCCGCACGCTGGCTGAATTCATGTTTGGCGATGCCGACGCGCTGATCCAGATCGACATGTCGGAGTACATGGAAAAGTTCACGGCTTCACGTCTGATCGGTTCGCCGCCTGGCTATGTGGGCTACGAGGAAGGTGGTCAACTCTCCGAAGCAGTCCGTCGCCGGCCGTATTCCGTCGTGCTTTTTGATGAGATCGAAAAAGCGCATCCAGATGTGATGCACTTGCTTTTACAGATTCTGGAGGATGGTAAAATCACTGACTCGTTAGGGAGAAAGATTGATTTTCGTAACACGATCATCATCATGACTTCTAACGTGGGAGCCGATTTGTTGAAGAAGCAGACAGTGATGGGCTTCGGCGCTCCGCTGGAAGGGCACGATTATGATTCCATGCGCGACAAGATCCTTGAGGAGAGTAAACGAGTGTTTAAGCCCGAGTTTCTCAACAGGCTGGACGAAATCATTGTTTTCCACTCGCTTGGAAAACCCGAGTTGTTGCGCATCGTCGATCTCGAGGTGGCCAAGGTGTTTACTCGCATCAAAGCCAAGGATGTTCATATCGAACTGAAAGAAAGTGCGAAGGAGTTCCTCATCGAGAAGGGTTATGATCCTCAGTATGGCGCGCGACCGATGCGCCGCGCAGTGGAGCGCTATCTGGAAGACCCCTTGGCGGAGGAATTACTTCGTGGCAACGTTAAACCCGGCGATCACGTCGAGGTAATCGCCACCGACGGGAAGCTTACCTTTCATGCGGTCGAGCGGCAGGCTGCGGCGTCTGCCGCAAATTAGCCGTCCCTGGCGCACAGGACCGCCACCCTGGTCATTGCTTCGGATAGCGCCGGCACCTCCTCACGCTCGCGGATGAGCGTCGGCGTAGGCTTTCTTTAATCGCTCGGTGGTGACGTGAGTATAGATTTGAGTCGTTGAAAGGCTGGCGTGGCCGAGTAGCGCCTGAACGCTGCGCAGGTCGGCGCCGCGATCAAGCATGTGCGTCGCGAAACTGTGCCGGAGTTTATGCGGGCTAATAGAAATGGGAATTGATGTGTGGCGAACATAGCGTTTCAAAACGAGCCAGATAGACCTCGCCGAGATCCGCCGCCGCAGCTTGTTGATGAATAAGGGCCCCGAATGCACGTTCGCGGCAGCTCGATAACGCGAGATCGCCTCCAGAGCAGGCAGACCTACCGGGCAAATGCGCTCTTTACGCCCTTTGCCAAATACCCGAACAGATTCAGTGTACGGGTCTACCTGAGCCACATCGAGCGCAGCCAATTCGCTTAGTCGCAAACCACTGCTGTAGAACAATTCCATGATGGCAACGTCGCGAAGAGGCATCCACAGCGGCGCTGATTTGCTCTTCTTCTCGCGCGTTGGAGCCGCAAGAAGCTCCTCCACTTGTTGACGTGTCAGGACTAGCGGCAGCTTCCTTTCAATTTTTGGCAATTGCACTTCGCGGACAGGATTACTGCGCAGGCCCTTTCGAGCCGCTAGAAACTGGTAAAACGTGCGCAACGCTGAAAATTGCAAACGCACATAGGAACGCGCCTGCCCTCGCTTTGCGATTGCGAACAGGTAATCGCGAAAATCGTCTCCGCGGCATTTCTTCCACGGCGTTTGGTTTTCACCGCGAAAAGCTGTCAATGCATGCCGATACGCCTTTAACGTGCGAGGTGACGCATTTCGCTCATCTGCCAGATAGCGGAGAAATTCGTCGGCAAGCGGATCCTTCTTTGTCAATGCGGCGGCCGTGGCCATATCCAATCGTTCAACCGTTACATCGTTACATCGTTACAGGATCTGAAGTCTTACGATTACGATTCAACGAAATCATTCCGGTTTCTCGACCACGTAACGAAGATCCTCCGCAGTAGCGTGGCCACGGAATTGGCTCTTAAAGATCGCCGGCGGATTCGTCGAAATCAGTTGATAACCTTTCAAAACGAATTCTGGATAGATTCCGTTACTGGCTGGTTCGTAAACTTTGTCACCACTAAAGTAGCCGTACAGTTTGTATTCGTAATTGTTGTCGCTTCCGATATCGAGACGTTCGCGATCTGGAGCAAGCTTCTGTTTTTCGTTCAACATCACTAATTCTGCCGTGGCCCATGGTTGGCCCGGGCGCCGGATGTAGCCCCAAAACTTATAATCCGGTTTGTAATAACGGCGGCCAATAAAATAATCGCCGGCCGGTTCGGCCGCGATGTTCTGCGACATTTCAAGCCTGGCTTGTTGAATCCCTTGGGGAACGGTCTGGCAGGAGCCAAAAAACAGGGCGCCAAGCAAGAGATTGCCAGCGATGAAAAAGCGAGTGGCGCGTCTCATTGCTTGTGTGCACATCTTGTATCGCAGCTTTGCGTTCGGTGCAAACCAGCGAAACGGTAAATGATTGCGTTGCGATAAGCCGCCCGCTACCTTCCCGGCTACCATGATCGAACTGGAAGTGTATGCCCGGGGTTTGCGTGACTTGAACAAAATCCTGGAGCTGGATCTTCAACTCGAGCCGATTCCAGGTCTTCATTACAAGATCGATACAAACCACGATCTTGTATATTTCGAGTTTGATCGACCAACGTTGAGCTTGCGTGAGATCCGGGCAATTTTCCTTAAGCTCGGACTGGAACCTCTGTTTGTAGGCGCGATTCCGGCGGAGCTCCGGCCCAGAACGAAGACAGAGCCGCTGACTGCCTGAGGCTGAAGGCGCCAGAAGTGAATAGTGCTTCACGCGCGATGTTCAGTTCTCCGGGCACCAAATTAGATGGACTGCTTAATTGATGATCACTCGCTTCTTTAATGCTCTTGGTGGAGGGCTTCTTTCATTCTTCCAATACCTGGGAGAGCTGGTGCTTCTGGCAGGCGACACGTTTCGTTCCATTTTTACACACAAGCTGCGGTGGAAACTGTTTCTCAACCAGATCGTTGAGATTGGTTTGTTGTCGCAGGTTCTCGTCATTATCACGGGTGGCTTCACCGGTGCGGTTTTTTCGGCTCAAGCATTTTTTCAATTCAACAAGTTGGGAATGGGATCAGCTGTGGGTGCAGTGGTGTCCGTCTCGTTATGTCGCGAGCTGGCACCGGTGCTGACTGCTTTGATGGTCGCCGGGCGGGTCGGCGCGGCAATGTCGGCTGAGATTGGGACAATGAAGGTAACCGAACAAATCGATGCTCTTCGAGCGCTCGCAGTTTATCCCGTTGACTATCTCGTAGTGCCGCGAACCCTGGCGATGATGGTCTCCATGCCATTGCTCGTGGCGGAATGTATCGCGTTCGGAATTCTGGCCGGATACTTGATTGCGGTGTATTTGCTGGATGTGAACGGACCATACTACGTTGAGAACATGGTCCGCTGGACGCGACCAAAAGACATCATTATGGGTCTGACCAAGGCTTTTGTTTTTGCATTGTTAATTGTTTTCATCAGTTGCCAAAAAGGCCTTTCCGCACGTGAGGGAGCAGTGGGGGTGGGCCGGGCAACGACGGAAGCAGTGGTAAATTCTTCGCTTGCCGTACTCATTGTTAATTTCTTTCTGACAATGGGACTGAACATTATTTTTCCCGCAGGCCATTGGTGAGCGGCGTCCGACGAAAAGCTGATCGTGGTTGAGAGTTGCAAACTGAGGGATGAAACTTGGCTAATCGCATGATTGAAGCGCCTCCATCTCCAGACGTCTCGGCGAAGCCTCAGACAGCTTCGAGTCAGGGGTCGCCCATGATTGCCGTACGTTCTTTGGCAAAGAAAATCGGTCAGCAGGAGATTCTGCGCGGCGTCAATCTTGAAGTGAAGACGGGTGAAACGCTTGTTATCATTGGCCGAAGCGGCGGCGGGAAGAGCGTTTTGCTCAAACATATTGTAGGCCTGATGGAGCCCGACGCCGGAGAGATCTGGATCCAGGGGCAAAACATCATTGGAATGAATGAGAGCGAACTCGGCGAGATTCGCAAAAAGGTAGGCATCCTGTTCCAGAGCGGGGCGCTCTTCGATTCGATGAGCGTCGCGGACAATATTGCCTTCCCATTACGCGAAGCAGGAGAACGCGACACCAAGGTTTTACGCCAAAAGGTCGGCGAGATGCTTGAGGTCATGGAAATGGAAGGGCAGGAAGATAAAATGCCGGAGAGTTTAAGTGGCGGGATGAAAAAGCGAGTTGGGCTCGCGCGGTCCATCATTCGCCGTCCCTCCTGCGTGTTATACGACGAACCTACGTCGGGACTTGATCCTGTTGTGGCGGACAGTATCAACCGGTTGATTCGGCGGTTGCAACAGCGGTTTGGAATGACCAGTGTTGTTGTTACCCATGATATGAAAAGTGCGTTCGACGTGGGGGACCGGATTGCGTATTTGCATGAGGGCCGCATTTATTTTCACGGCACTCCGGAGCAACTCCAACACTCCCGGGATCCACTCATTCAGGATTTCCTCCTGGGGAGATCGGAGCACGGGACGGCACTTTGCTGACGCGAACGGCAACAACTGCGAATTGCGGCTCCTTGCCAAAAGACCGCAAAGCTTGAGAGTACTGGTCGAACATGAATCGGCATGAACGCGGATTAGAATTCAAGGTAGGTGCATTTGTTTTTATTGGATTCGCAGCATTAGCTGGACTCGTGTTGAAGTTCGGGCGGCTCGGGGAAGGTGTGAAGACCTACTACCCACTCACCGTGCGCTTCGCGGATGCCAGCGGTTTGTTAAAAGGCTCTGATGTTTTGTTGGGAGGGGCTCGCATCGGTCGAGTCTCAGGCGGCCCACGCCTCGTGCCGAACGCTCCTGGTGTTGCAGTGCCGTTGCGCATTTATGATTACGTAAAGATCCCGGTGGGCAGCAAGTTCACCGTTGGAAGTTCCGGCCTGTTAGGCGACCGCTTTGTCACGGTCACTCCACCAACAGGGAAGCCGACCGGCTACATACAAAAGAACGCGGTAATCGACGGAAAGCGCGAGAGCGGGATTGACGACATCACACGAGAGGGCACCGCCTTGATTACTGACGCTCGTGGAACCGTGCAAAAACTGAATGAGGAGACGCTTTCCGCGGAGAACATGGAGAACCTGAAGGCGAGCATGGAGCACTTGAATGAGGCTACGACGGCCCTGGCAGAATCTTCGAAGAAGTTGGATGGCGTCATCGAACAAGCCGGATCGACGATGACCTCCGCCAAAGAGGCGGCGGATAACTTACAAAATGCCATCACCGATGCGCGAAAAGTGCTGCGCACCGCTACCCAGGGGAAGGGGCTCATCGCGACCCTTCTGAACAATCAACAGTTGGCTAACGATCTTCACGCGTTGATCAGCAATTTGAGGGCGCATGGCGTTTTATTTTACCGCGACAGTGCCGCAAGCAGTCAATCAAAGCGTCAGGAGCAAACCAGACCAACGCCCCAGAGTAGGGGACGCTGAGGCCGCACCAAGCCAGGCCCGGTTCCATTGGAATTTCAACCAGGATCGAGCAAGCCACGGCGAATATCTTCTCTGTTTAGAGCATCAACGCGAATCACCTTCTCGCGTGACTTCTCACCGCGCTCCAGTACAATGGCGCGTCGGGTAACACCCAATTTTGCCGCTAAGAAACTCACCAGGGCCTCGTTCGCCTGTCCTTCAATCGCTCGAGCGCGCAGCTTGATCTTGATCGCATCGCCATAGTCGCCAACCACCTTGTCCACCCTCGCGTTTGGAATGACGTGAATTCTAATCGTCGCCACAGTTCCATTGGCATCGTCGCGCTCATTTCCCGATTGACAAGAGCGACTTAATCCCGGCACAGAAAGTTGTTATGGACCCTACGAAATTAACAACAGTCATATCATTGCTCGTTGCGCTGAGCATAGCTTCCGAACGACTCGTGGACATCATCAAGGGGGTTATTCCCTGGCTGAATCAACCACGAGTCAGACCTGCCGATGAAGGATGGCGCAAGGCGGCGCTTCAGGTGCTCGCGGTCTTTGCAGGCATAACCACTGCGTGGCTGTCCAGCGCTGCAATACCAAAAGGCGTCGGTATCCCGGATGACTGGACTGGAACATTGGCGCTGGGTTTGTTGGCCAGCGGTGGCTCGGGATTTTGGAATTCAATTTTGACCTACGTAACCAAGGCAAAAGATGTGAAGGCAGCAGAGGCAGAAACCAAACAGATCGAAGTGCGCGCAAGGAGAGCGACGTTGCCCAAACACAGGCACTAGAAAGCAAGCCTCCAGGTAATCGACCCGGCGCAACCGGCGCTGGGTGCGGGTCATTACATTCACGCAGGCGCTCAGACGGCGCGCTTTACCGCGCCGCCTGGGGCAAGCCAACCGCCTCCCTTACACGTTTCATGACCCGATCCGCAATTTCGGTTGCACGCGTTGCGCCTCTTTTCAGCACGTGTTCGATGTACCCTTTGTCGGCGAGAATCTCTTCGCGCCGTTTTCGCATTGGCGAGAAATATTCCCAAAGTTTTTCGAAAAGCTGTTTCTTAAAATCGCCGTATCCTGTTCCACCTTTTAGGAACTGTTCGCGCATCGCAGCGATTTCGTCCTGCGATGCGACGAGTGTGTAAAGCTTGAAAATCGTGGAAGTCCCGGGGTCCTTGGGGGCGTCGACCGGCACGGAATCGGTTACGATGCTCATGACACGTTTTCGCATTTCCTTTTCGTCGCCGAAAATGTCAATATTGTTGCCGTAGCTTTTACTCATCTTCTGGCCGTCGATTCCGGGTACAGTTTCTGTCGCAGGCTGAATACGCGCTTCGGGCAATTTGAAGATCTGTCCATCTGGCCGGAATCGTCCGAAAGTCTCGTTCATTTTTACTGCAAGATCGCGCGTGATTTCGATGTGCTGTTTTTGGTCCTTACCTACCGGCACAACATCGCTGTCATAAATCAAAATGTCGGCGGCCATGAGTATTGGATAACTGAATAAACCGACAGTGGCCGGGAGTCCGCGTGCGAGTTTGTCCTTGTAAGAATGCGCGCGTTCCAGCAAACCCATCGGCGCGACAGTCGAGAGGATCCAGGCGAGTTCGGTTACCTGCGGAACGTCCGAATGACGAAAGAGCGTCGACCGCTCCGGATCCAGTCCGCAGGCGAGAAAATCCACTGCCACTCGCCGGCTGTTCTCGCGAAGAACTTCCGGATCGTGCACGCTCGTCAGCGCGTGATAATCAGCGATGAAATAGAGCGCTTCGCCTTCGGCTTGAAGCTCGACTGCAGGCTTCATCATGCCGAAATAATTGCCAATATGCAGGCTGCCGCTGGGCTGTATTCCAGATAAAATGCGCATGAGCGTGGTAAGATTTCAGATTTTCAGGCGAAAGCTAATCAATCCAAGTAATGACTGCTGTTCTTTAATCTTAAAGAGTTAGCCCGCGTCCGCTGATTGACCGCTCAGCTGTGCGCGAGTTTTGCTGACTTCCTGCTGGTAAACTTGCGTCGCTGACATTACATAGACCGCTCAAAGAGCATGAAAAATTCTCAACCCGTTTCCGTCGTGACCGGCGCTGCTGGTTTTTTGGGATCGCACCTAAGCGATCGGTTGTTGGCGGAAGGGCATCGCGTTATTGCGATCGATAATTTAATCACAGGCAACACGGCGAACATTGGGCACCTGGCTGGAAATGAGAATTTTCAATTCATTAAACACAATGTTTCAAACTTCATTTTTCTGCCTGAAGACAAGATCGATTATGTGTTTCACTTCGCTTCCCCAGCCAGCCCGATTGATTACCTTGAACTGCCGATCCCTACTTTGAAAGTAGGCGCACTCGGCACGCACAACACTCTCGGCCTCGCAAAGGATAAAAAGGCGGTTTTCATTCTGGCCTCCACATCTGAAGTGTACGGCGATCCACTCGAGCATCCGCAAAAGGAGGATTACTGGGGCAATGTGAATCCAATCGGCCCGCGCGGTGTTTATGATGAAGCAAAACGCTACGCTGAAGCGATGACCATGGCCTATCACCGCTATCATCGCGTAGATACACGGATCGTGCGGATATTCAATACGTACGGGCCGCGAATGCGGCTGCGTGACGGACGCGTCGTCCCAGCGTTTATCGGCCAGGCTCTGAATGGCCAGCCACTGACGGTTTTTGGCGATGGCACGCAAACGCGATCGTTCTGTTACGTGTCGGATCTAATCGACGGAATTTTCAAACTGGCCATGAGCAATTTCCACGAGCCAGTCAACCTTGGTAATCCGCGCGAAATGACGATTAAACAGTTTGCCGACGAAATCATTCGTATCACCGGGACTAAGTCCCAAGTTGAATACAAGCCGCTGCCAATCGACGACCCAAGAGTGCGTCAACCGGACATTGCTCGCGCGAAAGATGTGCTCGGGTGGGAACCGCGCGTCGATTTCGAGGAAGGGATCAAAAAGACGATCGAATATTTTAGACAGACGTTAAATCGTTGAATCGTTGTTTCGTAGAACGGCATTGTCACTCTGAGCTGAGCGACAAAGCTCGAATGGCTGTTTGGCGCTCCAGAGTGCCCGACCGATGTTGCGCTTCGCCTAACCTCACAAATGGAAAATTCTGCTGGCGTTTATCGCCATTTCGATGTGAATTGCGTCATGGTTAAGCGCGCGCTTTGCGTCGCCCTGGGTTTGTTTGGCGCACTCTCGCTTGCTGTTGCTCAACAGGCGCATCATTCGACCAAACGTGAACAGTCGTCCTCACGTGGTGCAACAGGCGCTCCGTTGTCGCTAAATCTTTACAACTCCAAAACTCTGAGGGCGGCCGAACATTCGATTTTGCTTCATAATGGGTCCGTGCCGCTTTGGTTTGATGGTACACCCCTCGCGAATGGAATCATTGATCGTAACTACGGCTTTGGGCAGTCCTGGGTTCAGATGGGATTTATGTCGGCGGATTTAATGCCGGCGCCGTTTCTAAACTCTGTCCAACCATCCCCGCAAAGATCAAACGGCCGGGCTCATGCCAGCGACGGCAAAGATCTCGGGATAGATCCAAACGATTCGCCGGAAGAAATGCTAAGCTCAGCGGGGAGCCCGATCTATTGCGGAGGTGAAGTCGGATTCTTATACGGCCGCTGGAGCGGGAAAGGTGGCGGCGATATGTGGGAGACATATGTCGTCGGCACGGTGGGTAATGATAAATTTCAAATCACGGCCGGCGCTTCCTTTGACGAATGGAATCCAAATGGGCGCAGCGTCCGGTTTCGTTCATTCGCCAGTCCACGATAGCAGAGCACTCGGCTCTGCATCCAAAGCAAAGTAATTCGACCAACGCGATGCTAAGATCGTCAATATTCTTGCCCGCTGATTGCACAGAGAAGGCGTTAGCCGATTTCGAGAACCTTGTTGTTGAAGGTGGCGCTGTAAATCCGAAAGGCCTTGCGCAACGAATCCGTGACGCATCTCGTCTGTTATTCCTGCGGACACCTGATGACGGACTTGTTGGAACAGGGGCTTTAAAACATCCCAGGCTGGAGTACCGGAACAAAGTGTTCGCCGACGCGCATGCAACCGTTTCGGCCGACGAATACCCGGTCGAGCTGGGGTGGGTGGTTGTGGCTAAATCATATCAGGGACGACGCCTCTCAACTCGCATCGTCGCTGAATTGCTCGGTTTCGCGAAGAATGAGAACCTTTTCGCAACAACCCGGTCGGACGAGCGCGTTTTGAGCTTTGCTTTCGACTGCGGATTCAAATTGCACGGGCACCCTTTTCCGAGCGGCAACGGGTATAATCTTGTTCTGTATTTGCGAAATGCAGACGATTACCTGCGATGAATGAAGGATCGGCCTTCCGATTCGCCACTTGAGGCAATATCAAAAAGCGCAGCACGCAATAACCGACGGGGTGGCCGACTCACATCGGTGATTGCCGTTATCACGCGCATTTTTCCTGAAATACAAAAAGCTTGGCTAGCACAGAGCTTTTCGCTAAGAGGAGGTCATTATTAACTAAACCGAAAGGGATTACCCATGCTTTGGACTATAATCGTTATCTTGCTGGTGCTCTGGCTCCTTGGTTTACTTGGTCACGTTGGCGGCGGTCTGATCCACCTCCTGCTCGTCATTGCGATCATTGTGTTCATTATAAACCTGATTCAGGGCAGGCGGGGCGTGTAACTCACAAGTTTTAATTCGAACTCTCGCTGGTTTGGCCAGTCGCCCCGTTGGCTGGCGTCGCTGCGTCTTTGAATTAGCTGCACATGGATCGAAGGATTAGCGGCGATCTTTTGTAGTGAAATCGTGGAGGCATACTCGGTAGCCACAACGGAGACCGCTCTTCTAACCGGACGCTTCGGTAGAAGTGTTCAACGCGTCAAAATAAATGTCCGCTCGAAAATTTGCCGCGGATAAATTGTTGTGGGAAACGCTTGGGCGCTGGAAACGTTCAAGCCCTGAATTGGATCGAGTAGAATTCCTGAAGAGCGTCCCTTTCTTTGACCGGCTCTCCAGGCGACAACTCAGGACAGTGTCCGACATCATGTTTGAGCGCACCTATGACACGAACGAATGCATTTTTGAGGAGGGACAACCGGGAGCAGCAATGTTTCTAATCCTGGATGGCAAAGTTGCGATAGAAATTTGTCGCGAGGCCAGCTCCACGCGGCTCGCTGTTTTGGAACGAGGCGCTTTTTTTGGTGAGATGGCGTTGCTGGATGATACTCCGCGCTCAGCGAACGCCAGAGCGTTGGAACGGACCCGAACTCTCGCACTTTACCGAAATGACCTTACTGCACTCCGGCGCCGGCATGCGCGAACGGCCTGCCAAATTTATCGTTCCCTTGCAACGATGATCGCCGATCGGTTGCGCGCGACCAATGAATTGGTGCAGGTGAAAACTCCTGCAGACGTGGCCGGCATGGAATGAATAGCGGGCAGGATTTCGAAGAGCAGGAGCGAGAGCGTAAAATTCGGCGCAAGGTCTTTTATCTCACCTTTGCGACGCTGGCGTTGATGGTGGGAGGACTGCTCATCTGGAAGTTACGGATCCTCATATTGCCGATCATTGTCGGCGCATTATTGGCGTTCTTATTCCGCCCCGTTAAGGATCGCTTTCGAGCCCGATGGTTGCCTCACGAGCTTCAAGTGTTGTGTTCCTTTGCAGCGATTAGCCTTGTTTTGTTCTTCGCCTTTAACACGCTTCGCAAACACATCCCTGATGAGGAGCAAAAACTCGAGTTCAAGGTCCGCCTCAAATACAAACTAAACGAAAGATACCGCCAGCTGATTGCGAAATTGCCGGACAGGAAATCAAGCGCGGTCACGCCGTTAATCGAAAAAGAAACGGGTCCCCTCATGGACAAGGTCAATCAGGCGCTCGAGCTGAGCCCTGACGAGCGCAGTTTGTTTTTGAAATACGCGGCCGGATACAACGGCAAACCTCCTATTCCGGGCAAGTTCGTTGATTACTTCCGGGCCAACGAAAATACCGGGGAGTACGTGATTCCCGAGACGACTTCGACGAGTGCCGTGTCGTCTGCTGCGACGCCTGGTCCATCTCCTCCGGCTCAACCTTCGAGTGCAGAGCAGGGGACAAGTTTGGAGAGCAAGTTGTCGGCATGGATGCTGGCGCCGTTAATTTTTATTTTTCTTGGCTTCGATAACGGCCAAATCCGCCGATTTTTCATTGGTCTTGTTCCCAACCGTTACTTTGAATTGTCGCTCACCGTCATTGATAGACTGGACTACGCGATCGGGAGGTATCTTCGCGGCACGCTGCTGGAATGTTTTTTGGTTGGTGTATGTTTGATGGTCGGCTTGATTCTGCTGGGGATTCCAGTGGGGATCGCAGTGGCCATAGGGATCGTTGCCGGACTTCTTAATGCAATTCCATTTCTGGGAACCATCATCGCCCTCGTGATTGGGGTTGGTTATGCCTTGATCGCGGAAGATATCAGGCCGTTAATCCCCGGTCTGCACCCCAGCGATCTGGCCCTCTATGTGGTAATTCTTGTGGTGCTCGTTCACATTTTAGACGACCTCGTGTTCCAGCCCTTCGTGCTCGGCAGTGCTGTCAATGTGCATCCACTCGTTGTCGTCATTGCCATTATCGCCGGCTCGCTCATCATGGGTTTGTGGGGAATGTTGTTCGCCATTCCCGCAGTGGTCGTAATCAAAACTGCTGTTGCCACTCTCTTCAGGGGATTGAAAGATTATCGCATTATTTGAGGGCGATTCGGCTTCTCGGGGCTTGAAACTTGGCCGGCCCCGATGAGCTTCAATGAGAGATGGAAACTATCTGGCGGGTTTTTGCATACGTAAGGCGTTATCCGCTTCTCGCAACGGCCACGCTGGCTTGCGCGATCACCGGTACGCTTATTGTGATCGTTCCTCCTGCTGCGACGAAATACATTCTGGATAATGTCATCAATGGTCATCACCAGGAGCGCCTAATCCCGCTGCTCATTCTGGTCGCTCTCGCTGTGCTGCTGCAAAGAGGATTGGATTACGTCCGGCTGCTGCTCAACAACACGTTCGAACAAAAAGTCATTTTCGACCTTCGCCGCGATCTGTATTCACACATACAAACTCTCCCCCTGCGCTGGTTTGATAATCGTTCCACCGGCGACTTGATGACACGAATTCTGGAGGACGTCAGCTCGCTCGAGCGTGTGTTGATCGATGGCATCGAAAAAGGCACCGTCGCGGTTTTGCAAATCCTGGTCGTGGTGGCGGGAATGTTTTACCTCAGCACCAAATTGACGCTTGTCGCGCTGGCGCCAGTGCCATTGCTGGCGGGTGGCGCGCTCTGGTACACGCTCACCGCACACCGCCGATACCGGCTGCACCGGTGCGCTGCCTCGAGCATGAATTCGCTTTTGCACGACAATCTTGCCGGAATTCGCCAGATCAAAAGCTTTGTTCGTGAGACGGAAGAAGATCGCCGTTTTAACATGGAGAGCGATGAATTGCGGCGGGCCAGTCTTGTCGTTACGCGGGTCTGGGCGCTGTACCATTGTTCGATGTATTTGTTCGGTTCGCTGGGTGTCCTGCTGGTGATCGCGGTGGGAGCGCGTAGCATTTTATCCGGCGCTATGCAGCTGGGTGACCTCGGCGCTTTTCTGGTACTCGCAAGTTTTCTTTACGAACCGATAGGGAAGCTGCACGAGCTCAATCAACTGGTGCAGGCAGGCCGGGCTGCGGGCGAGCGCATATTCGAAATTCTCGATTCACCGGGAGAGGCGAAAACTGGCGCAACATTCGTTCAGCCAGTGCGCGGGGAGATTGAGTTTCGGAACGTCAGTTTCAGTTATTCCGGGGAACTGCCGACGCTGGATGACATCTCGTTTCATGCGCGACCGGGGGAAATGGTGGCCCTTGTTGGCACGACTGGGGCAGGTAAATCCACAGTGGTCAATCTTCTCGCGCGTTTCTATGAAGCGGATAGCGGAGAGATCCTGGTCGATGGAAGACCGATTCGAGAAATCAGCATTTCCGCGTTGCGGCAGCAGATAGGGATGGTGACGCAGGAATGCTTTTTGTTTAACGGCACGATCCGCGAAAATCTCCTGATCGGAAAGCCAAACGCAACGGATGAAGAATTGCTGGAGGCGGCAGCAGTGGCAAACGCGCGTCCGTTCATCGATCGGCTGCCACATGGATTGAGCAGTGTGGTTGGAGAACGCGGCGTACGATTAAGTGTAGGTGAAAAGCAGCGGCTTTCGATTGCGCGGGCGCTGTTAAAGGACCCGCCCATATTGATTCTGGACGAAGCCACAGCGAGCGTGGACACGACTACGGAACGACTCATCCAGGAGGCGTTGGAGACTTTGACGTTCGACCGGACCTCCATCGTGATCGCGCACCGGCTTTCTACTGTCTTGCACGCAGATCTCATTCTGGTTCTGGATCGCGGCCGTGTTGTGGAGCGTGGAACGCACGAGGAACTACTCGCGCTTGGCGGAAAATACGCGCGGTTGTGCGAGCAAAGTTTCCTCGAGCCGAATGAATCCGCCATCTCCTGACAAACTCGTTGCCGAACTCGCCACCTGGCAAAATCTCGAACCGCAATACAGGCGCCCTTAAAGGCGAGATCGAAGAAGTCCAAATTGGCGGCGATTGGCATGCCAGTAGCTACTCATGCGGTCGTCCGAATTTGTATTGACAGCAGCTAAACACATTTCATATGAGCGCTCCCGCAGTAAATGCGGCGTTCCTTCCCAGCTCTCGGTCGGGTTTCAATCATCCGGCCGAGAGATCCGCCTTGCGAGTTCGACCGCTTTTTACTGTTGCGTCTCGAATTCCTCGAAGCTGCTCAGGTAATGTGCTAGTAGCGCTTTGGCGAGCCCTTCAAAAAATTTGAACTTGAAAATTCTGCGGGACTTGGGTTTTGGGATTTGCAAATCTAGTCCATGGCTATCGCACCCCGCCTGATCTGCCTCAATCTTGGATCCCAGACTATTGGCCTGGCAGAATTCCGTGTCCAAGCTCACGGCGGCCTGATCTTGCTGGATTATCGTTTGCGTGAGACACCGCTTGACCCCGCGACTGGTCAACGGCGCGAGGCGCATACTGCATTGCATGAAACGGCGGTGGTGCTGCGCGAAATGATGCACGAGCTGCGCATCAAAAATGGTGCCGTAAATTTCGCATTGCCCGCCCAGTCAGTTTTCGCGCGTTTCGTTAAACTCCCATCACTCGAACACCAGAAGCTGGAAAAAATCATCGCGTTCGAGGCACAACAAAACGTCCCGTTCCCGATCGACGACGTCGTTTGGGATTATCAGGTAGTCGGAGGCGGGTTGAACGAACAGATCCAAGTGATCCTGGTCGCGATCAAGCATGACCTGCTCGATGAAGTTAACACCGCTGTCGAAGAAACCGGGCTTCATACTTCCACGATCGATGTCGCGCCAATGGCGCTGTACAACGCGTTTCGCTATAGCTATCCGAACATCAACGATTGTTCGTTGCTTGTAGACATCGGGGCGCGCACAACCAACGTTCTCTTCATTGAACCGCGAAGAATTTTTTCACGAAGTCTTCCCATTGGTGGCAGCGCAATTAGTGCGGCCATAGCAAGGGAATTTGGAGAAGCTTTCGAGGCCGCCGAAACGCGGAAAAAGCGAGATGGCTTTGTAGGTTTGGGAGGCGCTTACGCCGAGCCTTCGGATCACGATATCGCGCGCGTCTCCAAATTGGCGCGAAGCACCATGACTCGGATACACGCGGAGTTGATGCGCTCCATCAGTCATTATCGCGCACAACAAGGGGGAAGCCGTCCAGACCAGATCTTTCTTTGCGGCGGGACGGCCGGTATGCCGTACATGCGCGAGTTTTTTCAAGAGAAATTCCAGTTACCGATCGAGTTTTTTAATCCGCTTCGAAACGTGGCGGTATCCGAAGCCGCTTCGGCGGCCGGTGTCGCACACAACGCCCATCTTCTGGGCGAATTGGTTGGTCTCGCTCTGCGCAGCGTCACTGCGTGTCCGATGGAATTGAGCCTGCTTCCGGCAGGCGTTGTTCGAAGACAGGAATTGGAACGGCGGCGGCCATTTTTCATTGCGGCAGCTGCGTGCGTGATCGTTGCCATGCTGGGTTGGGCGTTCTATTTCACGCGAGCGGCGCAGGTAACTCGCGAAGCCACCGCGATCATTCAGCAAAAGAGCACCTCCATGCAGGGAGCTGAGGCGCAGCTTAATAAACTAAAAAAACAGATCACGGCGCTCGACAGCGTTGCCACGCCGCTTATCAATGCCACAACTGATCGCGATTTCTGGCCGCAGATCCTTGAAGCTTTAAACGCGCACCTGCCGCCGGCAGACATTTGGATTACCGAGCTCGGAGCGACTTCAGGAGGAAAAGTTCTGGGGATTGGCGAAAAATCTGTTGGCGCAACTGCTTCCGTCGCTGTTCCAACTCCCTCCGGTCCGATATCAAAACCGGCAACCGCTGGCACGAAGTCGATTGAGGGCATTCTCGTTCGCGGTCTGTACCTGTATAACCCGAAACAACAGGAAATTGTTGTCGACTATCTACGGAATCTGGCGAGCTCGTCGTTGTTCACCATCGACCCGAAGGCTCCTGAGCGAGTCATTAAATCGAACTCTGTGCCAAATGACAATGAGTGGGCGTTCCCTTACGAGCTTCAGCTCACGCTGCGTAAGCCGATGAAGTTACCATGAAATCAATTACCCATTACACGAATCAGAAAATGTTTTGGACGTCTGAGTCTTTTCCCATCGGCGACGTCGGTGTAGTCCGTGGTTAAAATCCATGAACTGGTTCAAACAAAACCGAGCACTCAGCACGCTTCTCGTTGTTTTTGGCGTCTGCATCTTATTTGCCGGAGGCCTTCTTTATTGGAGATGGGCAACCTGGCGAGATGCCAGGCAAACCTTTGACCAGGTCGCAGCGGAGAAAAATCGCCTGGATCACCTTGATCCTTTCCCTAACGAGAGCAATTACAAGAAGCTCCAGGGTTACCTGGATCATTACAACACTGCTCTCGAGGACTTCAAAAAGGAACTAGGAAAGCAGATCGCGCCCGCCCCGCCGCTGGCCCCGAATGAATTTCAATCGCGATTGCGCCAGGCAACGGTTGCCACACTGAGCAGAGCGCAGACCAACAACGTAAAACTTCCGGACAAGTTCCAGATGGGTTTTGACGAGTTTGCGATGTCCTTGCCACCTAGAAGCGTGGCTCCTCTTTTGGGACAGGAACTGTCCCAGGTCCAAATGCTTCTCAACATTCTGCTGGATGCAAAGGTAGACAGCGTTACTTCTTTTCATCGCGCGGCTTTGCCCGAGGAACATACAGCTGCGTCGACTCCGACGCCGTCTCCAGCCGCGGGACGAGCTGGCACAGCGGCTAAAACAGCGACGCCGGCACCAGCTTTGTTAAAGCGCAACGTTGTCGAGCTAACCTTTAAAGCAACGCCCGCGGCGGCACGCAAAGTGTTGAATGAAATCGTAAATTCCAGCGGCCAATTCTTTATT
>DASREH010000046.1:0-8743 GCA_035652195.1 Candidatus Udaeobacter sp. | reverse complement strand
GAGGGCAGCAACGTCGCCGTGTGATTAAAGCGTGCGGTGGCGAGAAAGCCGGTGGTGCTCCAGTTTCCTGTGGCTGGATCATAAACTTCCGCGTTGGTGCTAGCTCCATCTCCTCCTGCTACCAGGACTTTGCCTGAGGTTAGCAGCGTGGCTGTATGCCTAGAGCGTGCGGTGCCCAGGCTGCCGGTGCTGCTCCAGCTTCCTGTGGCTGGATCATAAAGTTCTGCGCTGGTGCCAGCTCCATCTCCTCCTGCTACCAGGACTTTGCCGTTGGGCAGCAGCGTCGCCGTGTGATTAGAGCGTGGGTTGGCGAGGCTATTAGTGTTGTTCCACCCGCCCGTCGCCGGACCACCTAAGAAAGCAGCCTGGCCATAAAGTTCCGCGCTGGGCAAACGTGGGCCCCCCGGCCTGTCTCCTCCCGCCACCAGCACCTGGCCATTGGTTAGCAGCGTCGCTGTGTGATTGTAGCGTGGGGTGACGAGCCTGCCAGTGGGAACCCAGCTCGTGTCATTTGGAGCAGCGGAGGACTCTGACAAAGTTGCACGAATGCTTTGCGCGCCTGCCATTGCCGCCAGAAGCAACGTGATGAGTGCAATCAGAGACCGGCTGATTGAATTTCTTATGGATGGACTTTTAGTTTTAAGCTGAATCGGCTGGCACATATTTTGGACTCCTTCTGTCTTCGTTGGTTGACCCTTAATGACTGCAGGTCCGAACACGAGACGGAGATTTCTGGAAGGAACGTCAAATGCCGGCTTCAGAACTATTTAAAGGAACGGAGTATCTCAGGGAATCCCACCGCGTCAACCGCGGCAGGTGTAGCCGCCGACCCTGGCGAACTCTTGATTAACGCACGAAAAACAGCTTTCGGATGGGAGACGCCGGTATAGCTCAACTGGTTGAGCAGCTGATTGTAGTTCAGCTGCCTAACGAGTTGCGCGGCATTTCACTGTTTGCACACCGTTGTTGACGCCAGGTAACTCGTGATTCCGCTTTCGCAGTGCCTTGCGCAGAGGTGCGTCGCTTTTCATCAAAATCTTATCCGACCATAGAACGGACTAAGAAATTTCGGCTTGCGCTTCCGAGTCGTCGACCTGTACAAAACTGACGCCTCTCACGCGCTGTGATTCTGTTTTCACTCTCCAAAGTTATTCGCCGTTCGGTCCCGTATGGGTGGATGCAAACGCCCCGCGTTTCCCGTAGCAACATCCTCTTCTTTGAGGAATGCCTTTTAAAAACGATCGTTCCTTTGGGAATTTTAACCGTGGTGCTACTCGCCGGTTGTGGAGGAGAAAAAAAAGCGGTCGAGGTGCCGCCACCAGTGGTCACCGTGACCGCAGCTGAACAGCGTGAGGTAAAAGACTGGGATGAATACACGGGTCGTCTCGCGCCTTTTGGAACGGTTGAGGTTCGCCCGAAAGTCAGCGGCTATCTCACAGAAGTGAAGTTCGACGACGGTGATATGGTCAAGAAGGGCCAGCTGTTGTTCGTAATCGATCCGCGCCCCTATCAGGCAGACCAAGATCGCGCACAAGGCGAATACGACCAGGCCGACGCTTCCCTGAAACTGGCGACCGCGGAGTACGATCGGGCCAAACAGCTTCGCGAAAAGGGAACGACCTCCGCCGGAGACTTTGACAAAAGCAGTGCCTCCTTCCTCAAGGCTCAAGGCGCGCTTTTGACGGCCCGCGCCGCGCTGGAACGCGCCAAACTTGACCTAGAATTTTGCAGGATTACTTCGCCTATCGACGGTCACGCTAGTCTCGCCAATATCACCGTCGGCAACCTGGTTTCTCCTCAGATTGAAAAACCGCTGACAACGATCGTCTCGATGAACCCGGTCTATGCCTATGCGGACGTAGATGAGCGTTCTCTACTGCGTTACGTCCGTTTCTATTACGCTTTCCAAAAAGTTGCCCCCGGTGATGAGGACAAAGTGAAGCTGCCCATTGAGCTTTCGTTGCAGGACGAGAAGGATTTTTCCCACACCGGTTACGTCGACTTTTTGGATAATAAAGTGGATCCCGAGACGGGCACGATTCGAATTCGCGGCGTATTTGATTTCGAGAACGGCCTACTCACACCCGGGCTATTCGTTCGCTTGCGCATCCCGGCTGGCGCTCCCTATCAAGCCGTGCTTGTGCCGCAGCGGTCGGTCATCAGCATGCAGGGGGAGAAAATGGTTGTGGTTGTCGGCAAGGACAACACAGCAGTCTTCCGTCCCGTGGAGCTCGGCACGCTCAATGGCGGAATGCAGGTGATTCGCAAGGGCCTGACGGCTGGCGAACAAGTGGTTGTAGACGGTCTGCTGAAAGTGCGTCTCGGTGAGAAAGTCGATCCCAAACTAATTCCGATTGCAGACCAGGCGGCGCAACAAAACAGCGCGCAGTGAACATCAGCCACTTTTTCATTGACCGGCCCATCTTCGCGACTGTGCTGTCGATCGTCATCATGCTTGCTGGTGGCATCGCGTTGGTCACGCTGCCTGTGTCACAATATCCTGACATCGTCCCGCCCACTGTGAATGTCTCGGCAAGTTATCCCGGGGCCAACGCGCAAACCGTGGCGGAGGCAATCGGCGCGCCGATTGAGCAACAGGTCAATGGCGTGGAGAAGATGCTTTACATGTCGTCGCAATCCTCGAGCGACGGCTCTTATTCGCTCACGATCACTTTCGCGCTCGGTACGAACCTCGATACCGCCCAGGTGCTCGTCCAAAATCGCGTTAACCTTGCGCTGCCAGTGTTGCCCGAAGAGGTACGACGCACAGGCGTCACGGTGAACAAACAGTCGCCGTCGATGATTCTGTTTGTGAACCTCGTTTCACCGAACAACAGCCGCGACGAACTTTATCTCGGGAATTACGCCCTGTTACAGGTCAAAGATCGGATTGCGCGGGTTAATGGCGTCGGGAGCACAAGCCTTTTCGGCTACGAATATTCGATGCGCGTATGGCTGGACCCTAACAGGCTCGCTTCTCTTAGTCTCACGGGCACCGACGTAGTCCACGCAATCCAGGAACAGAACAAGCAGGTCGCCGCCGGCATCGTCGGCCAACCGCCGACGCCGACAGGAACGGAATTTCAATATGTCGTTAATGCGCAGGGCCGGCTGATTGATCCTGCAGAGTTCGCCGCCATCGTCGTGAAGCGCGGGACGGGCGGAGAGATTGTGAGGCTGCGCGATATCGGCCGAGTGGAAGTCGGGGCCAAGAGCTATGCGCTCACCAGCACGCTCGACGGCCGCCCATCGGCGTCGATTGGTGTTTACCAACTCCCTGGTAGCAACGCCATCGAGACAGCGAAAGCCGTTCGCAAGACGATGGAAGAGTTAAAGAAGAACTTCCCGCCGGGTGTGGATTACAAGATCGTTTATGACACGACAATCTTCGTGGAGGAGTCGATCCGTGCGGTAGGGCACACTCTCCTGGAGGCGGTTTTGCTGGTAACGCTGGTCGTACTCCTCTTCCTGCAAAGTTGGCGCGCAACGATCATCCCGCTCGCCGCCGTGCTTGTCTCCCTCATCGGCACCTTCGCTGCCATGGCGATGTTTGGATTTTCTCTTAATACGATCTCACTTTTCGGGCTTGTGCTTGCCATCGGTATTGTGGTCGACGACGCAATCGTGGTCGTCGAAGCCATCGAGCTGAAGCTAAGTCAGGGTCTGTCGCCACGGGATGCCGCGCGACAGACCATGACCGAGGTCGGCGGCGCAGTCGTCGCGGTGGCGCTTGTGCTCGCCGCGGTCTTCATTCCCACAGCGTTCATTAGCGGCATCACCGGCCAATTTTTTCGGCAATTCGCGTTGACCATTGCGGTTTCGACGGCTATTTCCGCGTTCAATTCGCTGACGCTGAGCCCGGCTCTTGGAGCGCTCCTCCTGCGGGGTCACGGTGCGTCAAGGGATTGGCTAACCAGAATTCTCGACACAACGCTCGGCTGGCTCTTCCGTGGCTTTAACGCCGTTTTTGATCGAACTGCGAATGTTTACGGCAAGACGGTCGGGGGTCTCGTCCGCAAGCTGGCGATTTGTGCTGTCGTCTATCTCGCTCTCTTGGCGCTCACGGGAGTCGGTTTCAAAAGCGTTCCGTCGGGCTTCATTCCTTCGCAAGACCAGGGGTATCTGATTGTGAACTGCGAGTTGCCAAATGCCGCGTCGCTGGAACGCACCGAGACCGTCACAAAAAAAGTTCTCGGCATTTTAAAGGAAACCTCCGGCGTCAAAAACAGTCTCATCATCAATGGCTTTTCAGCCGTGACGGGGAGCAGTCAGTCCAATATGGCCACGATCTTCGTGATTCTTGACGAGTTTGAACATCGCAAATCGTCCACCGAGATCCTTCGCAGCTTGTACGCGAGGTTCAGCCAAATTCCGGAAGCCGTTGTCCTGCCTTTTGGCCCTCCGCCAATCCAAGGGGTGGGCAGCACTGGCGGTTTTCGTTTGATGGTGCAGGATCGCAGCGGTGGGAATTATCAGCAACTCGAGGCCGCCGCCCGGGAACTCACTGCCGCTGGCGACAAGCAGCCAGGTTTAGTGGGTCTCTATTCAAGCTTTCGCGCCGACCAACCGCAAATGTATGTCGACGTGGATCGCGCGAAGGCCAAGAGCATGGACGTGCCGCTGACCAACGTTTTTGACACCCTCCAAATTTATCTCGGATCGGCCTATGTGAACGACTTCACGTATCTCGGTCGCTCGTTCCAGGTCACCGCCCAGGCGGATAGCAAGTTCCGCGTGACTCAGGCTGATATCCTCAAACTCAAGACGCGGAATACGGCGGGCCAGATGGTTCCTCTCGGAACTTTGGCCTCCGTAGAGGAGCGCCTCGGCCCCGGCACGATCACGCGTTATAATCTTTATACCGCAGCGGATGTGTCAGGCGACACCAAGCCGGGGACGAGTACCGGCCAGGCGATCGCGACGCTCGAGGATCTCTGCCGCAAGATCCTTCCCCAAAATATGAGCTTCGAATGGACCGACCTAACTTATCAGCAGATTCTGGCAGGGAACACAGCCTTGTTTATTTTTCCGATATGCGTGCTTTTCGTTTTCCTCACCCTTTCGGCGCAATACGAAAGTTGGGCACTGCCATTTGCCATTATCCTGATTGTCCCCATGTGCATTCTGTCCGCTCTGGCCGGCGTCCTGCTGCGGGGCATGGATAATAATATTTTCACACAGATCGGTTTCGTTGTGCTCGTGGGACTCGCGTGCAAGAACGCCATCCTGATCGTAGAATTCGCCAGGCAAATCCAGGAGACTGGAAAGGATGCGATGACCGCCGTGATCGAGGCGAGCAAGCTCCGTTTGAGAGCGATTCTGATGACCTCCTTCGCATTCATCGCGGGTGTGATACCACTCATGCTCAGCGGCGGAGCCGGCGCCGAGATGCGTCAGGCGCTTGGGACAGCCGTCTTCGCAGGGATGCTGGGAGTGACGCTTTTCGGCATTTTTCTCACGCCGGTCTTCTACGTTCTTATCCGCAAATTTTCGCGGGTAAAAATGTGAATCGAAGGCCTTATAGCCAGCTGACCGCGGATGTGGGCGGCAAGGGTCATGACGAACTCTTGATTAACTCGCTGAAAACAGCTTTTATATAGGGAACGCCGGCATAGCTCAGCTGGCTAGAGCAGCTAATTTGTAATTCAAACCTAACGAATTGCGCAGCGTTCACTGCTTTGCACACCGTTGCTGACGCTAGGTAATTCGTAATTGTGCTTTCGCATTGCGTTGCGCAGAGTTGCACAGTTTTGCAGCGAAATTTTGTCCAACCGTAGAACGGACCGTAGAAATTCGACTTGCGCTTGTGCATCAGTGACCTGTAGAAAGCTGACGACTCCACACGCCGTGATTCTGCTTTTACTCTCCACACGGGGAGCCACCCAAATAGAAGGAAGATGAATCCGCGTTTTCAGGCATTGATAACTCAGTCTACCGCCTCCAGGAAGGATTCATCGCCATGAATGAATTCCTCCAGCGCCTGAAACAGCGCAAACTGGTACAATGGGCGATCGCGTACGTCGCCGCGGCCTTTGCCTTGCTGCAAGGAATAGACATCGTTGCCCAACAGTTTGGTTGGCCTGAAGGTGTGCGGCGCGGCATTACCTTGGCGCTAGTTGTCGGCTTCTTTCTGACTCTGGTCCTGGCTTGGTATCACGGCGAACGTGGCGCGCAGCGAGTTAGCGGCACGGAGCTTCTCATCATTGGCGTGGTGCTCGCTCTTGGCGGCGGATTACTCTGGCGTTTTGCCGCTGCGTCGCGCACACCAGATAACAAAGTCGTGACTTTGCCTAACGAGTTAAGCTCGCCTTCCATTAACGCCAAATCGATCGCCGTCCTGCCGTTTGAGAATTTGAGTGAGGAAAACGCGAACGCCTATTTTGCCGAGGGCATCCAGAATGAGATTCTGACGAGATTAGCAACGCTGCGTGATCTCAAGGTTATCTCCCGCACGTCGACAGCGAAGTATCAGAGCAAGCCAGACAACTTAAAGACCGTGGCACAAGAGCTTGGCGTTTCCACCATCCTCGAGGGAGCGGTGCAAAAGGCTGGCGACAAAGTTCGAGTAAACGTGCAGTTAATCGATGCCCGTTCCGATACGCATCTTTGGGCGAAAAGTTACGACCGCGACTTTAAAGATGTCTTAACAGTTGAGAGCGAGGTTTCACAGGAAATTGCGGACGCGTTGCGAGCGAATCTTTCGCCGAGCGAATCCCATGCGCTAGCCTCAGTTGGGACGCACGACACAGAAGCTTACGATCTTTTTCTCCGAGGTGAGTATGAGCTTCGTCAGGCCGAAATCAGTCGGATCGCAGAGGCCTACGATCGTGCGGACGCGTTTTATCGGCACGCGCTGGCACGCGATCCAAACTTTGCCGCGGCCGCTGCGGAACTCGCGCGCAGCCGGCTGTCGCGGCACTGGTTTGTCTCACCTTTGACGCCAACGGAATCAGAGGAGGTGAAGTCGCTGATCGACCGTGCTCTGGCACTCGCTCCAAATTCACCGGAAGCGCACTCCGCGCTGGGCTTATTCTTCTATTGGGGTCATCGCAAATACGAGATGGCGCTCACGGAATTCAATCGCGCGCTGGAATTGCAGCCCAACAATGCTTCGGCCCAACTATATTGCGCGTCCGTTTACCGCCGCCGGGGGGAATGGGAGCGCTCGCTCGCCGATTTTCAACGAGCGCAGGAACTCGATCCGCGCGACCCCCAAATTCAGGACAATATCGGAGCGACTTATCTATTTATGCGTCTGTGGAAGGATGCGGAGCGTGCTGAAACGCGAGCTCTCGCCCTCGATCCGCACAATACAGAGGCAGCGAGAGTTCTCGCCCGAATTCGCCTGAACGCGACCGGCGACATCGATTCGGCCCGTGGAGCTCTCGATGGTTTTCCAGAGGCCATTACGTTACTCACGCGCGAATGGTTCGCAGCCGGCGAAGTTGCAGGTTTCAGTGGCATTTGGGTTTATCTCGACGTCATCGAAAGACGTTTCACGGATGCTTTTCAAGCTCTCGAAAAGAAGATGGTCACTAACGATCTTGGCCATCTCCAGCAGCTTGTCGGGCGCGCCGCCCTTCGCGTGCTGGCGGGAGAACCCGAGACAGCCAAATCCGCAGGGCAAGAAGCGCTGCCGTTACTCGAAGCCAGACTGAGGGAGCGGCCGGACGACGATTTCGCTATGACCGAGCTGTCTTGGGTTTACCTTGCCCTTGGACGCAATTCAGATGCGCTGCGGCTTTCCAGGCAGGCGGCGGATTTAGTGCCCATCGAAAAAGATGCCGTGGATGGTCCAGCATTTCAGTTCGGGCTTGCGCAAATCGAGGCGCGCGCGGGCGCACCTGAGCAAGCCGTTAAGAGGCTTCGGCATTTGCTCTCCATTCCGGCGGGCGCGGTAGCTTCGATAGCTCGTTTGAAGATCGACCCAGTCTGGGATCCGATCCGAAATCGTCCGGATTTTCAGCACCTGCTAACCGGCAAAGAACTGGTTTGGCCTAACAAGTAATAGGACATTGATCCGGTGAATTCCCTCAATTTTGGTCCTTTTTAGCAGCAGGCTGCGAAATAGGTCATGACGAACTCTTGATTAACTCGCTGAAAACAGCTTTTATATAGGGAACGCCGGCATAGCTCAGCTGGTTAGAGCAGCTGATTTGTAATTCAAACCTAACGAGTTGCGCAGTATTTCGCCGCTTTGCATACCGTTGCTGACGCCAGGTTATTCGTAATTGTGCTTTCGCATTGCATTGCGCAGAGTTGCGCAGTTTTGCAGACAAAATTTGTCAGACGGTAGAAAAGACCGTGAAAAGGGAGTCCTCGCGCGTACGCGTGGAATTGCTGAAGCGCCCTGACAGAGCTAAAGGGAGGTCAAGAGCCCGGTTTGAAGGAGCGGCATTGGTCGCAGCCTTCGTCGCGAACCTAGTGCTTGAATGACTTTCAGGGCATCGGTGGGTCAGTCGTGCATGCATCATCAACGTTGAGCCAAGTACTCGTAGCGTTGCGGCGGCGTGGACACTAGATCGAATGGAGTTACGATAGTTTGATGAGCAAGCGGGTCGGTTTTTTTATTTTCGACGGCCTGACTGCGCTCGATCTGGTTGGACCATTCGACACCTTCGCAGTCGCGACCGAACTCGCTTCATCTCGTGGAAATGGCCGTGCCTACGATCTCGTGACCGTAGGGCTAAACAGGAAGGCAGTGGTGGCGGAATCTGGAATGGCTTTTCGCCCGGATACAACA
>DASREH010000045.1:0-3033 GCA_035652195.1 Candidatus Udaeobacter sp. | reverse complement strand
TTCCCCTTAAACGTGGCATCGAGACCGCGTTCTCCTTTGAGCGCGAATGACAGACTGGAGTCGTTAACCGCAATATCAGCGAGCGCCACGCCCTTGGTGTTCAGGCTCGGAATGATAATCGATCCACGCCATGAGCCGTCCGCCTGTTCGAGATCGACAACAACTGTGAATTCCCGGTCGGGAACAGTAACCTCGCCTTCCCAACGACCGGTCGCGTTCTCCTCGGCACTGCAAACAACTGCGCAAGCGAAGACAAGAACGAGCATTAAACGCATGTCAGTCGAGACGGTTCACAAATTCCTAAATCTTGCAAGACTTTGCTGAATCTGGCGCGACGTGCATCGCGGTTCAGCAATAGGCAGACTGATTGTCATCGAGGGACGGAGCATTCGTTATTTACCTGGCGCTTCTGCAGTCCTGAAACGCGCGAATTTAGTCGAGATAAATGGTCCCTTCGCTGACCAGGACAGTCGCCCCTCCGATTCGAGTCACTGCGATAACGCCATCCTTTTTTTCAGCACGGGCAATTAAAGTACTCGGCCGCCCCATCTCGACTCCCTGCGCGATTCGCCAGGTGAAATTTCCATTGGAATCCGGACTGTAGTGCGCAAGCAAACCCGCCAAGGCACAGTTAGCGCTCCCAGTAGCTGGATCTTCAGGGACCCCGCTCAACGGCGCGAACATCCGCGCTCGAATATCAAATTCATCGGAACTTCGAATGTAAAAATAGAGGTCCGGCATTACGCCCTGCGCCGCCAGAGCTTCAAATCCGCTCATGTTAATGCGTGCGCGCTCCAACGCGGCGCGATCCTTGAGCTCGATGAAAATAAAAGGAAGACCAACAGACGCCACCTGCGGCTCGTGGGTTTTTGTCAGGACATCCTTTGAATCAATGGAGAGCGCGGTTGCCACCAGCTCTACAGGAAGATTTTTTCCAATCGAAAGCGATTGAGGCGCAGTCAGCTCGCACGATGCAACTTTTCCACCGGATTCATTGATGACGATGGAGACGAGACCGCTCTCCTCCTCAAAAGTGACAGTGAGCGACGATTTGATCTCGCCGAACTCCCCGGCGTTTGCCAGCACGAACGCAGTACCAATGTTGGGGTGCCCGGCAAACGGGATTTCTCTGGCCGGTGTGAAGATTCGAACGTGTCGTGTGTGACCGGTCTTTGCTGGAAATACAAACGTACTCTCGGAGAAATTGAACTCCCGAGTAATCTGCTGCATTTGCTCTGTCGAAAGTCCCGTTGCCTCTGGCAATACAGCCAACTGGTTCCCACCGAAACGTGTTTCGGTGAACACATCACAAATATAATAGCGGTACTTCACAACGCGTATTCCGTTTCATAGCTACAATACAAACAACATGAGTCTTTCTATTCGGAGGCAACTTTGATTACCGTTCTCACGTGATCAATCGAATTCTGCAATGCGTTGAGTGACGCGTTGATTTGCTCCGCATCGAGATCAACGAATCGGAAAGCGTCAGTCGGGAAACCTAGTTTTCCGCTGCGAGCAAACTCGATTAGCGCAGGAAGTTCAGCCGCGAGGTGATCGGAGACGCCGATGATCTCGACCTCCTTGTTAATCAATTCTGTGTACGGAAAAATCGACAAGGATTCCGAAGTTAATCCGACAAGCGCGGCACGACCGAGCGCGCCCAGACATTGCACTGCTTGCTGCATGGTCTTCCCGGATCCAATCAGCTCGAGCGAGACGTGCACACCTTTTCCAGTCGTCGCATTCATAATTTGCTCGACCGGATTGCCCTTTGTTGCGTCGATCGGGATAGCTCCAAGCATTTTTGCTGAAGCAAGTTTCGCCGGATTGATGTCAACAACGCAGGCTTGGCCACAGTCAAAAGCGTGCGCCAGTTGCAGCGCGGAGAATCCCAATCCACCAAAACCGAAAATTGCAATCGTCTCACCCGGCTTGAGTCTGGCCTTGTTCAAGGCATGAAGCGCGGTTGCCGACGAACACATCATGATGGCGCCGGTTTCAAACGAAATTTCATCGGGCAATAGGGATGCGTTTCTCCCCGGTACTTTGATGAACTCCGCGTATCCGCCATCGCGATGTTTCCCGATCATTTCCACCGAATGACAAAATTGTTCGAGGCCGCGAGTGCAGAACTCACAGCTCCCGCAGTGCGCCAGATAATGTACGCAAACCCGATCACCGGGCGCGACGTGCGTGACTTCGCTACCAACTTTCTCGATCCAACCCGCGACTTCGTGCCCGAGCGTTACCGGCAACCGGCAGATTCGAGAAATACCCGCCCGATAATGTTCGTCAGAGTGGCAGATGCCGCACGCCGCAACTCGAATCAAAACATCAGAGGCGCCGATGCTCGGAATCGCAACCTCCGCTTGCTCCAATGGTTTTCCAAGTTGACCGAGTTGCACCGCTCGCATTTTCGTCAGTTACAAGCCGTTTCGAATGCAGCGGACAAGTCCAAATACGTTTTGGACTGCCATTTGATTAGCCGCGCAGAGACTTCTTCAACGAATAAGGGCGTCCAACTTTCTCAGATCGAGCTTCGCTTCGCGATAGTGCTTTCGACACAATTCGAGCAGCGTGAACCCATCCTCATATGCCGCAAAACCGCCGTTGGTCGGCTTATCCAGGTAGATGAGTCCCCCCTCGACCACGAAAAACGCCATCATTGGTCCAGGCGAATCGTCCGTGATCACCAGCGTATGCGCTTCGCCCGCCGGTTCGTAGATGTAGGTTCCCGGTCTCGCGATCCAATCGTGCTCAAGATAACGCCAGTAACCCCGCATGGTGTAGCCGTGAACGGTGCCCACGTGGTAGTGCGTTCCCACCATCGAACCAGGGAGTCCCTTTAAAACAAGAGTGAATCCTCCGCTGGTAACATTGAAGCAACAAGGTTGGAACCAAACACCTTGGGCGTATGGCACCCACAAACGATCGTCGTCGAGATCAGTGGTGGTGATGAAATGTTCGCGACTGCGCTGGGTTGAATCCAGGCCGTCAGTTTGACTATTGAAGGCAGTAATCGGCATCTAT
>DASREH010000044.1:0-14799 GCA_035652195.1 Candidatus Udaeobacter sp. | reverse complement strand
AACCGACCTGGATCATAACCCTTTTAAGCAGATCGTCCCGTCCTATCGGCACGCTCCATATTGGAGCTGAGCGGGGAACGGTGAAGCGAACCGAGGGATTGTTTGCCGGTGCCACCATGGAGGACGTGCAAAACGATTACGACAACGAAGATGGCGATGACGAAGACGATGATAACGGCCCATTTAAGGAAGTGAAACGGAGCATCAAGGATACGTTCCACCGGACACAGGATCAGGCCCGCGATATGTTTGATAGGGTCAAACGCTCGTTTACCGATTTCATCAACCGGAGGTAGCGACGTTTAACGTGAACAACTCAACTGACCAGTGGCCGCCTTTACCATTCGCGGAGTGGAAAGACACCGCGATTACTCTGCATATGTGGACGCAGATTGTGGGTAAGATTCGACTGACACTCAGTCCATGGACGAACCATTCCTGGCACGTCACTCTTTACCTCACATCACGCGGCCTAACGACATCGCCCATGCCATATGGTCCGTACACTTTCGAGATCCTGTTTGATTTCATCGATCATCAACTGCTCATCGATAAAAGCGACGGCCAACGGCGGACGATCCCGCTGAAACCACAATCAGTTGCCGAGTTTTATCAGGCTGTAATGAAAACACTGAACGAACTCGACTTGCATGTGACCATCAACACCATGCCTAATGAAATAGAGAATCCCGTCGCTTTTAATCAGGACGAAGAGCATCGCTCTTATGATCGCGAGTATGCCAACCGCTTCTGGCGCGTTCTCGTGCAGAGCGATCGGGTGTTTAAGGAGTTTCGCTCGCGCTTCTGTGGCAAATGCAGTCCGGTGCATTTTTTCTGGGGCAGCTTTGATCTGGCCGTCACGCGCTTTTCAGGCCGTCCGGCACCACGGCATCCTGGCGGTATCCCGCATCTGCCAGACGCCATCACGCGCGAGGCCTATTCACAGGAAGTAAGCAGTCTCGGTTTCTGGCCAGGGAGTGTGGCAGCGCCGACACCGATATTCTATTCCTATGCGTACCCGGAACCGCCAGGATTCGCGCAGGCGAAAATTCAACCAGCGGCCGCGTCCTACGAACCAAAATTGCGTGAGTTCATTTTGCCTTATGACGCGGTGCGCAACGCCGACAGGCCGGATGACGTTCTCCTCGACTTTGCGCAAAGTACCTACGACGCAGCTTCCATGCTCGGCAAGTGGGACCGTGCGGCGTTGGAAGAAAAGAAACCATCCTTGCATTCTTCCGGTCAACATTCGTAAGTAAGCGAGATGAATCCCGGTTGCGCAGCCGAGCAACATGCCTGGCGTGAAGTAAAAGATGGATGGCGTCCTTTATACGGCGACGTCGACAAAATCGGAGTTGCCGTCGAGTGGCATGACTTCCATACCCAGCGTTCCTTCGATTGGGGTCGTACCTTTCATCCAAACAGTTTGGAGTTTTGTTTAAATCTCGACGGTCGAGGCGCAGTAGGGACTGAGCCTGGGGTGCGGAGCGATTATGTTCCCGGCAACTGCGGATACTATGCCATCGCTGATGATCCCCTGCCGGCCTCGCGGATGGCGCACGATCGTCATCAGTTCGTAACACTGGAATTTTCGCGCGAACATTTGCAAAAACAGTTTGTGCGAAATGAAGCCGATCTCGAGCCGGAGATTCGCCGGATTATTTTTGGAGACAGAGAGCAAAACGTGATTGCGCCGGCGCGTCCAATGACCCTGCAACAACGCAGCGTGGTCGCCAGTTTGGCGGAACCGCCGGTCGCAAAAGCAGCGCAGATCCTCTGGTATCAGGGCAAGGCCTTGGAGCTTATGGCGCACTTTCTATTCGCGCCAAAAGAACCCGAATTATTTTGCATGCGTCAAAAGCGCGTTGCACGTGAACGCGTGGAGCGCACAAAAGAACTATTGATTCGTGATCTTGCCAATCCGCCCACGCTGGAAATGATCGGTCAGGAAGCAGGCTGCAGTCCATTCTATCTGAGCAGAATTTTTTCACGCGAAGTGGGCATGACGATTCCACAATACCTGCGCAAACTGCGCATGGAACGCGCTGCAGAGTTGTTGCGTTCGGGACGCTATAACGTAACCGAGGCTGCGACCGAAGTCGGGTATTCCAGCCTGAGCCATTTTAGCAAGGCATTTTGCGAAACGATTGGCTGTTGCCCGGTGCTTTATCCGGCGGCCAGGAATGTCATTCTTGATCGCTGAAGCACCATCGTTACTCGTGAATCGAGATTCCTAACTCGACAACGATGTAACGATTCTCAAATTTCGAATCACGTCCGCATGAAGATTACCCGCGCGCTTATTTCTGTTTCCGACAAAATTGGTATCGCGGCATTCGCCCGGGCCCTGGAGCGGCAAGGCGTGGATATTATCTCGACGGGCGGAACGGCGGATTTGTTGAAGAAGGAAAAAATCCCGGTTCGTGAGATTTCCAGCTTCACTGCGTTTCCCGAGGTGCTGGAAGGACGTGTGAAAACGCTGCATCCCCGCGTGCACGGAGGTCTTCTGTATAAACGTGGCAATGAGAAACACGAGGCCGAAGCGCGTGAGTGCGGTTTTGAGCCGATCGACATGGTGGTGGTCAATCTTTACCCGTTCGAAGCGACCATTGCCAAACCAGACGTTACTCTGAGCGAAGCGATTGAAAACATCGACATCGGCGGTCCCTCGATGATTCGCAGTGCTGCGAAAAATTATGAATCGGTCACAGTGGTCGTGGATCCGGCAGACTACGATGCGGTGCTCGAAAATATCGCCGATAACAATGGAGAAACGACACTCAAACTGCGAGAACGCCTGGCCATCAAGGCGTTTATCCGGACAGGCGAGTACGATCGCGCGATTGGCAACTTTCTAAATAGGGAGCAAACAACCGACGCCTCGTTTTCACTTTCGTTGCCGCTGGTCATGCGATTGCGCTACGGAGAAAATCCCCATCAAACCGCAGCGCTCTACGGCGACTTCGACAAATGTTTTGAGAAGCTTCATGGCAAAGAACTCTCGTTTAACAATATCCTGGACATTAGCGCGGCGACAAATTTGATCGCTGAATTTGAGGAACCAACCGTCGCCATATTAAAACATACGAACCCCTGTGGCGTCGGCTCCGACGCTGACCTTTGCAAAGCGTGGAACAAGGCATTTGCCACGGACAAGCAGGCGCCCTTCGGCGGGATTATCATCTGTAACCGCCCGTTGACCGAAGCCCTGGCAAAAGTGATCAGCGAGATTTTTAGCGAAGTAATCATTGCCCCGGAATTTGAGCCGGAAGCGCGCAGCATCCTGCAGAAGAAGAAAAATCTCCGCTTAATTCAATTAATGAGGTCGGCAAAAGATACGCGGCCTGGCGTTGATATCCGTTCGGTCTGCGGCGGCGTTCTGGTTCAGGATGCTGATGTTTCAGAGGAAACTATGCGCAACGTCGTTACGAACAGGCGACCGACCAAAACTGAGCTGAGAGCGATGGGGTTCGGGTGGCGAGTGGTGAAACATGTGAAATCCAACGCGATTGTTTATGCCAAAGCGGATCGCACACTCGGTATCGGCGCGGGTCAGATGTCTCGAGTCGATTCGTCGCGCATTGCCATTTGGAAGGCGAAGGAGGCCGGGCTCTCACTAAAAGGCAGTGCGATCGCAAGCGATGCTTTTTTTCCATTCCCGGACGGCTTAATCGCTGCTGCCGAAGCAGGCGCGACGTGCGCTATTCAACCGGGCGGTTCAGTTCGTGACGACGAAGTGATCGCCGCTGCAAATGAGCGCAACATGGCGATGATTTTCACTGGCGTGCGGCACTTTCGGCATTGACGCGCATTTGCCTTGTCATTCTGATGCCGCAGGCGCGGGAAAAGAATCCAGCTAGTTCGGGTAACCCTTCGATTGGGGTGACAAGATCGATGCAGGCGCAATTCCAAGTTGAATCAGCCACGGCAGTCGGTTGAAGTAGCTGGATGTTTCGCTCTGCTCAACGTGACAAGGCACGATCGGTTGCCGCGCCGTACGTACTTAACGTGGAGGATTTGCGCCGCCTGGCTAAACGCCAGCTTCCCCGAGTCGTATTCGATTACATTGATGGCGGCGCGGAAGACGAGCGAACGTTGCGCGCTAATTGTCGCGCGTTCGAGGAAGTGACCTTCCGGCCTCGTTGCGCTGTGGCCACACCCGTGTGCGATCTGGGCGTGAGTGTGCTTGGCCGATCTTTATCCATGCCCTTGATTCTTGCGCCCGTTGGGAGCAGCCGATTGATGTATCCTCGCGGGGAGGAAGCAGCTGCGAGCGCCGCCGGCGCAGCTGGCATTGCCTACGCGCTTTCGACGCTTTCCGGGTGTCGTCTGGAGGATGTTGCGGCGGTATCGAATCAACCGGTTTGGTACCAGCTTTATCTTGTGGGCGGGCGTGATTGTGCGTTACGCGCAATCGAACGAGCCAAGAGGGCTGGCTTTTCGGCACTCGTTGTCACAATTGATACGCCGGTAGCGGGGATGCGCGAGCGTGATTTACGAAATGGCGTCAAGGAACTTCTCGGTGGGACGTTTGGGTCGAAGCTGCCATTTGTTAGTCAGTTGCTTGCAAAGCCTGGATGGTTGATGCGCTTTCTGGCCGATGGCGGACTAATGAAATTCCAAAACGTGGTAATTCCAGGAAAGGGGCCGATGTTGTACGCCGACGTCACAGCCGCGCTCGAGGATGCAGTTGTAACCTGGGATGATCTTAAGTGGATTGAGCGGGCATGGTGTGGGCCAATCGTCATTAAAGGAATACATACGGCAGATGATGCTCGTCGCGCCGTGGATTTGGGAGCAAAGGCATTAGTCGTTTCCAATCACGGCGGCCGCCAACTTGACGGCGTTGCGGCCACTCTGCGAATTTTGCCCGAAGTCGTGGCAAGCGTTGGGAATCAAGTTGAGGTGCTGCTCGATGGCGGCATTCGCCGAGGCAGCGACATAGCTAAGGCGATCTGCCTTGGCGCTCGCGCGGTGCTGGCTGGCCGCGCTTACGCTTATGGCCTGGGAGCAGCTGGCCGCGCTGGCGTTGCGCGAGCAATCGAGGTCTTGCGCGCTGATTTGATTCGGACACTTAAACTGCTGGGCTGTGCGTCGGTGGCCGAATTGAATCAGTCCTACGTTGATGTGCCGAGGGAATGGGTCGAGACGCGACCAGGCAATGAATCGCTGACGTGATTAGTGAAATCGTTACAACGTTACATCGGATTTCCGATTCAACGATTGAACGCTTTAACGGTTCAACGTGGCGAAGCCAGCCTCCAGAACCAGATGCAAAGGATCGCTGCAATGATGAGAGCCACCCAGCTTGCGCCCATTGGGATCTGATGATTGCCCACCTGCACTGGTGTCTGATTGACCAGGCGTATCACGTGCGCAATTGCAAAGAGACCGAAAAAAATGCTGGCGACGCGTAATCCAGTTTGTTCAGAGTTCATGAGCGATTCTTGCGAACCGGTTTTCGTTTGTCAGCAAAAATGCGCTTCTATGCCTGGCTTCTCCGCAACCAGGATGCCTGCGCAATGATGCCCACCACGACGAGACCGATGAACAAAATAGTTGATCCGGACGGCGGAAGCACGATGGCGCTTTGAATCAGGTGAGCGCCAATCAGCGAGGAGACCACGATCAAGGCCCAATCAAATAAAACGAGCAAAAGAATCGCGCCAATAATTCCTCCGATCACGAAGATAATCGCGGAATGCTGGGCGTATTGGACAAAGAAAGCAGCGGCGATCGCGCCGGCAAGTTTACCGCCGGCAAGAAAACCGAGAACAGCGATCGCTATTTTCTGAAGGAAAAGCGCAAGCAACGCCCCCAGCAGGCCAAGAATCAGCGCAACAGTTAACGCCAGGACAGTCGATGGTTGTTGAACGAGGTACGGAGCAATTTCAACACCGGCGGCAAATCCCACCGCTGCGACGCATAACCAGAACAGCTTTCGACCGAACAGCAGAATGACTACGCCAATCAATGCGCCAGCAATGGCGACAGAGAAGTGCGCAGAAGGGAAAGCAGTCTGGGCAACAATGATCATAACGGTGTCTGCTCTAAATACTTTCTATTTGATGTGGGTGCTGGGCACAAGGACGGCTACACGTCGTGCGAGCGCGCGGTTCAATTTATCGGGCTGGTGGGATTTGAACCCACGGCTTGTCGCCGCGGCGACCGCTCGACGATCGTTGATCGAGCTCGCCCCTGCCGCGTCCCGTTTTGTAGTATCGTTCCCGCTGCACCGCTTCGGCGCGAGTGACAAAGCTTTCGCTGTAGCCCAGCTCCCACGGCACTCCGTCCTTCGTGGCCGTGGATTGGCCAGCGTTGTGGCGACGAATTCGTTCTGTTAAATCCTCGCAAGAACCGACATACCGCCGTCGCGTTTTCCGGCTGCGCAGCACGTAACAGTAAAACATTTTTGCAGCAGTGATGATTCCCGTCGGGCTGGTGGGATTTGAACCCACGGCCTCCTGGTCCCGAACCAGGCGCTCTACCAAGCTGAGCCACAGCCCGTCTTACCTATGAAAATAGGCCGATTTCAACTTTCTCTAAAATTTCCGTTGTACACCCCTTTTGTACGCGTGTACTGTATAGGTATGGAAGTACACAGTTCAAACAAGGGGACATTTCGGAAAGTCGGAGAATGTCTCTATCGTTATTCAAACGACGTTTATTATGCGCGGTTCAAGGTGGACGGCAAGGAAATCCGACAAAGCCTGAACACGACGGATCGCAAGCTTGCTGAGCGCGAGCTTAAAAAGCGCAAAGAGCAGCAATCACAGATTGACCGATCCAAGAACAAGATCACGCTCGCTGAATTATGCGACCAATGGCTTGAAACCGTCCAAGATTTCAAGCCCAAAACGCTTGACCAAAAGAACTACGTCGCCGCCAGAATCAAAGAGCACTGGCCGGCTGGTAATGTTGTTCAAGTGGCGAAGATCAAGCCAAGTGAGTGTGATAAGTGGCTGGCGCGCTGTGCGCAGAAATCACCAAATGGTTTTGGTGCGTCATCGCGTAACGCCCATGTTCAGATACTCAAAGAAGTGTTCGCGTTGGCGCAGCGTGACAAAATGATTTTAGAATCACCGGCCGCACATTTGAAATACATCAAGCGCGAGAAACCAATCCGGCTAACTCCAACATGGGAACAATTCAATGCGATTATAGCTGATGTCCGTGCCCAGGTATTCAACGCCGATGCCCAAGACAGCGCGGACTTTCTGGAATTTCTTGGTCTGGCCGGACTCGGCCAGGCAGAAGCAGGTTCGCTCACACGGGCGGATGTCGATTTCGACGCAGCGCGGATCATTACGTTTAGGCACAAGACATCCCAGGGGTTTGCGATCCCGATCTTCCCGCAACTGCGACCATTACTGGAGAGGCTTTGTGAGGGAAAGGCCAATCGGGACAAAATCTTCAAGATCGCCAACGCGAAACATGCCTTAACAAACGCCTGTAAGCGTATGGGGTTTCCCCCGTTTAACCAACGTTCGTTGCGTCGAATGTTTATCACTCGCGCCATCGAGCGCGGTGTTGATGTTAAGGTAATTGCGGATTGGCAGGGACATCGCGATGGAGGAAAATTGATCCTCGATACTTACTCACACGTAAGGCCAGAGCACTCCCAGCGTATGGCGCAGTTGATGAGTTGTGAAGAGCCAGAGAACGTGGTCGAGTTCGCTATAAACGGGACGGCATAACACTTCGCCACTCGATCCCCCACTGGAAACATTAAGGCTATAGTCAGCCTTTTGTTACCTACAATCTCCGTGACAGTAAGACTTGGAGTCACAGAACAGGCTTTAGTCCTTTGAGATTTCCGTTGTGAGACTGGCTTTCCCTGCTATATTACGTTAGGGGAAGGGGAACCTACTGCTTAGTGGTAAGACTAAGCGGTCCGTCGCCACTTCATAAGGCTTAAGAATCGGACAGTGACTAAGTAGCGATACGTCTCTGGTAAGGCTATTTAAGGCGACTTCCATTAAACAACACGCCGGAACACTTAAGTGGGTGCCTGGTCTTAACAGTTTCGTTCATTGCAAGTGCTGCAAATTTCCGTTGTGGGGGGTCCCGTCAGCGGGGCATTTTATATTATGGAACTTAATCCCAACTGCTCAGCAGTAAACCCACGGGCTCTCAAGCTAAAACAAGCCGCAAACTACTTAGGCGTGTCGAGCAACTCTATTCGAAGATTGATTAAACGGGGACTTATCAAACCTAACCGCGCACTGCGCCACATGTTGATTCCCATTTCGGAGCTGGAACGATTTCTGGGGGGCTGGCAGCAATGATAATGTTAAAACCGACTGTGACGCTGCGCTCCAACAAGAGCCTGGGCACCGCCCGTCAATCGAGTCGCATCGTTACATATCCGCCGCCTAGCACGGGAAAGAACTATAACGTTGTCGGGGAGGTCGAGCACTATCCAAATGAAAAAGTGATTTGGAAGATCATACGCTCCCCGGATGGTGACTTTGTATATGACTACGAGCTGAAATCTGACAGAAAAAAGCGCCGAAAAAGATGCCCTGGGTGTGAGAACTTTCTAGAGTCAGGTCAAAGGAAGTGCCTGAAATGCCAGGGCGAAACGCGGAAGGCGAGGAACAAACGGTATTATGATCTTTTAAAGACACGAATTAAGACGGATTCGTCCTAGGACATAACACTTGATTTCGATATGTGTGCTATCCCAAGACTTTTAAAAACGAAGAACGGAAATTACGAGATGGCTATGCGATTCAGACGGGTTCCGAATATGCGGCACATCAGTCGCGGCCAGAAATCAAAAATGCCGACAGAATAGAACGTTTCATGTTATGAAGAGACCAGACGATATATTGCAACTGTTGCGCGAAAGCTTCGAGCACCACTTTAAGGTGAGTGATGCCAAAAAATATGGAGTCACGGAGGCTATCCTGCTTTACAACCTAAAGTATTGGATAGCCAAGAACAAAGCCAACGGGAAACACTTTTACAAGGAAAGGACGTGGACTTACAACTCCCACAGGGCATTTGGCGAACTTTTTCCTTACCTGTCGGAGTCGCAGATAAAGCGTGCACTGGCAAGCCTTCAGAAGCAGGGCGCAATCTTAAAGGACAACTTCAACAAGAAGCGCTATGATCGCACCAATTGGTATGCCTTGGTTGATGAGCCAGAATTGCCAATTGCCAGCAGAAAAGGGTCGGAGAGAATTATCCATCACAACGGACGAGCTAAACCGTTGGAACGGACGATTTCGTCTCTTTCATTGGATGACCACGTCCCACCTATACCAGATACTTAAACACAAATACTTAAACACAGATAGTAAACGCAAATAGTAAACCGTTATTTTATTATATTTTTTTTTCAATGGCGAGTGTTAGTTCTCCCTCAATAGTCGACATAACATAATGAACCATACTACCACTGAAAATCATTAAACCTATGGATTCAAATCTAGACTTCCGCTTTTCCGTGCCGGACATACCTCAAGGCGAAGCGCTTACCTTTGACGAGGTTGAAGAGCGCTGTCTTAAGCAGCTTCAGGAGAAAGACGGAAAGTGTGTGCAATCGCTAATCAACCTCGCAAAACTTTATTCGCAGGCAAAACTCCATGACAAGGCATTCCGCTGTGTCGAACGGCTGATCGCGCTCTCGGATGATCCCGAGGAACATGGAGCGTATTACCTGGCGTTGGGTGGTTTCATGGAAAAGATCGGAGATTATCAGGGAGCCGTTGGATTCTACCGTCAGGCTTTGGCATTGGAGCCGTGCCAGAACAAGACTTGGTATTTCATCCACAACAATCTTGGCTACTCATTACACCAACTCGCGGATTATGGTGGTGCCATTGCCTATCTGCGTCGCGCCATCGAAATCAATCCCAGGCTCCCGAACGCCTACAAGAATCTCGGACTCGCATTTGAAGCGAAGGGGAATTTTGAGGAAGCCGCTGAGCTTTTCGTCGCGGCTACTCAGGCCAATGCTTCAGATTCACGTTCCCTGGCTCATCTTGAGAATCTAATTGCGTCTCACCCAGAATTACAAATCGATTTGCCTGACCTACCTACTCGGATAGACGCCTGCCGAGAAGCCGTGAAGATTGCAAGAGCTCAGCAGCCTGACTTGCGGGCAATGTGGGTGAAAGACCGCAAAAGGCAAAAGGGAAGGTAACGAATCTCATTCTCGTGCACACGCCTAACGAACGGGCCCCCTAAACAGAAGCTGTTCTTGCGTGTTAGCAATACAAGCCTCACACGGCAAATACGTTGGACTGTAATGACTTTCTTTGGTGTTGCCATTAGCGTTTGGTCGGCCGGGCTCAGCGCTGCGAACTGCCCCACGGCCTGCTTTCGCGTAAGGCTGTCGTGACAAAGGAGCGTGGTAACATATAAGCCTTTTTTGGCCTAGATGTTCGGAAAAAACAAAGGGGGTAGCACCCCGCGGAAGGTGGTCAGGCCTAAAGCCGCGAAAATGCCTCGTGTGGAAGGCTTATATTTTAAGGCTTACCACCTGGGGGTAGGAAAATTTATTGGTGTTCTAGCCTGCGAACCGACAAATTTTGGAGCGGTGAAATCAGTGTTTCAGGGCAACCCGAGATTACCGATCTGGTGCTGCAGGTAGGGGTGGGAACAAACTTGAGAACGGACGTGGGCTAGATTTTGGCAAGGGTGGAAAAAGGCTTGGCGTCCAGCTTGGCGCGGCTGGTTCATGGCGTTGCCGAGCCCGAGCTTGACCAGCTGTTGCACCAGACGACTTGGACATCCTGGCCTCGGAGTCGCGAAGCTGCTTAGCACGCCTAAGGCACTCTTGACTTCGGTGCGTTTGTCCTAGCTTTCCATAAACTTCCCCTAGACCCTGCCAGGTAATCGGGTCTTCAGGGGATAAGAGACGCGCCTGTTCAAGCTCCGCGATTGCGTGTTGATAATCCTTTAGCTCACTAAGCGCTCCTCCAGTGAATATATATGAGGTCGCCACATCAGGAAAAGCCTCACGGAGCACAAACGCCACGCGAATTTTTTCGCGCAGGTTATTCGTCTTGAATACTCGCAAAACCTCCTCCGCAGGCTCGGAGGTCGAAAATGCCTTGAATCGGTCAGTCGCGACTTCGGCAAATGTTTGTGGTCGTAGGTCGTGCCAGATCGACGCTAAATCGAGAGCGCTGCGAGCAAAATTAAGATTTTGGCCTTCGCGCCATGTTGCTCCGGCAACTCCTACGAGAGAGCCTGTGTTGTCTACCACGGGAGAGCCGCTTGAACCTGGGGAAATCGGCGCAGTTATCTGAATCAACGTGCCCGCGTCATCGTGGCGGACCGCGGACACAACGCCTTCTGATAGACTTTGCTCAAAGCCCTCCGGATTCCCGAGAACAGCTATACTGGTGCCCATCGGAGGCAATTGCTTTCGGTATATCGTGAATGAAGGAAACTTGCGCTGCTCGCTTTTGCCGACGGAGCATACAGCCAGGTCCAGCTTCGAGTCATAATGCCCAACGATAGGAATTTGTAACACTTCACCAGTCGATGTTGTCGCGGTGACCTTGTTTGCTCCGCTGATTACGTGCCAGTTTGTGGCAATTATGCCTGATTGATGCACGAAAAAGCCTGTGCCTGTTTTTAGCTTCTCCCCTTCTGAGTTGTAAGCTGTGAGTGTTACGACACTGGGGCTAATCTTTGCGGCGATCTGAACCAAGGTTAGCCGCTTTAGTGGGGTTGTAGATGAAGGAGATTCGCTTGGTAGCTCAGGATTGCTCGCCACGATAGCTGCCGCAGAAATAGGTGTCGCAAGAATGAGTCCCGAAGAACTCTTCGCCGTGAAAACGCCAGACTTGTTGGACGCCTGTTCTGTCACGATCGAGAATGTTTTCTTTTCGCACGCTGAAAGCGACAACGACAGAATGGCCAAAATAGGCGAGACAAATCTGCTATTCATCGGAACATTGAAGACGCGGTGGCACCCTCGAGCGTGCCAACTCCGATCACGAATGCCTGTGAGATGAGATCCGCGATCGCCACAGACTATGTGCTAATCTGTTTAGAAGGCCAGATTCGCTCCACTATTTCCCACACTTCGTCAGAAGAAAGGGCACTCTGTCCATCTTGAGTGATCTCGTTGAAGTTTGGCGCATCGGATTCATAAGCCGTTTTCTCAGCATTCCAATATCCCGCGAGAAGGGCTTCCCATAGCGCACGTCCAGTTAGAATGCCTTTTGGTAACCATGCAGCTGCAGACGTATCTGTATCGTCTAGCCAGTCACTGTGACACCAAAGGACATCGTAGCCGCCGCACTTGCTGGAGCCACCGAAGTACTGGACTTGCTCTTCGAATCCCGGGCCGTGATAAAGCAGGGCGCTAAACAAGAGCCTAGCGCTGGGTGAAGATTCCAGAGCTACACCACCATCGCTTTCCACGTAGGTAGCTACCGCTGGTGAGCTTGATTTAGGAGCAGACATTTCGGGGGGTCGATCTATGTCATAATTATCGCCAAAAACGAGGCCGATGTAAACACTTATTATCCCACATGCGGGATGCAGACCGGCGCACCCTGTGAACGTGCGCTACAAGCTCCGCAAACAGTTGGCTGAATTCCTCAGAAGGCGACGTGGTAGTCAGACGTTCCAGCAATTCGCTCGCAAAATCGGTCTGTCAGATTCCACGCTTCAGCGTATAGAAATGATGGATCAGAATGTCACAATCGATACGCTTGAGCATATCATGAATCGACTGCGGTGCAGAGTCTCGGATATTTTTCACGAGTGATTTGCACCTTTAAACCCGCCTGGCAAGGCCCTCAGCTTGCTCTTCATGCACGCGCACGCAAACCTCTCGTAGCTATAAGTATTCTCTATGCGCGCTGATGCTGCTGCTCGTGACAAGACTTGCACACGGACACAAGCCATTCGATTGGCTCTTTACCGATGTTCCGGCGGGCATACTTTTTATGGTGCACCTGCGTGGCGCGGCCGCCGCAATGGACACAACGGTAGCTGTCGCGCTTCAAAACTAATGCCCGTTTGCGCTTCCAATCGTCTGAGCTGAGGTAAGTATCGCGGTAATAGGTGCGGCGTTTCTCGCGCCGTTTATCGAAGGTCCACTTGTCGACCACAATTTTGAGGCCCGCTAATAGGCCGATCAAAATAAACAATCCGATGAAGGTCGGATGACTGACGCCGAACGGGATGCTTGGGACCGGACTCATTGAGCCGTCGCAACAATTGTTTTTGTTTTCATAGCGGCGGGAGATTAGGTAAAAGTGAGTCCGAATGTCTAGACTGAAATTGACTCGCTGGTTCGCCGCGGTTGTTGTTGCGATGCTGGCAAGCCAGCTTAGTGCAGCTAGCACTGCTCCGACGGTCAGATGTACGACTTGGAACCTAGAATGGTTCCCGAATGGTTCGTCCCATGACACGTCTCCCGAGGAGCAAAATCATAGAATTACGGATGCTGCTAGCGTTTTGAAGCGGCTTCACCCTGACATCTTGTTGCTCCAAGAAGTACGTGACTACGATGCATGTAGCCGGCTCGGGGATGCCATCGAACTTGGGTCCTATCACGTCGAAATTTGCTCAGCGTTCAAGGAGCCTTTTCAAAGTGGCGTCGGCAGACAACAGGTCGCGATTCTCTCGAGATTCCCAGCACAGGCGGCTTGGGCGGAACAATGGAAATCGGTCGAAGGAATCGACCCACCTAGAGGCTTTGCGTTTGCATGGTTCAAGATTCAAAACGCAGACATCGGCGTCTACTCTCTGCATTTGAAGAGCAATTTGGTTACGGGCGGAGACAGACAAGCTGCGACCGCTAAGAACATTCGAAAACGCGAAGTAGCCGTTGATCAATTGATGCTGCATGTGCGGGACATGATTGGAGCGAAAATCCCGACGATAACTCGCCTGATCGTTGGAGGGGATTTTAATACGAACCAGGACCAAGCGATGTTCGCATCTGAGAAAACGCTGAGCTTTCTAATGAGCCAGGGGTTTCGAAATTCCTTTGAAGGACTCCCGCTTTCGCAGCGAGTAACACATCCTGCAAATCACGGATACCCGGATGCGACGTTCGATTATTTATTCGAAAAGAATTTCAAAGCCGCGAAAGCGTTCGCTACGCCGACCGACGTTTCCGATCATTGGCCGGTGACATGTGATTTCGAGATAGAATAGGGTTTCCATGGATTGGGAAGCCATAGCGGAAAAGCTAAGCCAAGCCGGATTTAGTTGGGGCTGCTCATCTGAAACCGATTCAACTGGCCGCGCAATTTTTACTGCAGACGGATACTCTCGCGATGGTTGGCGGTTTACAGTTCTGGCGGGCGAAAGACTAACCGCATTTTTGGAACTACAGGCGGCAATTTATCGTCAACTTGAACTTGGATGAAGTATTGGGAAATCATCGCTGACAATCTCAGAAAAGCCGGTTGGAGCTTGGGCTGGGTTTCAACTCTGAATTGTGACGGGCAGACAACCTGGGTTGTTGACGCGCATCGCGACGATGGAAAGCGGTTCGTTGTGCGCGCAGATGAATTGTTGACGGGTTTTCTGGAACTGGAAGCTTTGGTGAGAAATGAAACGCTCAGAGCGAGCAAGCTGGAACAGCCATTTCTACCGTTGCCCAAAATGCGGCCAGCTAATGGACATGCGCGAACTGCGGGAAGTGATTTTTCACGAGACAAACCACGAGCCGAATCCGCGAATCCCTAGAATCATAGGAAAACGCATCCCACCCCGGTAAGTCAGCCCGGAGGTGCGAAAGCGCGGTTCGTGGCGTGTTTTTATCCTAGACACCGTTTTCCCACCATATATGTTCGAGTGAACATGAAAACG
>DASREH010000043.1:0-9225 GCA_035652195.1 Candidatus Udaeobacter sp. | reverse complement strand
CGTTGTCTCATGTTCACCTCTTATGGCATCTCACGATCAATTAATAATTCGTCCTGTGTTATTCGCTAACTTTTCGCGCCATTCCTGGAGTTGCTCAGGGGTTTGTCTCGCCCAATCTGGCAACTCGCCAACGATTCTCAGTGGAGCTTCCGAGCGATATGAGCGTGTCAGATTTCCCGGAAATTTTTTGTCCGTAACATTCGGGTCATTTTCAAAATCCCCTGTCGGCTCAACGATATAAACACGTTCACGGCCATCACCGTTTGCTAATGCCGCAGCTAGTCCTGCCCCGTTAGCAAGGGCAGTGAAATAAATGTGATTCATTGTCAGTTGAGGTTTGTAATTGGAAGCGCCCCCTGCCGTCAGCAAATCGCCAACCTGCAAATCTGCTTTCGTTCCATGATAAAAGGGACCTTTGTCAGACGGTTTGCCCTGAAACAGAGTTGCTAATTCATAATTCTTTTTCGCCTTGTCGGCGTCATTTAAGTCCTCATGGCATTTCGCGATCTTTGCATACAGAGAAGGGAAAGCACTCTTAACAGCTTCGTTATTTGTTTTTAATGCAGACTGCAAAGCCGTTTCCAGCCATTGTAATCTATCAGAAGCATCTTTTTGATGCCGCGCTACATAATGAGCTGAGATAAAGCGTTCAAAGTCGTTTGTCGCTTCGTTCCAGGCCTGAAGAAACCGTTTACCTGCTTCTTCAGGTTTGCCTTTTTCTTCCATGCTCATGCCTTGAAGACAGAGTTTAACAACACGATTGCTTGGATTGAATTCCATAACCAGGTGCCTCTTAATTGTAATGGAACATCCGAGACAGAGCTCTCGTTGCTCATCAAAGGAGCGACTACCCCTCGGGCCCAAGGGTTAACCGACTTTCGTAATCTTGCCCTCTGCGATCAGCGTCCATTCCTGACCGTCCTTCGATGCTTCGGCCTTGTATGTGTACAATGTCGGCGACACCTGCACCTCGGTGTACCTGAGCTTGATGCGTTTTCCTTGCACGCCGGTATCTAAATCTTTTACGAAGGTCCGTTTGTTTCCGACGATGGAACCACCTGTGGTATATTCGCTCTCCCCAAAGCTGCTGATGCCGTACTCCGTGTAGGCTTTGGCTTTCTCGTCGTAGGCGAGGATGTTCAGGAAGGTTCGCTTCCCCGTGGGGCCTCTCTCCTCACCCCGACACACCACCTGAAAACCTCCCGCGAACTTTTCACAGCTTATCGAGCTCGAAAGTTTGCCCGCAGGCCCAAATGGTCCGCCCTCTGTCTCTCCCTCGCCCTTCCAGGTACCGACGTAATAGTTCAATTTTTCGAGCTCCGGACCAGGCTTCGACTGTTGAGCTGCGGCTGCCCGGTCAGAAGGCTGCGCGGCAGGCGCGGTTTCATTTTGGGCGACAGCGGCGGCTGGTGCATACAAACCTCCGAATAACGCGAGAGAACAAATACAGACAATCTTGAATCTATGCATGGTGAGTGATTTCACCGTGGGACGCGTTCAACGCTCTATTTGGATTCACTTATCTTACGACGCTATCACCAACCAGCTCGAATAAGGGGCTGGACAGCATACCGCGCAGGCATTTACGCATCGATACCGGAATTAGTAAGTGTCCAAAAGAGATCAGGAACAATTCTTCGGTCACTGTTTCCATGCAGCGGCGTGCGCGCGGACCGGGGAGCTGAAACCTTTTAGAGCGACTTCGCCGAGATCTTCGAAGACCAGGCCTTTGCCGAGGCATAGCTCAGCGATCGCGTTGGAGACCAGGATTTGTTCAGGCTGGGCGTGTGTGCACAGCCTTGAAGCCAGCTGAACCGTCGAGCCAAAGAGATCGTTATCTTGTTCGACAGGTTCCCCTGCCGCGGCGCCGACCCGGACCTTGAGCAAGCCGTTCGGGTTTGTTTTCGCATACTTGTCCAGCTCGCGTTGAATCTGAATAGCGCATCGGACTGCGTTGGCTGCTGAAATAAACGACGCCATGATGCCGTCGCCGGTGTGCTTGATTTCGCGCCCGCCAAGACCGGACAAGGCGTCCCGCACAATGGTGTCGTGCACACCAAGCATCGCCAGTGCTACCTCATCGCCGAGCGATTGGGTCAATGTGGTCGAATTAACAACGTCCGTGAAAAGAACAGTCCGTATCCCCGGATCACGTGTGTCTCCTGCACCCGGCAATAGAACCGCGCCCACATCATTCGTTTCGCCGGTACCAAGAAATCCTTCCGCGACTTCCGGTTCGATTTCGATAATCTTTTCCGGCATGAGTCCGTGCGCTTCACGGTGCACACACTCTGCGGCTTCAGCGTTAGGTGCGTGGCACAGACAAAAGAGTTTCTTTCCGCTCTCGTTTACCCAGTATTTGCTGTACTCGACTCCATATTTTCGCTGCGTTGCCATGTCCTTCTCGTGAGCCCTGGCGATGTCTTCCATGGTGGTTCCCTCTGCGAGAGTATGAATGTCCATGTATAACGGCATAGCGGGAGATCTTAGCGCGATATTACGCGATGCGAAACGTCGATCGCATTGCGTTGACTTAGCGTTTGATAGACCACGCAGTAGCGTTCTGCCAAACGAACAAGCGTGGCAATTTGTTCCTCGGTGGCGTCGGTATCGATGTCGAAATTCAGGCGGATTTGTTTGAACCCAACGGCGACGTCTTTGGAGACACCGAGGGTTCCACGGAAATCGAGATCGCCTTCTGCCCGGATCTTCGCGGTGCGCAATGGAATATTCAGGGCAGTAGCCACAGCGTTCAAAGTGACACCGGCACATCCTACCAGCGCTTCGAGTAACGCTTCAGCCGAACAGGCACTGCGTCCGTCGCCTCCGGTCGCGGGGTGAAGTCCTGCCTCAACATGTCCCTTTCCGCTTTCAATTTTGCAGGTGACATTTGGCCCCAGCCGTCCTTCCGCACGAAGCGTGACCAATGCCGTGTCAGGATTCTCGCGGTATTTCGTCTTTAGCGGCGCCTGCAATGATCTTAGTTCATCAGCAGTCATGGGATTTCTAGTGGGTCTCACTGTAGAGGCAGCCGCGCCCGCTGCAACGACGGGGATCCCTGCAGGCGACACGCCTGCCACTATGGAAGCGATGTTACGTCTTGGATAGTCCAGGACACGCGAAACCCAAAATCAAGAGTCGCCACGTTCGCAGATTATTTCCCAGGCGGTTTAATGTTCTGGTTCACACGAAAGAAATTCGTGGGGTCGTATTTCTTTTTGATCGCGACCAGGCGCTCATAATTATCGCCGTATGTTTTTTTTACGCGTTCTTCGCCTTCGTCGCCCATCAAGAAGTTCACGTATGCTCCGCCGGCGGAATAGGGATGGACCGCATCGTAATAACTCTTGGTCCAGGAAATAATTTTTTCGTTGTTCGCAGGATCGGGATCAACACCGACCATCACCTGCGCCCATTTGGCATCGCGATAGTTCCACGCAGTGTCCGTTTTGCCTACGCGTGCCGCGGCTCCATCGATCGGATACATATGCATGGTGGAATGCATGGACGGAAGCTGTTCACCGAATCGGATGTGCTGCGTAATCGTATCATCGCTTAGTTTGTTCACAAAATCGGCGCGCCAGTACCACTGCAAGCCGGGAGGATAAAGCGCGTCGAACATGGTCTGTAATGCGGGATGTGGCAGAGGACCTGCAAAATCGAGCGCAGCCTTTTTAAAATCCCGAATTGGCTTGAATGTCTCCTCTGCTTTCGCCTGCGGTCCGGTGTATGCCCAGATGATGCCGCACATTTTTTTCATCTGCAGATGTTCCGGGAAAGGTGCGACCGGCGGGACTGTGAGAAAAGCGAAGAACCCGTTTAGATCATCGGCAGCGGCCGGGATGAAGTCTCGATACCATTTCATTACGTCGGCGGTTTCGCTTAACTCGTAGAACATCGGGCCGCCATAAATCGTGTCGATCGGATGCAGCTTGAACGTGAATGCGGTGACCACGCCAAAGTTTCCGCCGCCGCCGCGGAGCGCCCAAAACAGGTCTGAATTCTCATCGGCGCTCGCTTTAACAAATTTGCCGTTGGCCAGAACAACATCGGCCGAGAGCAGGTTATCGATGCTCAATCCGCATTTGCGGGTGAGATGTCCAATCCCGCCGCCGAGAGTCAAGCCGCCAACGCCGGTCGTAGAAATGATCCCACTTGGTGTTGCCATCCCGAACGCATGCGTGGCGTGATCGACATCGCCCCAGGTGCATCCGCCTCCGACAGTGACGGTGCTCGCCGCGGGATCCACCCGCGTATATTTTATCGGGCTTAAATCGATGACCAATCCATCGTCGCAAATGCCCAGGCCTCCGGCGTTATGTCCACCACCCCGGATGGCGACAAGAAGGTTGTTCTCTCTCGCGAAGTTCACCGAATTGATGACGTCCGCGACGTCCGCACAACGGGCAATCAGTCGCGGCTTTTTGTGAATCATTCCATTGTAGACCGCGCGCGCTTGATCGTAATCTTGGTCGCTCGGTTCGATCAGCCGTCCACGAAGGTTTGCTTTGAAATCGGTAATAGAATTTTCGTTGAGCATATCAGGCAGCAGCAGGTTTGATTCGGTTGGACTTTCGTCCTGTTCAAAGCAATATGATATGGGGCTCACGCGCTCCCTGTCCACGACGCAGAATGTAGTAACCAACTACTTTGTATGTAGTAACGCTCTGGCGCCCATGAGCATTCGCTACGGTCAATTCTGTCCTGTATCCAAAGCTGCCGAAGTGCTGGGGGAACGCTGGACGATTCTCATCATTCGCGAGCTGTTGCTCGGGACCACTCGCTTTAAGGATTTTCAACGTGCTTTGTCGCAAATTTCTCCAACTTTGCTGACCAAACGCCTGAACCAGCTGCAGGAATGCGGCCTTGTCGTTCGAAAAACGGCGACTGGTCAACGCCGCACAGAATATCAACCGACGCCAGCAGCCAAAGAACTCAAGCCAATCATCTTCGCTCTTGGCAAGTGGGGAATGCGATGGGCGCGTGGTCAGATGAACGATGATGAACTCGACGTGGAATTGCTCATGTACGATCTGCATCGCCGCATCGATGCCAGCCAGCTCCCGGGTGGACGAACCGTCATTAAGTTTCTTTTCCGCGGTCTTCCAAAGTTTGGCCACTGGTGGATCGTCCTTGAAAATGGAACCCGTGAGTTGTGCGTAGACAATCCAGGCAAAGATGTGGATGTGCACCTAACCACCGACCTGCGAACGATGGCTCACATCTGGGCTGGTGACATCGAAATTCGGGCGGCGAAGAAGACCGGTCAGCTGCAACTAACCGGCGACCCTTTCTTGATCCAAAGCATATCGGATTGGCTACGACCGGGGCTATTTGCCCACGTGCGGCCCTACGCCAGAACGTTTGATTCGGAACGTTTGGCGCGAACGCGAAAACGCAATTTGCCCAAACGTGCAGTGAAGTGATCCCCGCTGGCCTTACTTCTCGAGCGCGCATTTGGAACGGCGATAATGATCATTGCTGGGGCGCACAGCGGTTTTTGCTTGAAGCGCGGATTTATTGTTATCTAGCCTTCGGCTAAGAACGAATTTTTGCTGCGATGCTCTTACAGGACAAAGTTTGGGATCGCCGCGATTTCCTGAAACTGGTTGGCCGGGCAGGACTGATCGGCGCGGTCCCGACGCTCGCAAGCGCTGCTGCTGCGCTCAACCCGGACGCGGTTTGTGTTTCGATTCTGCATACGACCGATTTGCATGGTCACATCCTTCCGACGCACAACTACGACGGAACTACAGACTGCGGCGGCCTGGCACGTTGCGCGTCCCAAATCAAAAAGTGGCAGCGCGAAAATCCCAACTCAATTTTGATCGATATCGGCGACGTCTACCAAGGCACCGACGTAAGTCTCCGAAATAAGGGCGCCTTGATGATCGATCTTCTGAATCATCTGAATTACGACGCGTGGGTTGTTGGCAATCATGAGTTCGATTGGGGCATGGATTGCTTCCAACAGGCATTGCAGCGATCCAACATGCCCGTTCTTGCCGCGAACATGTTGCTGGAAGGAAAAGAGCCGGGTGAATTCTCGGAGGCAAAGCATCCATTTGCGAAGGTCAGGCGGTTCATTTTGAAAGAAGTCGCTGGAATCAAAATCGCGATCATCGGCGTAACCACACCAGGGATGCAATTTTGGCTTTGGCCTGAGTTGACGCGCGGCCTTGATTTTCGGCATCCAGTCGAGCCCGTGCGTCGAGCCATTTCAAGTGCGAAGAGCGAAGGCGCAGACGCAATCATACTAACCGGTCACATGGGTCTCAAGGAGCGCACCGGCGGTGACGACTTTGCTAACTCGGTGATGGCGTTGACCTCGGAATTCCCGGAGATTCCAGTGTTTATCGCCGGACATACGCATCAGGATGTTCCCAGCCGCCTAACGAACGGCGTCTTGTTTACCCAGGCGGATCACTTCGGGATTCACGCAGGCCGCATCGATCTGCTTTTCGATCGCAATTCAAAGAAGCTGTTGCGCCGGGAAGCTGTCTGCGAATTGATGGATCATCGTGTCCCCCTTGACCAGGTGATTTTATCACGGGCAAAATCACAACTCGACGAATCGCATGCCGCTATACTCCAGCCGATTGGAGAACTTGCAGAGACTCTACACGGTCGGAGTCTCCCCGGCCGGCCGAGCGACGTCGAAAAGCTCATCGGAGCGGCAATCATGGAAGCATTGCTGGAACGAACAGTGCCGGTTGACGGTGTCATGCATGGCACGTTCAATGACAAACCCGATGTGGTTGCCGGGCCGAAAACGGTGAAGGACGTATGGTCGATAATCCCTTACGAGAACTACATTGTAACCGCGCAACTTTCTCCTGAGGAAATCAAGATTGCGATGGAGGACGTTTTTGTCAGTCACGAAAAGCGCAACTTACTTGGATTCCACGTGAAAACTGAAGGCCACGGCAACGGCTGTAAAATCGTGTCGATCACCCTGGCTGACGGGGCACCGCTGGATCGCAACAGGAAGTACGCGATCGCCTTCAATAGCTTCGATGCCCGCAGCGGTGGCCATCATTTCATGAAACTGCGCGAGTTCCTCCAGCGCCGGGAAGCCGGCTGCATCCTGCATCCCGTGCAAACCCGCGACGCGCTCATCGGTTACTTCCAGCGTCACAAAATCGTGCATCGAATCGCCGGCGTGAATACGTGTTCAGTCCCGGCATGATCAGTTCCCCTTGCAAAACCGACGCATCCTGCTTGCCTATTCCGCCATGCGGCTCGCAACATTTTGCCTGATAGGATTGCTGCTCAATACCGAACTTATCTCGTCGCAAACCGTACAGGTGGCTTCGCCCAGCCCAACCCCGGCGCTGCCGGAGATGCGGCCTGCGCTGGTGGGCACGGGCCCTGACGCTATCATAAACACGATCGACACCGCCGATCTGATTAAAAAAGGACAGAAAGACGCCGCAGTCATGTTTTCGTGTCTTGTTGCGCCGACCGGCGATGTCGTTCGAAGTGCGTGCTATCGGGGCACACGTGGATCGGAGTTGCTCGAACAGGAAGTGTTAAAGCGTCTGGCAAACGCGAAGTTCATTCCTGCTATTCATAATCACCAGCCGGTCATCGTTGTTTTCTATGGCACGGTGACATTCGCGGTCGTGAAGGGGAAACCGCGGCTCCGCATCTTCGCGAATCAACAATTGGAGGAGGTAAAAAAGGAAAGCGACTTTATCGATCCACAGCCATATGTCGGCCCCGGCTCAAAATTTACCGGCATCCATTATCCCGACACCGGCACGACAGTGATGGTGACCGGTGTCGTCGAACTGGCGCTCCAGGTCGATGCTGCCGGCAACCTGAAAAACGTGAAAGTGCTGAATGTAGATCCGCCTTATCTGCAGTTTGATCAGGCAGCCTTGTCTGATTTCAATGGCGCAAAATTTATTCCGGCGTTTCGCGACGGCAAACCTGTAGACAGCACAGTTACGATTCCGATTTACTACAAACCATCGGGCCAACAGCCATCGGGCCAGCAGCCCGGTCAGTGATCTGGCGTGCGCTTCGTAGCACCTCTGCACGGTTGAGGCGCGGTTGTTTTTTTGATCATCTGATTCCGGAGCGCCTTCACGCTTTGGAATTTTAGTTAGCCAGATTTGCCCGTACAATTTTGCATGGTTCGTGCATTCTTTGCGTTGCTAACCCTGTTATGGCTAGGTTCATTCGCTCTTGGTGGAGATACAAACTCCGGTACGCGACCGCGTGCTTCAGATTTAGGACTGAAGATTGGAGTTCTTCCCGCAGGCCCGCTCAATTCCATCACAGATGTAGCGGGAGTTGAAGTCGGCCAAACGACAATTATTCGTGACGATAACATCCGCACGGGTGTCACGGCCGTGCTGCCGCATTCAGGTAATCTTTATCGCGAAAAAGTGCCTGGTGCTGTCGTTGTCGGAAACGGCTTTGGCAAGCTCGCTGGCTCAACCCAGATCGGGGAGTTGGGCGAGATCGAACGCCAATCGTGCTGACAAATACCTTAAGCGTCCCTCAGGCGGCTGATGCCGTGACGACTTACATTCTCAACTTGCCGGGAAACGAAAATGTACGTTCGGTCAATCCAGTCGTTGGGGAGACCAATGATGGATATCTAAACGATATCCGCGGGCGCCATGTCACGCCCGACGACGTACTTGCCGCAATAAAAAAGGCAAAGGCAGGTCCGGTCGAAGAAGGGAATGTTGGAGCTGGCACTGGAACGGTGGCATTCGGTTGGAAAGGAGGGCTAGGGACTTCATCGCGCAAGTTACCTCAGACTCTTGGTGGATACACCGTGGGGGTGTTAGTGCAGACGAATTTTGGAGGCGTCCTTACCATTGCTGGCGCCCCGGTTGGAAAGGAATTAGGTCAATACTATTTGCGGAAGGAGTTGAAGGACGGCGCGGGGAAAGACAAAGCCGATGGATCGTGCATGATGATAGTCGCCACAGATGCGCCCATCGACTCACGGAATCTCAGACGGCTGGCAGACAGAGCGTTGCTCGGCATGGCGCGCACCGGAAGCGCTGCGTCAAACGGCAGCGGAGATTACGCGATTGCATTCTCGACCGCACCGCAATTACGGATTCGTGATTCTGAAAACGCTTCGACGCGGCACGTAGAACTTCTGACAAACGAGGCGATGTCGCCCCTGTTTTTGGCTGTCATTGAAGCCACGGAAGAAGCCATCTACAACTCGATGTTCCGCGCAACCACAATGAGCGG
>DASREH010000042.1:0-37917 GCA_035652195.1 Candidatus Udaeobacter sp. | reverse complement strand
AATTTGTTAGCCGTCTGCTTATTCGCGTAGGGGGTATTTCCCCGGTGTTGCGGATTGTGCTGCCACGCACCCTGAGCGGTTCGTGTGCCGCTGACGTTCTTGTTAACGGTCTTGTTGTAGTTCTTATTAAAATTGTTGTAGTTGTTGATCGTGACGTCGCCATGATTCCAATCACAGTGGCCCCAATATCCACCCCAGCTGCCCCATGCGGCGGCAGTTAATGCGACTCCAGCTCCCCATGCCAAAGCCGTGCCCGGCACGTAGCCTGGGTAGGTGTAGTTATAGTAAGGATACGCAGGCTCCGCCGGCCCATAAACCACGGCGGGGTCATAGGACGGAACGTAAACCCTTTCCGGGTTAGCCGGTTCGACGGTAATCACTTGCCTGCCACCTTCGACTGTTTTCGTTTCCACTGTTTGCTGCGAACTCGTTTTCAGATTTCCAGTGCCTTGAGCCTTCGCGCGCATACGTTGGATTGCATCCATAACATCCGATTGCTGATCGAGGAACGCGTTTCCCAAGTCCGTGGTCCATTGGATGTTGCTGGCCATCCGCTGCACCACGTCGGGAAATGCCACGAGTCCTTGAACGCTGGGGTCCCACGGCTGTTTTGCCGCAGCGTCCGCCAGCGCTGTGCCTTCCAGGTTTTTATTCTGATCCATCCACTGCTGCAATTGGATGATCTCAAGCGGATATGTCGAGGCTGCGAGTGTTTGAGCGAGTAGCTCATCAGAATAAAGAGCAACAGGAGCGACTAAAGATTCCAACTCGCCACTCGCAAGCTTGGGTGTCTCCTCTTGTGTGGTCGCCGTGTCCTGGGACTCTTCCCCTTGCGCGAAGGCTGCTGAGCAGGTGAGCGATAACATACCGATGCTTAGCAGACCAATTGAAACGTATAAGATCCTACGGAAGTTGACCTGGAAATTTTGTGCCTTCATAAGTTTGCTCGCTTTCCACACATTGTCTTATTTATCATCAGTTAGGGAACAAGCTCTCCGCCTGTTTCGGATCGATCCTGATTGATGTTAGTTTCGCGTTCTCCCGTCTATTGGACCTTAGTCGTACGTCTTTGTGCCTCGCTTGCTCTTTCTTTTGCCTGTATAACAATTCAACAGCCGGGAATTGATCTTTGGAAAAGATGATCCTATGAGGCTCAAATTTTACGGCACGCGGGGATCGATTCCCGTTTGCGATGCGAGTTTCCAGCAATTCGGTGGCAACACGACGTGCCTGGAAATCAGGGACACGAATCGCGTCGCCATCATCGACGCCGGAACGGGACTGCGAAACCTGGGCAGGGATCTCCGCGCCATGGGCCACAAGCAGGATCAAATCTTTATCGCGTTCTCGCATTTTCACTGGGACCACATCCAGGGTTTTCCATTCTTTGCGCCGGCTTATGATCCCGCGCAGAAAATCACGCTCCTCGCACTGGGCCGCGGTCAGACGGTCACAAATTTGCGAGAGATTTTCGAAGTGCAGATGCAGTCGGAATATTTCCCTGTGCAACTGGACCACATGGGAGCCAATTTCGAGTTTCTGCAAATCGCCGATGCAAGTAAGCACTTCAGCGGCATCAACAACGTGGAAACCATTGTCACCGCTCAAAGGCATAATCATCCCGGGGGAGCATATAGTTTTCGGATCGAACGAAACGCAAAAGTGCTCGTTATCTGCACAGACGTGGAGCATGGCGAGGAGATCGATACGCGACTGGTGGAGTTGGCACGAGGCGCGGACTTGTTAGTCCACGACGCGCAGTACACGGCCGAGGAACTGCAGCAACGGCGTGGATGGGGTCATAGTAGCTTCGATCAAGCCATGCAACTTGCCGAAATGGCCGGGGTGAAGCAACTGGCTCTTACCCACCATGATCCCGAACACGACGACGAGTTTCTTCTGCGTATCGAAAAGTTATGTCGGGAGCGCTTTCCCAATGCAGTCCTTGCTCGGGAAGGGATGGAAATAGCAATCTAGGAAAAGAACTCTCATTACCAAAGTGGATGACCGAGCCGTGCAGTTTGAACGGTTCGCAGCTATGGCGTTGGCACGTTCATCGATTTTTGCAGGTCGAGTAGAGCTTGCTGACTTACTTTGAGAACTCCCTCTTGTGGTCGGTCCAAGTCCGCGATCAACTCGATAACAACCGAGAACGTGATAGCCACCGCTAGGATGGCCAGCGATCTGCGCGTTCCAACCATGCCAGCGTGATAGCCCATTACGGCAAGTGAAAGTGCAGCAACCGCGAAAAGTCCAACCCAGATCGCGCCGGGAATGCGACTTCGCAGGCTCGCTTGAACTCGTTCCGCGTGCAGGTCGATGACCTGGTTGAGCGATTGCACAAACAGACCAACAACTATGGAATTCGGATTTTTTTCCGCGACTGCGGTTGCCTGCGCCCACAGTTCGTTTTGAATGTTTTCCGACTGGAGTATTCCTTCGGCTGGTTTATTCAGGCGCACCGCCTCCAAACGAGTGTCTACGTATTTGCGAAGGAGCATTCGAATTTCCTCACGTTTCTCGGGAAGCATGCCCGCACGCAGGTAGGTAGTTCCAATTGCGTTTGCCTCGTTGAGCAATATCTGCCTTCTCGCGTCAAAGCGGGCCGCTGCCAGTCCAAAGGTGAACGCCAGAATCAGTGCAAGTAGACCGAGGGTAGCCCCGACCATCGTGCCGACAGGTGGCTCTTTCTCCCACTCGTGCCGTTCGCGCCGATATTTTCCTGTGCGGTAGCCGCACTCAACGGAAAACAAGACCACCAGCAGGATGCCGATGAAAACGCCCCACAGAGGTATGGCGTCAAGAAATCCGTTACTTTCCATTACAAAATCCTGCTGATAATCCTGTCTGTGCGTCCATGAAATGGCCAGGACGTGTGTTTGGCGGGGGAGGAGAACATCATCGCGGATAACTTAGTTACTACTCCGCGATGATCGGGGCAGAAAGTACGAGAGGACAATTCCGCCGCAAGCTATCACAAGAATTACAAAGAAAATCTGAGGAGCATATCTGATCAGAAGAAAGGGAGAATAGCTCTGGTAAAGCGCAAACCCTGGAAGGTATCTGGGCCATGGTAACAAAAGCACGAGGAATAGGCCGACCACCGAACAAATCAACATACCTAGTGCGCTATATGTTCGGCGGCGGAACCACCAGGCGCCGCCCAAACCCAGGAATGCCAGAAATAGTACAGTTAGGCAAAGCCCGGCGTCTTGTCGAAATGACGCCCCGCCTATCATGCTGGAGAAGCTACGAAGACTTTTTTCAATCAAGTCGGCGATTGCTCTAACTTGATCTTCAGCTTCGCCCGTGACCAACACGCGCCGCGAGTTATCACCCAAATCGATTGTCACGGACGAGACAGGCATGTTGGGTCGATTGTAAATATACGAAAATTTGAAGAGCTCCGTCGGAAACGCGACGCTGCTCGCAAGCGAGAAATGGGGGATCTCAATTTCCTGGCCGTTAACTCCAAGCTTTACGCTCTCCCGCGCTGAGTGATCGTCGGCGGCGAGACCATTTGCCCTGGCGACGAATGCATGAGTCTTACGCAAAATGGCATCCAAATCCGCTGCCGACATTTTCAGAGGCGGCAAAGCATGGCCGTCTGAAAATTCCGTTTTCGCTGCCGATAGCGAACTCGTGGTGAGCAAAAGGAAAGTGACAAATGTGCGAAACCTCACCGTCGCGTTCCCGCGCTTTACAATTTGGCAATCACTGAGCTTGACCTTATGCGCGTCTTCTCCTGAGCGCCGCGACCGCCGCTCCACCCACAACCAGAACGATCACCAGGATCCATGATTGAGGCACGGTACGTTTCGCTGGCTGAGGCGTAGGCCGGGTTGCAAACTCGATTGGAATTTGGAGCTGCGGCACCACAACTGTTCTGGGATCAAAGCGCCATTGCGAATACGCTTGCAGCGCAGCCCCATCGAGTTGTTGATTTCCTGTACTCGTTAACATTCGTGCTCCGGTGACGTTGCCTGTCTGTTTATCGATGGTCACCAAAACAACGCCTTTCCCGGTGAGTCTCTGCTTGGCCCATTCGGCACGATATACTGGCTTGGGCGTGTAAATTGCTTTTGGGGCCGCTGGCCGTGCTGCGGGACTCGTCGATTGCGCATGTGTCCCACAAATAGACAAAACAGTAATAACAATCGGGAGTACCGCGCGCGGCGAGAACCACGATCTTATCCGCGGAGCTGGAATAGACGCCCCTTCGGCAGTAGCGCGTGAGGAACGCTCGTTCATTCGAGCAAAGGTTGCGCGCGCGGCAAAAGCAGCGCACGCAATCCATTTGTCAGGCCAAGATTTATTTCAGCTGCAAATCAACGCCGCCGCCCGTCGCATTGACGGCAACACCGCTCTGTGTGGAGGAAACTCGAACTATCACGCCGGCCTGATTTGACATGACCGTGCCAGTTTTTCCAGCGCCAAGAGTCACGCCCCGGGTTCCCGCGCCACCCACATCATAGTGACCGTTGAAATCTTGAAGATTCTTGAGGTTGAAGACCTCGCCGTAAATGGAAGAGCTGGTCGCTCCGACCCTTCCGACCGACAATCCTTTTACTTTGACCGGGTAATTTTTGCCTTTGTAGGTGAGCGTGCCTGATCCCCAGTTGACGCCAATTCCCAGAGCGAAGCCGCCGGTGCTAAGCCGTAACGTTGCGTCTGGCTTGGAATGATGATGAGTAGCCGCCTGTGTGAACCCCGTCATGGCGCCGAGAATCGTTAATGTAACTGCGAGTTTTTTTAGATTGTTCATAGTTGTTTCTGCATTGTTTGTTTCCGCGCACCATAGCAATTTTGACCAGGGCGGCGTCTATTGGACCAAGGTCGTATATTCAAGCGCGCCATGGAGGGTCAAACTAATAATTGTATGGGATGACAGCTGGGATTCGAAATTTATGAAAACAAAAGAGATCATCAAAAGAGCGCGCGAATTCGCCAAGCCGTTCCGAGTTACCAAAGGCAAGGACTTCCGACTGAAGGATGTCGATCCCGACGACACGCTGGAATTCACCCAGGAGGAACACAAGTCCAAGGCGAAAGAAATGCTTGCCACGGGGGTCATGGCCCTGGCCGAGTTGCAGGATAAACTTTACGCGCAGGACAAATGGGCGGTCCTCTTGATCTTTCAAGCGATGGACGCGGCCGGGAAGGACGGCGCGATCAAGCACGTCATGTCCGGCGTTAATCCACAAGGTTGCGAAGTGTATTCCTTCAAATCTCCTTCAAGCGAGGATCTGGACCACGACTATCTCTGGCGATGCATGAAGTGTTTGCCGAACCGGGGACACATCGGAATTTTTAATCGCAGTTACTACGAAGAAGTTCTCGTTGTGCGGGTGCATCCGAACTTCCTGGCGAAACAGAAAATCCCGCCAAAGCTAATGGGCAAGGACATTTGGGAAGATCGTTTTGAAGACATTCGCAATTTCGAAAAGTATTTGACGAGAAACGGCGTCGTCGTGCGGAAATTCTTTCTTCACGTTTCAAAAAAGGAACAAAAACGCCGGTTCCTCGAGCGAATCGAAGATCCACAGAAAAATTGGAAATTCTCATCCAATGACGCCGCAGAGCGTGATTTCTGGGACGACTACATGGAAGCGTACGAACAAATGATTCAGGGCACCGCGACGAAAGACGCCCCGTGGTACGTTGTGCCGGCAGACAACAAATGGTTTACCCGCGTTGTCGTGGCGTCCGCAGTCATCGACACCCTTTCGGATTTAGATTTGGAATATCCCGAACTTGGCGAAGACAAACTCCAAGAGCTTGCCACGGCGAAAAAGAAATTGCTGAGCAAGTAACGCGCTTGTTGCAGGTCACGCTCAACAGCTCGTTTGTTGGCTGGACATTTGTTGCCGTCCTGCCGATTGGGCTGCGAGCCACTCGATACGATTTTTTCGAATCAACGCAATTGTGTCGTCGATGGTATTCACGCAATGCGGAATTGTGAAATCAACGTCACTGGCAAGCTCGCTGCCTTCGATAAGCATTGTGCGGCGACCCCACTCAACGAGCTCAGCCCACATTTTCCCGACTAGGATAAACGGTGTGTTATAAAGTTTTCGAACCTGGAGCAGTTGCCACGCAAGGGATAACTCTAGGAGCGTCCCAATGCCACCGGGCACCACCACAAAGGCATCTGAGGCAATCATGAAATGATGTAGTCTCGAGAAAAAGGTGCGGTGTTCATAAGCGAGACCGACAAAAGGATTCAGCTTTTGCTCGAACGGCAGATCCACACGGATACCGACCGATCGGCGAAGAGCTTTGGGGTCAACTGAAAGCGCTCCCTCGTTCGCCGCTTGCATGATACCCGGGCCCCCTCCGCTAATGATATCGCAACCCATTTTCGTGAGCTCGGCAGCGAGCTTTTTCACTTGTCTGTAGGCTAACGTGCCGGGTTGCAGGCGAGCAGAACCAAAGATAGTCACTCGATAGTTTTGCCGCGTGGTGCGTCGAAGGCGCGTCAGTTCGTTCACGACTTCCCATAGACCAGTGACCGCGCGTTCGAGCAGTGCTACCGCCTCATCCTCTTCACTCAGCTTAACGATATCGGATTGTCCGAAATTTGGAGTTGGTTTGCTCATGTGCCTTTGTTTTCGGGTTCAGCTTTTAACACAACGATGGAACGCGGTGATAATGAAAAGGTACACATGTGTTCAAAAAAGGATGTTTGAGTGGTTGAGTCGCAGGTATCGAGAATGCATCTCCATCTCAGGTCGCGTCTCCGTGCGCCAAGTCGAAACGGAATCGGCTCGTAGTGTGCGTTCAACAGAATTGCAAAGGAATTGCCAACGATGCGTTCACCCTCATCACCCGTTTCGCTGATCTGGTCTCCTGGAAGGACCATGCAAATGCATCGCGCGTGCGGTTGATTCCAATCAGTATCGCTCATTTCAGTGCCATCGGGTTTGAGCCAGTAGAGATCTTTGATGTCCGGTCCGTGGATTGGGCGACCCTGGAAAAAATGTCGCCGCCTAAAGGCCGGTTCAGTTTTTCGCAAGCGCACCACTTCGCGCACAAAATCAAGTAGACTGCGCTGTTCAGCGGAGTGGTTCCAATCGAGCCAGGTTAGCGGCGAATCCTGGCAATAGGCGTTGTTGTTGCCGTGCTGCGTCCGACCGAATTCGTCCCCTGCAAGCAGCATCGGCACACCCTGCGAGAGAAGCAGCGTGGCTAGAAGATTCCTTTGTTGTTGCGCGCGCAGGGCGTTGATTGCGGCGTCCTCGGTGGGACCTTCCGCGCCGCAGTTCCAGCTTTGATTGTCGTTAGTGCCGTCGCGATTTTCCTCGCCGTTGGCTTCATTGTGCTTGTGATTGTAGCTGACGAGATCGCGCAGGGTGAACCCATCGTGCGCGGTGATAAAATTGAGGCTCGCGCTCGGCCGTCGGCCGTTATGAGCGTAAAGATCGCTGCTGCCGGCCAGACGCGACGCAAGCTCGCCTACCGTTCCTCCGTCGCCTTTCCAAAAGCGCCGGACGCAGTCGCGATATTTACCGTTCCATTCGGTCCAGAGCACCGGAAAATTCCCCACCTGATAACCTTGCGGTCCGATGTCCCAAGGCTCCGCAATAAGCTTCAGTTCGGAGAGAATCGGATCCTGCTGAATGATGTCGAAGAACGACCCCAGGTGATCGACCTCCCATCGCTCACGCGCAAGTGCGCTCGCGAGATCAAAACGAAAACCGTCGACGCCCATTTCAACCGCCCAATAACGCAACGATTCCATAATGAGCTGAAGAACCCGCGGATGATTGACGTTTAACGAATTTCCGCAGCCAGTGAAATCGATGTAGTGTTCCGCGTTTCTATCCAACCGGTAATAAGCGGAGTTGTCGATTCCGCGAAACGAAAGCGTTGGTCCATGCTGATTCCCTTCGGCGGTGTGATTGTAAACAACGTCGAGAATCACTTCGATGTCCGCGGCGTGCAGCGCGCGGACCATTTCGTGGAATTCGCGCGCCGCTCCGTCTGGCCCGCTCGCGGCGTAACGGGGGTCCGGCGCAAAAAAACCGAGAGTGTTATAGCCCCAATAATTGGAGAGTCCACGCTGAACCAGAAAATGTTCGTCAATGTGGTATTGCATCGGGAGTAGTTCGACCGCGGTAACCCCGAGCTCGCGAAAATATGAAATCGCGGCAGCCGACCCAAGGCCGGCATAGGTGCCGCGAAGATTCTCGGGCACATCCGGGTGTTGTCGTGTGAAACCTTTTACATGCAACTCATATACTATGGTTTCGTGCCACGGTGTGCCCGGGCGGCAATCGCGGTTCGCGCCGCTCGCCTTGTTTGTGACGCGAGCCAGCGGTGCGAATGGTGTTGTGTCGCGATGGGGATCGAGGACGGCGTCATCCCACAACAGATCGCGCGCGATGAGCCTGGCATACGGATCGAGCAAGATCTTATGTGGATTGAAGCGATGGCCGTTCACAGGATCGAACGACCCATGAACGCGGTACCCATAAATCTGACCGGGTTCAGCGCCGGGAACAAAACCATGCCAGACCTGATTGGTTTTCTCCGGCAAAGCCATCCGATGCGATTCACTTTTTGCTCCCGGCGAATCAAAAAAGCACAACTCAACTTTCGTGGCGTGGTCGGAAAAGATCGCGAAATTCACGCCGTTTCCGTCGAACGTCGCCCCCAATGGCGATGGCCGACCCGGCCAAACGCGCAGCTCCGTCATCATTGCGTTGCGTCGAGTCGCATCAGTTCGATGCGATGATTGGCAGTTGGGTTTCGCGCGGATGGGCCGGCGACAGCCATCACGCGCTGAGCCGTGATACCGTGTTCACGCAACCAGCGGGCAACCCAGTGGCGCCAGTCCTCGGGTTCCTCCGAAAGATGAACTGGGTGTACGCCGTAGGAAAAGGCGAGAGTCTGACAAGCTGCTGCATCGCAACTCGGCGCGATGATCCAGACTGGCGGCTTGCAACGCGAAATCGCGCGTGCAGTCGTGCCACCCTGTGTCGGCACGAGCAACGCGTCGCACGGAACTGTAGCTAACGCATGCTCAACAAGTGACGCCATGCGATCACTGCCGGTCATTCTTTCGTGTGGTTGGACGAATTCTCGCTGAGCCGCAAGAGTTGCGCGCGGTCGGTGGCTCTCGGTGAATGCGGCGATTTTAGCCAGCATTGTCACTGCTTCCTCCGGGAAATTGCCCATTGCCGACTCGCCGGAGAGCATGACGCAATCGGTCCCGTCCAGAATCGCATTCGCCACATCGGTTGTTTCGGCGCGAGTCGGTCGTCGGCTTGAAATCATGGACTCGAGCATCTGCGTGGCCGTAATGACTGGTTTGCCGGCAAGATTTGCTTTCGCGATAAGCTGCTTTTGTGTCAGGGCGATCTCCTCGATTGGCACCTCCACCCCAAGGTCGCCACGCGCGACCATGATGCCATCTGCTGCGGCGACAATATCATCGAAGTGTGCGAGCGCGTCGGACCGCTCGATTTTCGCGACCACAAATGGCTGCATGCCGATTTTTTGCGCCGCCGCGCGTACGGCCTCGACATCGGCAGCGCGCGCGACGAAGGACTGGCTTATTGCATCGATACCGGCATCAAGCGCGAATTCGAGACATTCGCGATCATATTTCGTGAACGCGTTGATACCCAGGTCAACACCCGGAAGGTTCAGTCCTTTTCGCGAACGCAGCTCGCCGCCGACAACGATCGTGCACTCTACATCGTTGCCTGTAACGCGCTCGACCACGAGTTCGATCAGGCCGTCATTAAGAAAGAGGCGGTGGCCGGGTCTCACCACTCGCGGGAGCGGCTCAAAGCTCATCGAAACGCGCCGCGCGTCGCCCACCGTGTCCTCATTGGTGAGCGTGAAACGCATGCCCGGCGCGAGTTGAATGGGCTCTGGATCGATTTTGCCCAGCCGCATTTTTGGCCCCGGCAAATCGGCCATGATCGTGACGCGTCGTCCAGTTTCACGGGCCGCGGTGCGGATGCGCCGCACAACTTCGGCATGGTGCGAGAACTCGCCGTGTGACAAGTTCAGCCGCGCGACATTTACTCCAGCGAGTATCAACCTCGCGAGCATTTCCGGCGATTCTGAAGCCGGACCGATCGTTGCGACAATTTTCGTTTTGTGTTGAGGAAGCGCCGCTGTCATGACGCGAACATCGTCTTGCCGTTAGCCCGCAGATCAGTCGCGGCCTGCTTTACACGATCGGACATGGCCCCTTCCGCAACTGCAAGGTACGATCGGGGATCGTAGACTTTTTTAATCCCTACTTCGCCGTCCACCTTTAGCACGCCATCGTAATTCTTGAACATGTGTCCGGCGACCGCGCGCGTGAACGCATATTGCATGTCGGTGTCGACATTCATTTTGACCACGCCGTAATCGAGTGCCTCGTGAATTTCGCTGAGCGCCGAACCAGACCCACCGTGAAACACCAGATAAAACCGGGCGTCTTCGCCATATTCCTTCACCACCGCGTCCTGGCACTCCTTCAGGACGCCAGGTTTCAGCTTCACGTGACCGGGTTTGTAAACGCCGTGCACATTTCCAAACGTAGCGGCAAGCAAATAACGGCCACCGATCGGATTGAGTTTGCGCGCAACCTGGAGTGTATCCTCCGGCGTGGTGTAGAGTTTCGCGGATTTTTCTCCCACAACATCGTCCTCTTCGCCTCCGACCGCACCGGTTTCGATTTCCAGCACCAGCTCGTTCTTTGCAAAGCGTTCCAGGAGCTTCGCCGAGATCTCGAGGTTCTCCGGCAATGAGAGATTACTCCCATCGAACATGTGCGCAGTGAACAGATTCGGGCGACCTGCCACGCGGCGGTTTTCCGTTTCCTGGACGAGCGGGAGAACGAACTTGTCGAGCTTATCCTTGAGGCAATGGTCGGTGTGCAGCGCAACGTAGATCGGATAACGCTCCGCGGCGCGATGCACGTGTTCGGCGATCGAGATTGCGCCAAGCGCCATGTCCTTAACCGACAAGCCGGATGCGAACGCGCCGCCGCCGGTGGAAACCTGGATGATGCCGTCGCTTTTGCTTTCAGCGAGCCCGCGCAACACCGCATTAGCAGTAGTGAGTGAAGTGACATTAACCGCAGGAAGCGCGAAGTGCCCCGTACGCGCGCGGTTGAGAATTGTGCAATAGGTGTTGAAATCAGGGACTGGCATGGTGCTTCCTTATTTTGGTTAGGCAGGTAATGTTGTCCCGGGGAGAAAAGGCTGGCCTTTCGAAAAGGCAATGAGGTTTGCTGCGGTCACACGTGCGATCTCGGACAGCGCCTCTCGAGTCAGGAACGCCTGATGCGCCGTGATGAGGACATTAGGAAAGGTAAGCAGCCGCGCCAGTTCGTCGTCATGCAGGATACGGCCGGAGAGATCTTCAAAAAAAACACCCTCTTCTTCTTCGTAGACGTCGAGGCCTACACCGCCGAGCCGACCGGCTTTCAATGCCTTAATCAGCGCTTTGGTGTCAACGAGCGCGCCGCGGCTCACGTTGATCAGGATCGCCCCGGGTTTCATCAGCTCCAGGGTTTCGCTACGAATGATATGATGAGTCTCTGGCGTCAGGGGCGTATGCAGTGAAATCACTTCGCTCTCGCGCGCAAGCGTCCGTGCGTCCGTATATTCGATTGCGTGCTTTTTCGCCCACTCGGGCGAGGCGACCACGTCGAACGCCAATACCTTCATGCCAAACCCGCGCAGGATTTGCGCCGTCACACGTCCGATCTTGCCGGTGCCAAAGATTCCGGCTGTCTTGCCGTGAAGATCGAAACCGACAAGACCATTAAGCGAAAAGTTCAGGTCTCGAACACGATTACTTGCGCGTGGGATCTTGCGGTTAAGGGCGAGGAGGAGGGCAACGGCATGCTCCGCCACCGCATAAGGCGAATAGGCCGGGACGCGCGTCACCGAAAATCCAAGATCGCTCGCCGCGTCCAAATCGATGCCGTTGTATCCTGCGCAGCGGAGTGCAATATGCTTCACTCCCCTTGAAGCGAGCGCTTCAAGACAGGTTCTATCGGCGTGGTCATTTACAAAAATGCAGATCGCCCGCGCGTTTTCGACTGATGCCGCGGTCTCTGCCGAGAGGCGCCAGTCAACGAAACGCCACTCGATCTCGCCATTGGCGACGTGTTGAAGCGATTCGCGGTCGTAGGGCTTTGTGTCAAAGACGACCGTCGACAGGGAAGTCATTGGCGGCCTGTTTGTCGGGATTTGATGTTCCAAACGCGCGTGCAGTAATCACGAATTGAACGGTCCGAAGAGAATTTTCCCATTCGCGCAGCGTTGAGAATGGATTTGCGCGTCCATTCGCCTGGATCGCGCCAAAGGGAGTTTACGCGTTCCTGAGCATCAATGTAAGCCTGGTAATCTGCCAAAACCAGGAAGGGGTCGCTTTTGAGTAAGTTTTCAACGATTGGACGAAACAGTTCGACATCGCCGTGGCCAAGCGCGCCGCTTGCAATGAAATCGATTACTTCACGCAGACTTGTGTTTTGCGCGTAGTAATCGCCGGGCTGGTAACCGCGCTGTTTCAACTGGGCGACCTCCGCGACGCTCAGACCGAAAAGAAAGAAATTCTCCGCGCCTACTTCCTCTCGAATCTCCACATTCGCCCCGTCAAGCGTGCCGATGGTAAGCGCGCCGTTAAGAGCAAACTTCATGTTTCCAGTGCCGCTCGCCTCTTTGCCCGCAATCGAAATCTGCTCGGACAAATCGGCAGCGGGATAAATAAACTGCGCGTTAGTGACGTTGAAATCTGGAAAATAAACGACCTTAAGGCGGTCGCGCACGACCGGATCGTTGTTCACCGTGTCGCCGATGGCGTTCACGAGTTTGATAATACGTTTGGCCATGAAGTAACCAGGCGCGGCTTTGCCCCCGAAGATGAAGGTGCGTGCCGGTATATCGATCGACGGGTCGCGACGCATCCGAAGATAAAGGGTGAGGATGTGCAATGCGGCGAGGTGTTGACGCTTGTATTCATGGATACGTTTTACCTGGACATCGAAAAGGGATTCAGGCGAAACCGTAATGCCCGTTCGATCTTTGATGAGCTCTGCCAGGCGATGTTTGTTTGCGAGTTTTACGTCTCGCCATTGCTGCTGAAACTCCGGATCGTCCAGGAACCGTTCCAAGTTGCTAAGCTGGTAGAGATCTTGCAGCCAGGTGTCACCGATATGCGAACTGATCAGTCGTGTCAGGCCGGGATTGCTGAGCGCCACGAAGCGGCGTGGCGTGACGCCGTTGGTCACGTTGCAGAATTTCTGCGGCCATAATTCAGCAAAATCACGCAGCACAGTTTCTTTAAGCAATTCCGAATGGAGCTGCGCAACACCATTGACCGCATGGCTGCCAACCGTTGCGAGATGCGCCATGCGTACGGAGCGTGGCTCGTTTTCATCAATCAGTGAGAACCCGGCGAGTCGCGCTTCGTCGCCGGGAAATTTTACCCGAATCTCGTCAAGAAAACGCCGATTGATTTCATAAATGATCTCGAGGTGGCGTGGCAGCAGCTTGCCAAATAGCTCGACACTCCATTTCTCCAGCGCTTCGGGCAGCAGAGTATGATTGGTGTAGGCAAATGTCGCTTGCGTGACTTTCCACGCTTCTTCCCAGGCAAGCTGGTGTTCGTCGACGAGCAACCGCATCAGTTCGGCCACGGCGACTGCCGGGTGAGTATCATTGAGCTGCGCGGCCCATTTTTCGTGCAAGGTCGCCGGGGTACCCCCAAGCAACACATGAATGCGCAACGTATCCTGGAGAGAACAGCTTACGAAAAAGAACTGCTGCTTTAGCCGTAGTTCCCTGCCCGCAGCAATCTCATCATTCGGATAGAGAACCTTGGTAATATTTTCCGACACCAGCTTGTCCTGCACAGCGCGGTAGTAATCGCCATGATTAAACGCGGCAAAATCAAACGATTCGATCGCTTCCGCTTTCCACAAACGCAGGGTATTGCAGGTGTTGACTCGATAACCAGGAATCGGCGTGTCGTACGCGACGCCTCTGACTTCAGTCTCTGGAATCCAGCGAATGCGAAACCGGCCTTCGTCGTCAGTGAATCCCTCCGTGCGTCCGCCGAATTTCACTCGATACGCGATCTCAGGCCGCGTGATTTCCCAGGCGTTCCCATTGCGCAGCCATTTGTCCGTGATTTCGCATTGCCAGCCATCGCGTAACGTCTGGTCGAAAATTCCGAATTCGTACCGTATGCCGTAGCCCAATGCCGGCACTTCGACTGACGCAAGCGAATCCATGTAACACGACGCCAGGCGTCCAAGACCGCCGTTGCCAAGCCCCGGCTCTTCTTCCTGCATGAGAATTTCATCAAGATCATAGCCTAACGACTGCAGCGCTTCCCGCGTGGCATTGGTGAGGCCGAGGTTCAACAGATTGTTCGCGAGATGCGGACCTGGAAGATATTCGGCCGAGAGATAAGCCACACGCCGCGCGTCTGCGCCACCATACGTTTCAAGGCTGTCCACACTGCGCTGGAAAACGCGATCACGAATTGCCAGTGCAAGGGCAAAATAAAGATCGTGTTTAGTTGCCACACCCTCGGTCCGCCCCATTCCGCAGCGAAGTTTATCGAGAAAGGCTTGCTTTATTTCGTCAGCAGTAACACCTGTGCGGGCTCCGTCCGGTCGATTCACCCTTTCAGCGCTACTGGAACGTGTCGTCTTTTTAAACAGGCTCATGTAAAACGCTCCGGTTGTCCGGTGGTCGCGAGCACGGAACGCCACCAGCCGCTGGCCGGGTCGAGGCGTTTGCTGTGCGTGGCAAGTAATTCGATAGGAACGTGAATGAAGCGCTCGTGTAAAAATCCAATCACCAGGCCAGTCTTTCCGGCCATCGCTGCATGCACCGCGTGACGCGCAAACAGATCGCAAAGTAATGCGTCTTCGCAATTCGCAGGGCGACTGCGAATCTGATAGCTCGGGTCGAAGTAACGAATCACGATGGGCATACCTTCGGTTTTAAAGAACGCTTCAATTTTTTCGCGCAGGAACGCTCCGCTATCCCTGAGCTTCACATTGCCCGATGCATCCCGTTCCATTGCATCGTTCTGTAATAAATCCTGCCCGGCGCCTTCTGCGACTGCGATCACTGCGTGTGACTTTTCCAACATTCGCTGCTTCAGGGCACCAAGAAAGCTTTCAAGCTTGAATGGAACTTCCGGAATGAGCGCAAAGTTTACGTCCTGACTGGCCACGACAGCGCCCGCAGTGACGAAACCCGCGTGCCGCCCCATCAGTTTCACAAGGCCGATCCCGCCGGGAACGCTGCGGGCTTCCGTGTGCGCGCAATCCAGCACGCGCGCGGCTTCTTCAACGGCGCTGAAAAATCCAAACGTGCGCGAGACGAAGCCGACATCGTTATCGATGGTCTTTGGCACCCCAACAACCGAGAGTGGATGACCGCGGCGGCGTGCTTCCTGGTAAAGATCGTTCGCGCCACGCTGTGTGCCGTCGCCTCCTATGGTAAACAGAACGCTCACGTCGCGCGCGATCAGATTGTCCACGGCCCGAGGGATGTCCACCGGACCGCGGGAGGAACCCAGAATAGTGCCGCCTTTTTGGTGAATTCCGTCAACGAGCTCTGCCGTAATCGCGATCGGTTCGAGGTCGCTCTTTGGATCGAGGCCGCGGTATCCACCGCGGAAACCGAGCACGTCGCGCACGCCATAGCCGTAATACAGTTCAAGGAAAAGAGATCGAATGACGTTGTTCAGTCCGGGACAGAGCCCTCCGCATGTGACGATCCCGGCGCGCGTCTTCTGTGGCTCGAAGAAAAGTTTCGCGCGCGGCCCCGCCAGTTCAAATTGTAAGCCCGGATCTGCGCCGATTTCGATCCGCTCGGGAATGCGAATCTGGTCACTGATTGTGTGAGTGCGTTTGGAGTTCAAGCGCGGTTCACCAAGAGTCGGTATGTTCATCGAAACAAAACCGTTGACTAATCAGGCAGCATTTCGGTCATGTACTAATGGTCCTCACCAGTCATTCCCGGATTCGTGGTGCCGCTGCTTTCACTTCAGCGCTCGCGTCCGCGGCGTACGTCTCAAAATTCTTGTTGAAGAGAGTGGCGAGTTTTTTTGCGGCGGCGTCATAGGCAGATTTGTCCGACCAGCTTTCGCGCGGTCGCAGGATTTCTGGAGGAACGCCAGGGCATTCTGTGACAATCTCCACTCCAAATACCGGGTCGCGTTCGGTCTTCGCATTCGCGAGAGTGCCGCTATGAATGGCGTCGATAATCGCGCGTGTGTGTTTGAGGCTGATCCGTTTGCCGATTCCGTAAGAGCCGCCGGCCCAACCGGTATTCACAAGCCACACGCGCGTCTGGTGCTTGCGCATTTTCTTCGCGAGTAGCTCGGCATACTTATTCGGATGCCAAACAAGAAATGGTCCGCCAAAACAGGGCGAGAAGGTCGCCTGCGGTTCGGTCACGCCCATCTCAGTCCCGGCGACCTTTGCGGTGTAGCCGCTGATGAAGTGGTACATCGCATGCGCTGGCGACAACGCGCTAACGGGAGGCAGCACGCCGAAAGCATCGCATGTGAGAAAAATCACATCGGTAGGATGTCCGGCAATGCATGGGATCTTTGCGTTCTGGATGAACTCGATTGGGTACGCGCCCCGGGTGTTTTGGGTGATGGTTGTGTCGGTGTAATCGACATCGTGGTCCTGGTCCAAAACAACGTTCTCCAACACGGCACCAAAACGGAGCGCCTGAAAAATGTCGGGCTCGCTTTCAGGTGTAAGATTAATCGCCTTGGCATAACAACCGCCTTCGATGTTGAAAATTCCGTCGTCGCTCCAAATATGCTCATCGTCACCGATTAAATGACGTTTCGGATCAGCCGACAACGTGGTTTTGCCAGTGCCGCTCAGGCCGAACAGAAGCGATGAAGCGCCGGTCTTTTTGTCGGCTGTGGCGGAGCAATGCATTGAAAGTAAACCGCGCTTCGGCGCGAAATAATTAGCCACCGTAAAAACGCCTTTCTTCATTTCGCCTGCATATTCAGTTCCCAGGATCACCAGTTCTCTATCTTCAAGATCCAGAGCAATGCTTGTGGTCGAACCCATGCCAGTTGTTAGGCGATTTGCTGGAAATGCCCCTGCGTTATAGATAACGAAGTCGGGCGCGCCGAAATTGGAAAGCTCATCATGCGTCGGACGAATGAGCATTGTATGCATGAACAGCGCGTGGTACGGGCGGGAACAGATGACACGGACTTTGATGCGATATTTCGGGTCCCATCCCGCGAAACCGTCGAAGCAATAAAGGCGCTCCCGGGTGTTCAGGTAGTCGAGCGCGCGCTGACGATTAATCTGGAACGTCCGCTTGTCGCACGGAACATTCACTGTCCCCCACCAGATATCGTTCTTTGAAGCTGGATTCGCGACGATTCGTTTGTCTTTTGGCGAGCGACCTGTTTTCGCGCCGGAGTAGGCCACGAGGGCTCCGTTCTCTGCAATGGTCGCGTCCTTTTCAAAACGAATCGCTTGTTCGTAGAGCGCGCTGGGCGCAAGATTATGGTGGATTTCGGAAACAGTGAGGCCGTGTTCGGCGAGACCGAATGATGCGGTAGTAGTCTTGTTCACGTCGGTATTGGTTCAGCACAAACCTAGATGAAGGCCAAGCAGCCCGTCTATGGGACTTTTGTGCTACTTCGCGGTTGAACGAAACACCGCGCTAAAGCGGTCATTTAGCATCGTCTATTGACGGTTGACCTCTGATCACGTTTGCGACGATTCCAACGGCGGCGGAGTTCTTGAGGCTTCAGGGAGTTTTTGTTGCTGACCCGCGGGCATTGGTTCCGGCATGCGCACGAGCAGCCATGTTTGAGTACCCGAGCCGCCAAAATGCACCGCAACGGGCGACACATCCTGCGTAAGATTACCCAGTGTCGTTTCGAATATCGTCTCTGTGTTATCGCCGATCCGCCAGGCCACGCGTTGGCTTGCTTTATCGAGCTGCCCGGCAACGGGACGGTTGTCGTTGGTTATCGTACTTTGAAACGCTCCGCTGATAATACCCTGGCGGTTGATTGAGAGCTGAAAGAACATTACTGGATCGCCTCGATCCTCCTGTGCCAGGGCAAAGACACCCAGTGGCATCCATTCGCTCGTTTGATTTGGATCGGCTGGAGGAAGCGGCGGGGGTGGCTGTTCAACATTCGCTGCGGCTTCCAACATCGGTTTGTCATATTGCCCGGCAGGGATCGGCTGATTGTCCACGTAAACAGTGTCTCCCTCGTAGAGCACGTTCACTCCATAATCGGCGTAACTTGGCTCCGAGGGAACTGAGACAAAGGTGCCAAGGGAATCCCAACTCGCGCCGCTCCACCACCACCACGGGTCCGAAGGATAGAACCCGGGCCACCAGGCTCCCCAACCCCAAGTACCCCACCAGGCGTCGTCGAAGATGTCATCGTAGAAATCTCGCGCATTGTCCCAAATTTCCTCGGCGCGATCAGCGCGGTAATCCCAAAGATCTTTGCGATATTGCTGCCAATCTTCCCGCGTTTGGTCGCGGAATTTCTGGCGGTCTTCGCGCCTGCTTTCCAGGTTATTCCAGCGCTCGTCTCTGCTTTTGCCGAAATCTTCGCGTGATCGCTGGCGTTGGCTGGCTCGCTCGTTCCAAGCATCGTTTCTCTTAAAAACGCGCTCGCGCCATTTGTAGTCGCGATTTAGCGAGCGCGCGTTCCAGTTTGGGCGTTGCTGTGGCGGAGCGGCCCGTTGACCATCGCCAAGCCGATTTGCGGGCAGTTGGCTTCCTTGATTTGCGAGTGCTCCGCCGAGCGCAGCGCCGGCTCCGATCCCTGTCGCGACTCCGAGAAAATTCCCATCGCTTCGACCGGGCCGTTGGGATGAAATATTTCCGGGACGTGTGCCTATGCCGCTTTCGTGGCGGCCGGCACCTCGAGAGGATCGGTTTCCGATGTCGCGGCCGGTTCGATTTCCGGACGGTAATTGTGCAGCGTTTCCTCCAGATAAACGATTGTTGCCGGATTCACCTCGTGCCGAACTCGATGGCATTCGACCACCACTTAGTACTGATCCTCCAAGATCGGAGAACAACGGAGAATCGTTTGCTACGCTGTAATATTGAGAGGACCTGGCATTGTTTCCACCAGAGCCAGCGTTACCGCTCCTGGAAAAAGTTCCGCGCCCGCCACTTGAAAAACTGTTTGTGCCCGTGGAGAGAGTGCCGCCGCTGCCGCGAGAAACGCTTCCGGTATCAATAAAATTGCCATTACCAGAGAAACCGCTGCCGCTTCGGGAAAAGCTTCTTTCACCTCCCGAGAAATTGCCGCCTCCCCGCGAAAAACTGCCTCCCCCGCGAGAAAAGCTTCCGCCACCTCCGCGACCACCGCCGCCACCGCGTCCGCCGCCGCCGCGACCGCGGGCAAATAAAGAAAGAGAATCGAGAAGGAACAATGCGATGATTGCCGCGCTCAAAACGGGGAGAAATCGTGAACGCACGGCGTCAATGTCCTTTCACCCGATTAATTTCAATTCGTCCAATCCCCGGCTGCGGAAGGCCATCCAGGGTACGGTTGTTCGATTCCCAGGTGAAGCGGTCATTGCTGAGCTTGGAAAAAGTATTGTCCGCTGAGGTTCGATTGCCATCCGCGGTGAAACCTGTTTCGCGCTGAAGCCAACGATCGCCCTCGCGCGTCCAGCGTCCCTCGGAGAACCCGCCTTCGTCATCAAATGTCCAGGAGCGAATGCAGCCTCCGACGGGATCCCAGCCAATGATTTGCCATCCTTCGAGTGTAGTCTCCGCGCCGCGTTTGACTGTCACATTGCGAGTAAGAAAATTGCCGCCGCGCGCCCAGCTATATTGACTGGATACGGTTAGATCATCGCTTTTGTCTGCATCCTCCCAATTGCCAACCAGCCATTGTAACTCCGATAACCGGTCATGTGCGGTTAAGTCGGGTTGGGGAGTTTCCACCAACTGACTGATTTTCCATTTGCCATCCTTCTTGACGTAAACTGTTGTGTAGAGAGCACCATTTGTTTCACCATTTTTCGCTGTAACGGTGGTTGAGCCGCTTTCCAGGAGAACGTCTGGTGCCAGGAGCCGAACCGAATCCGCCGCGATAGCTAACTTTGCGCCGTTGTTCCTGGCAAGAGCCGCTCGGATGTTATCCATTATCGCTGTTCGCCCATCAAAGGTGCGGCCGTCGTCGGAAGTATAATGGGCGTCCTCGGTGAAAAAGTCCGCGATTGCTTTTGCGTTACCTGTTGCGTAAGCGGCTTCGAAAGCGCGGTCGATTGCCATTACTGCGGTTTTCTCGGGTGAATTTTCTGAAACTGTCTCGGCATAGGAACCTGCAGCCAGGGCAGCTGAAATCGAAGCGATGAATACAATTGTTTTCATTAGCGAGTCTTGTTTGGATCGTGAGAAAATGTGCCGCGATCCTGTTTCTTCAATGGAAACATCAAGCGTTCCTATTAGACCAAGGTCCAATACCGAAAAATCGCGGGATCGAGCAAATTTACTGGTTTCGAGAGGAAACGGACGAGGGGTGCGATGCAAAACAATGGATTTCGTTCCAACAGCATTTCTGGACAAAGAAGATGCGACACGCTAAAAGGGCGGCTGATCAATCCGGTTATGGGAATCTCCGCCAGTTCACGTAGGCCTCGCGGGCACTACTTTTCCTTTTTTCTTGTCTTCATTCTGCTGGCATTGCCCTCTCAGGCCGAGGCCTCGTTCCTTCATGGTGAGACACTCGATGCAGTCGCGGGCGCCATTGCGTGGTTCGCGTTTATCATCGTCCCGCCCGTTTTAATCGTAGCCTTCCTAGCGGTCCATATCATCCCCGAAAAGATTGCCGAAAAGCGGCACCATCCGCAGCTCGGCGCTATCAAGTGCCTCTGTTTTCTCTCTCTTGTCTTCGGCGGACTGCTCTGGCCGCTTGCATGGCTGTGGGCCTATTCAAAGCCAGTTTTTCACAAGATGGCCTACGGTACCGATGTCGATGAGCCTCATAAGCAGTCGGATGGGGAAAAATCCAGCACGAGCGAACTCGAACAACTCCGCGCCCGCGTCGCGGAACTCGAAGCGGAGACTAAGGGAGGGAACGCGTAATGGAAATCATCCTGCTTGGCATCTACGGTTTCTTCGTCTGGCTGATTTTCTTTAAGTTCAAGTGGCTCCCCTGGAATTTCACTACCCAGTTCATCACCATCACGCTGCCCATCGTGGGAATGATGGTTCTTTTCCTCCTTCTGAACATCTCAGCGCCTGCAACTGACGACGTGCGCGCTCAGAATTATGTGATCCCGATTGTGGCACGCGTCTCCGGTCAGATAACCGAGGTGCCGATTGAACCAAACCGCCCGATCAAAAAGGGCGAAGTTCTTTTTAAAATAGACCCGGTACCTTTCGAAGCAGCTGAGAAAGCGGCCGAGGCCACGCTGCAGGGAGCGAAGGATCAACTGAACAATGCCGCGAACAAAAAAGCCGCGTTGACTCCGCGCATTGATTTGGCGAAAAAGCGCGTCGAGCAATTCACCGCCCTGGCTACGACCGGGGCTGGGAAGCGGGCCGATCTTGAGCAGGCGCAAAGCGACCTGGGCAATCTCCAAAGCGAATACCTCGCCGCCGATGCTACGGAATCGCAGGCGCGGGCGCAGATCGCCAAGTCCGAGGCCGACCTCATCAATGCGCAATACGACCTCGAAGGCACTACGCATCTCGCGCCGTCCAATGGCCGAGTAGCGAATCTCGCTGTGCAGCCCGGTTACCGGGCTGTGACCCTGCCGATGTTCCCAGTGATGAGCTTTATCCAGGAGGACGATCCGTGGATACTTGCCTTTTTCCGCCAGAATGAATTGCGCTATGTAGAGCCGGGAGACGAGGCGGAAATCTTCATGAAGATGTATCCAGGCCGCATCATCAAATGCAAGGTAGACTCCATCCTATGGGCCACCGCTCAAGGTCAAATGCCAATCAGCGGAAACCTGCCCAATGCCGCGCCGATCACGGTGCCTGAACAGCGCATCGCAGTGAGATTGCTCACAGATGGAAAGGACAAAGACGTCTTCCTCGCCGCTGGGGCCCGCGGCCAGGGAGCCATCTACACAGACGACATTAAGGCGATCCAGATCCTCCGTCGCATAATCGTCCGCATCGCGGCGAAGTTCGACTGGTTCGTCATCAAACATCTCTCCGCTCTCTTTGGTGCTCACTAGGATCAAACGATGAACGCTCGGCGCTGGACCCTGGTTCTTACTGCCGCCAGCTGCCTCACGCTCGTCAGCTGTGCGCTCAAGCATCCGCCATTCGGCGCGGATATCATGCCTGAATCGGCTCGCTCCAAGATTCCAGGCTCGTGGGCTGGTCCACATCGCAGCGGCAACGTGGTGCCGGATTGGATTCGCACTTTTCACGATCCCGAGCTAACCGCGCTTGTCGCGGACGCGGTCGAGCGGAATCCTGACCTTAAAGCCGCCGCCGCGCGAGTGGAAGCATCGCGCGCTGCCGTGCGTATTGCTGCATCATCGCTTTATCCGCGTATCGCGATGAAGGGACTGGGTGAGCGCCAGGGTCAACATCTTAGCGGCGATCTGGGTCGCGATATTAATCCGCCGGATTTCGGGAGCTCCGGTACCGAGAATGCAGGCGGCGCGGGCCTCGACACCAGTACTGAAGACACATCAAAGCGTTGGGTCTATGGCATTGCTGCGGGCGCCGCGTGGGAGGCAGACGTTTGGGGTCGCATTCGTTCGAAGAAAGCCGCGGCAAAAGCTGAAAGCCTTGCGCTGGAAGCAGACTACGAATTTGCACGTCAATCACTCGCCGCTGCGGTGGCCCGGGCTTACTTCACGACAATCGAGGCCGCGCAACAAGAAGCGAACGCGCAAGAGACGCTCGGTATGTACCAGGAGTACTCAAAACTCACCGATATACAGAAGCAGCACGGATTTGCCAGTGACTTTGATGTATCGCAGATCAAGTCCCGCACCGCCGCTGCCGAGGATGCCCTTTACACCGCACAGCAGGTAAGAGCACAGACCATTCGCGCGATCGAGGTCGTTACCAGCCGGTATCCCGCGGGGAGATTTGATATGCGACGTTCGTTCCCTAATCAACCGAGGGCCGTGCCTGCGGGTCTCCCAGCGCAAATTCTCGAACGCCGGCCGGACCTCATCGCCAGCGAGCGCCGATTCGCTGCTGCATTTCATCGGGTGAATGAAGCTCGCACCGCACGCCTACCGCGCTTCGTGCTCAGCGCGGGCAGCGGACTGGGAACAGCGGACCTCGACTCCGTCGGGACGCTCAATGCCCTCCTTTGGACTTTTGCCGCCGGGGTTACTCAACCCATTTTCTTCGGCGGCGAACTTCAAGCCGCGGTAGATCTTCGCACCGCCGAGCAGAAAGCTGCCGCCGCAAGTTACGTGGGCCATGCTTTGCGGGCGTTTGGAGAGGTGGAAGACGCCCTGGCTAACGATTACTATCTGCGTAAACGTGAAGGCGCACTTGCTGAAGCAGTTTCCAGCAGTGGCGAGTCAGTGACGCTCGGCGGAAAGCAACTGGAGCAGGGCCAGGTCGACATGTTTACCATCTTGCGTCTAACCGGTGAAAACCTCGCTGCGAAGGTGCAATTAACGGCGATACGCGCATCGCGTCTTCGCGAACGCGTGAACTTGTACCTGGCGCTGGGCGGTGACTTTGAGGGAACCGGTGCGCCAAAATGAGCTCTTACAAGTTCCGTGGGAACAAACATGCCGAGGATACAAACGGGTGTCGCCACGCGCAGATTTCGAAGAGCGACCGCGGAACGTGTTTCGTGATGTCAACCGGTGCGGAAGTGAATAGGGGACCGGAAGTGAAACAAATACTACTGTCAATGATAACCGGGCTTGTTGTGACAGGCTGTTGTTCGACGCAGAATCAAATTCAACATTCGTCCACTTCCGATCTGCAACTGCGGCGCTACGAACTCAAGTATTGCTTGGGCCAGACGCGCATGAGTTGGGACGACAAGCAATGGCAAAGCCCTGCGCATGATGATGCTCTCAGCGCCGACGTCGCAGAGAAGCAAGCCATCGAGCGAGAAATTACGCGTCGTGGCGTCACCGATTATCACTGGGTACCTTCGGCGACGTACCAGGAGGCACATGATCATTGTCACTGCGAAGATTGGATTGCTACCCTTTGAATCAGGTTCTTGAATGCGTACGATTACTAACGATTATCACGATGCGCAGATTTTGAATCTCGGTACCGGCAGTGAACGTGGCCCGTATCTGGTGACCCAAAGCGGGGTGTCGCCGCGGGATCCAATACCCAAAACTCGTATGTTTGTGCTTCGGCCGGATGGATTCTGGGTCGATTTCAATGCTTATGCATCACAGGGAAAGCCTGAAGCAATGGATGAAATTGTCTTCTCCACCACAACGCAAATCATGGAAACATTTGGGAAATTATTCGGTCCGCCACGAGTTCTTGACCTTCCAGTCAGTGAAGAGGGACTGAAAGCGTGGATTGCCCGGCAGGAACACGGCGATCCGCTGGAAGCAGCTCGCGGCTGGGCAAAAGAATACAAAGTACGTCATCGAAAAGACCGGCGTCGTTAGGCTGTCTTTTCAAGAGCGCCGGAAGATGGCCGCGATGAATCCCTCCTTTCTCAACCGGGTGATTCCAGCTCTCGGTTGGCTGCGCGCGTACGACCGTAGCTGGTTGCGCGGCGACGTTTTCGCCGGCATCACGCTGGCCGCATATCTTCTTCCCGCCGGTTTAGGAGACGCATCCCTCGCCAATTTGCCGCCCGAGGCTGGCCTTTACGCGTGCCTTTTTGGTGGACTTTTTTTTTGGTTCTTTTGCAGTTCGCGGCATACGGTCATCTCAGTTACATCGGCAATCTCGTTGCTCGTCGGGGCGTCGTTAGGAGGGATAGCTGCTGGTGACACAACCCGCTTTGGGGCGCTTGCTGCGGGGACCGCCTTGCTCGTCGCGCTGATCGCCTTCATCGCCTGGCTCGTGAAAGCGGGCGTGATTGTAAATTTCATTTCCGAAAGCGTAATGACCGGGTTCAAGTGCGGTGTTGCTCTCTTCCTGGCCAGCACGCAGCTACCGAAGCTTTTCGGTTTCCATGGCGCTCATGGAGATTTTTGGGAGAACAGTGGCCATTTCCTTAAACATCTGCACGAAACAAATTCCACATCGCTCTTCACCGGAGGGACGGCACTGCTTATTCTCATTTTGGGAAAGATTTTCCTGAAAAACAAACCGGTATCACTCTTCGTGGTAGTTGGTGGCATCGTGGCGGCTTCTGCGCTTTCGTTAGGCGCACGCGGGGTAAAACTGCTTGGCAATGTCCCGCAAGGGCTGCCTCCAATTGGACTGCCCGCGGTTTACTGGCACGATCTTAACGAACTGTTGCCGCTGGCGTTTGCCTGCTTTCTTTTGGGGGCTGTAGAAACTGCGGCGATTGGCCGAATGTTCACGACCAAACACGGTGGTCGGTTTGACGCTAATCAGGAATTCCTGGCACTCGCGGCTTCGAATTTAGGGGCAGGACTGGGGCGCGGATTTCCGATTAGCGGGGGCATGTCGCAATCTCTCGTTAACGAAGGCGGCGGTGCCCGCACACCCTTGTCCGGCGCGTTCGCTGCAGGAATCATCTTAATCGTTGTCTTGTTCTTTTCGCATCTGTTAAGCACCTTGCCCCAGCCAGTACTGGCGGCCGTGGTGCTGGTCGCCGTGGCCGGTTTGTTCAAGCTTTCAACTCTCACGAAACTGTGGCGGAGCGACCGTCCAGAATTCGTGGTAGCGATGGCGGCTATTCTCGGGGTACTCACCTCCGGGTTGTTACGCGGCGTCATGATCGGAGCAATTATTTCTCTGGTGCAACTGCTTCGAACCGCTTCACGGCCGCACGTCGCTTTCCTCGGGTGTATTCCGGGTAGTCGTCGTTTCTCGGATCGTCAACGTCATCCCGATAACGAACTGATTTCCGGCGCCCTCATCTTCCGGCCGGAATCTGGTCTCGTTTATTTCAACGTAGATCATGTCTGCGAATCGATTTTAAAGCGTGTGCATGCTGAACCGGCGCCTCCCAAGCTGGTCGTGCTCGATCTTTCCGCGGCGCCCCGCGTAGACCTGCAAAGCGCTCACGCTCTTGCCGGCCTGGCTGACGAACTCACCACTCAGGGGATTCGCGTTCAGGCAGTCGAACCGCGTTCCTCGGTGCGGGACCGCTTGCGCACCGAAGGCGTGGACGGGAAACTCGGCGGCGTAAATCGTTTCAGTTCGGTCGCCGACGTGGTCGAAGATTTTCAAAGAACCGCGACCCGATAGCGAACGACTAACAAGCGATGATCACAAAGCTTTTACTTACCTCATGCCTGGTCGCCGGAACCGTAGTGATCCACGCTTCGGGGCTTGGGATAGTACTGAGCCATGTTTTGCATTCTCCGGCGCGAACTGACACACGGTTCTGGCCCATCACCTGGTTACTGATTCGGGTCGCCTGGTTGCTCATTGTCATTCACCTGTTTGCGATCGCGCTGTGGGCCGTATTCTTCTGGTCGGCGAAATGTCTGCCGGACTTCGAGTCGTCCTTCTACTTTTCGGCGGTTACCTACGCCACGATCGGGTACGGTGATTTGGTCTTACCAAGAGAGTGGCGGATGCTTGGCCCAATTGAGGGGTTCACAGGCATTCTGATGTTCGGTCTCTCAACGGCATTTTTCTTTATCATCGTGAACAAAAGCGTTCTTCAACGTTCGGACGAAAAGAGATGAGCCTGACCATATGAAACCGCAATCTGATTTCCGAACCGGGGCAATTCAGGAGCTACAAGAAAAGAAGAAATGGGTTGAACCACTTGCTGCCTTGCTAATGGCGCTGGCCACGCTGAGCACAGCGTGGTGCGGGTACCAGTCCGCAGCATGGACCCGCCAAAGCAACCGTTTGATGAATGAATTTAATACGTTGGAACGAAAGGCTGGTGTGCTAACGCTCCAGGGAACGCAACAGGCCACGATTCAAGTCGGCATGTTCATGCAAGCGCTTGCTGCGTACGAGGCGGGTAATGAAAAGCTGCTTAACTTTTATGTCCAACGCTTTCCACCCGAACTGCGCAAGGCTTATGACAAATGGCTGGCGCAGAAGCCGTTCGAAAATCCAAATGCGGATTCCCATCCATTTGTGCCAAACCTGTATGAGATAAGAGGAACGCAAGAAGCTGTTGAGGCGACGCAAAAAGCTGCGGTGAGTCAGCAGGAAGCGCGCAAGGCTGGCACCATTTCGGGTCAGTACCTGGCAAACACAGTCTTGTTTGCCACTGTGCTTTTCTTTGCCAGCGCCGCGGGAAAATTCGAACAGCGACGCGTGCGGATTGTAGCGTTTGGTTTCGCGGCTGCGGTTTTCGTTTTCGCCCTGGTTCGAACAGCGATGCTTGGCTTCTAACTATGATCCGCCGGGGATTGGAAACCACACGACCTCAACGGCCTGCTTCGATTATTTCTTTCATGGCTTTCCGGCCTGTCGCCTGTAATGGTCCCATGCCGCTACCGGGGAGGAACCACATGCCTTTGTCTTTGTCACGACAGTACACAATGTTGTGGCCGTCACTCATCACCGCGTGATGAAACGTGGCACCGCGATTGTCGGCAATGAATTTGAAGAACGCGTCTCGCCACGGATCATCAGCGTAGCGAAAGATACTTTCTCCGATCGCCTTTAGCTCCTCCACGCTGACCGTGCGAAGGGATGCGGCCAGGGCTTTGCGGCGTTCCTTGTCCAGCTCTTCCAGGTTGAATTTTTCCAATGCCATAAATTCAATTTATTCCATTCGAACACGTCTCGACAAACAATGAATTTGATTCATTGCGCGGCAACAGTTTCTCGGCCTCGGCCGGTATTGGACGAAGGTCGTACAGCGAATCTGCAATTTCCAGTCAAACTTCTATTAGTAATGCAGACACAACAGTCGCGCCTCGCGGGTGAGTTAGTCTGAAGTTGAATTGCTAACGTTTAGTCATATCCGTAGCTCTTAATCAATCGCGCTGCCATGGAGAAGGGCCAAACGCAAAGCGAAGAACAGTTAGACCTCCTGCAGACAATCACCATGGAGGTTGCCGCGGCGCCCGACTTCGCGTCCGCGCTCAAGATTGTTCTTCGCGAAGTTTGCGAGAAAACCGGCTGGGTTTTGGGTCACGCCTGGGTGCGAAATCCGGACGCAGACGTTCTTGATTTGGTCGCCACATGGTATTGCGGAGACGGTGAGTTGAAGCCCTTCAAAGCTGTCTCCGAAGCTTCGCATTTTCAATCAGGCGTCGGACTTCCCGGACGCGTTTGGAAAACGAAGCAGCCGGCCTGGGTTGAAGACGTCACCAACGATCCAAACTTTCCACGTTCAGTTGCAGCGCGAACGGCCCGTTTAAAGACCGGGATCGGAATTCCCATTTTTTCCAGGGGCAAGCTGATCGCGGTTATCGAATTTTTCATGCGCGAATCGCGCAGCGAGAATGAACAGTTGGTCAAAGTGATCGCGGCAGTGGCGGCGCAACTGGGCCTGGTGATCGGGCGAAAACGGGTTCGTGAAGAACTCGCGCGGACGAACGAGATTCTCCGGTCCATCTTATCGAACATGGGCGACGCTGTGATCGTCGCGGACAAGGACAACAACTTTGTTGTGTTCAATCCGGCCGCCGAACGGATGTTCGGAAAAGGCGCGATCCAGGTGCCGGCGACCGAGTGGTCGCATCGTTACGGATTGTATCTCTCGGACAAAGTCACGCCGTTTCCACACGAACAGTTACCGCTGACCCGATCCATTCGCGGTGAGGATGTGGACAACGTTGAGATGTTTGTGCGGCACGAGAACGCGCCGGGTGGACTATGGGTGGAAATCACCGGGCGCCCTCTCCGCGGTTCTGATGGCGATGTGCTCGGCGGCGTTGTGGTTTGCCGTGACATCACTCAGATTAAAGAAGAGCAATTCTTTCGCGCCGGCCAAAGCAGGGTTCTTGAGATGATCGCTGCTGATGCGCCGCTGGCGGATGTTTTGACCAGCCTTGTCCTGCTGATGGAAGGACAGGCAGAAGGATTGCGCTGTTCGATTCTTCTCCTCAACCGCGATGGCAAACATGTGCGTCATGGCGCGGCGCCTCATTTGCCTGAAGCGTACGTGAAAGCGGTGAACGGGGCGCCAATCGGACCACGCAACGGCTCTTGCGGAACGGCGATGTACAGGCGGCGCCCGGTTGTGGTAACCGATGTCATGACCGATCCGCTTTGGGCCGATTACCGGGAGCTTGCAAAGATCTGTGGATTGAAGGCTTGTTGGTCCACACCCATTCTCTCGGCGCAAGGCGCTGTTTTGGGTTCGTTCGCGATGTATCGTGAAGAAAATCGCGGCCCGCTTCCAGAAGAGAACAGGCTCACCCAAGTTGCCACGCACATTGCCGGGATCGCTATCGAGCGCCAGCAGCATCAGGAGATTTTGCGCGAGCGCGAGGCCCGCATCAATCTGGCTGCGGAGTCAGCTGATCTCGCGTTTTGGATTTTATACCCCGAACAGAACACCGCCTGGATGAGTGAAAAAGGCCGCCTGATCTACGGCTTCGATTCCAACCTGCCTCTCAGTTGCGATCTGATTCTTTCGCGTGTTCATCCTGACGAGCGAGCGGATGTCAAAGCGGTTTACGATCGTTCCTGTGCTCTTTACGGCACATTCGAAAGCGAGCATCGACTGCTTTTGCCGTATGGAAGGACGCGATGGGTGATTATGCGCGGGCGATGCCTGAAGGACGACGAAGGAAATCTCCTGGAAACCATTGGAGTGACTCTGGACGTGAGCAAACAAAAAGAGGCCGACCTACAGTTACAACATCAACGTGAAGAAATGGCCCATCGGAACCGCGTCTCGCTCATGGGCGAAATGACTGCTTCGTTCGCGCACGAGCTTAACCAGCCTCTTACCGCAATCGCGAACAACGCTTCCGCCGCGCGTCGTTTCCTGGAGCGCGGAAATATCGATCCAGCGCTGCTGCAGCAACTGTTGCAGGATATGGTTGCTGACAGCCAACGCGCTGGCGAAGTGATCCGTGGAATCAGGAGTCTGGTGCGCAAGGAAAAAAGTGTTCAAACTGTGTTGGATCTCAATGCGGTTATCACAGATACCGTGCGACTCGTTAGCACAGACGTGCTGAGCAGAGAAAGCGTCGTCATCACCGAGCTCGATCCGCAGCTTCCTCAAGTCAGCGCTGCATTAGTTCAAATCCAGCAGGTGTTGCTGAACCTCATTATTAATGCACTCGATTCCATGGAAAGCCTCCCATCTCCGGAACGCCGTGTCATTATTAGTAGCCGGTCGGACAAGGGCAATGTCGCGGAGGTTAGCGTTCGTGATTTTGGAACTGGCTTACCAAAAGATGATCCGGACAAGGTTTTCCATCATTTCTTTTCGACCAAACAAAAAGGAATGGGCATGGGCCTGACGATTGTTCGGTCGATAATTGAAGCGCATGGCGGAACGATCGTGGCAGAAAACGCCTTCGGTCGCGGCGCACGAATGATTTTTCGCCTGCCCGCTGTGCGCGGACAAACCCAAACTGTTGCCGCTGCATGACCGAGGCCGGCAAGTTCGACGGAAAAGAGATCTGCGTCGTCGACGACGATCCTTCTGTCCTTAAGTCGATCCACTACCTCCTTGCGTCGGAAGGATTCAAGGTTCGACCGTTTAATAAGGCGGAAGATTTTCTAACTCATGCAAGCAATCAGCATGTTCCCGTCGTGGTGACCGACATCTGGATGGATCAAGTGAATGGTTTGGAAGTGCTGGCACGGCTTTGCGCCATTTCTCCCAGCACGCGTGTGATAGTGATTACCGCACGAGAAGACCTGGCAGCTCGTGCCACAGCAATGGCCATCGGACCAGTTGCTTTTTTCATGAAACCGTTTGACGACGAAAAATTCATCGCCGCGGTTCATGATGCTCTTGCCAAGAGCGAACAAGACAAAGCTCGACTATAGGGGACACGTACGTCGATACGTTAGGCAGGCGCAGCGTCATCAAACGCCCTCCGAGTGACGCCCGATCATAATTTTTGTAAACGATACCAGCAAAGATAAGTCTTTTCGCGTTGTACGGGCAGTGCCATAATGCGGAGTGCTGTGGGAAGACACCGCTATGTGATGGGACGCCTTGCGGTTGCCAACAGAGGGCCACCGAGAGAGTCATATTCGAACTACTATCTTAATGGCGTGGCTCCGGGGGCTGGCGCGAAACGCAAGGTTTATCCGAGATGAAACGTGTTTCCCAATGGTTTGCGCCGGTAAGAAGTCCATCAACCGCGCGCAACCCGTACGACGCCAGTGTGGCCTTTGACAGACGGCTACTCGCAATCGGGCTGTGGGTGTTCGCAGGATATTATATTGGTGCGAAGATCGGTTTTGCTCTCACCTTTAAGCCGCACCCTGTTTCAGTGCTGTGGCCGCCTAATTCAATCCTGGTGGCAGCGCTTTTACTAACGCCGCCACGAATCTGGTGGTTTGTTTTACTGGTCGCGTTCCCCGCGCATTGCGCGGCACAATTGCAAAGTCACGTTCCGCTGCCGATGATTTTTGGCTGGTTCATCAGCAATTGCTCTGAAGCATTGATCGGCGCCGGCCTGACGCGTTACCTGGCGCGTGGGCCCATTCAACTGACCAGCCTTCGTAACGCAGGCATCTTCTGTCTCTGCGTCGTGTTTGCGGGTCCATTTTTTTCATCGTTTCTCGACGCCGCTTTTGTCAGGTGGAACGCCTGGGGAGAGGGCAGCTATTGGGACTTGATTCGAATGCGATTTTTTTCGAACGCGCTGGCCGCATTGATCGTGGCGCCGTTGATTCTGACGTGGGCGACCAGCGGAATTGCCGTAATAAGAAGATCTAAACGCGCCCGTTTACTGGAAGCGTCTCTTCTCCTCGCCGGTCTGCTTTGGACCTGTTTTATCGTTTTCTACAAGCTTGGGCCGCCAGCAGACTCGGTTTTTCTCTTCGCTACGTTGCCGTTCCTCCTGTGGGCTGCAGCGCGATTTGGCTCCCTTGGAATGAGCACAGCGCTCTCATTGGTCGGCTTCATGGCTATATGGAGCGCAGCATACGGCCATGGTCCGTTCTCTGGTGGAACAGCCGAAGAAAACGCACTTTCGATTCAAATATTTTTAATCGTTCTATCCATTCCCATGTTGTTTCTCGCTGCTGTTATCGAGGAACGCGCATCTGGCGAGACCGAGTTGCGTGAAAGCGAGTCTCGTTTTCGCATCGTGGCGGACGCGGCTCCGGTGCTCATCTGGATGTCGGGAACAGACAAACTTTGCAATTTTTTTAACAAACCGTGGCTGGAGTTCACGGGTCGCAGCTTGGAACAGGAAATGGGTGATGGCTGGGCCCAGGGTGTTCACCCCGACGATCTGCAAAGATGTCTCAAGACTTATACGGAGGCGTTCGATGCGCGGCAATCATTCGTGATGCAGTACCGGTTAAGGCGTTTTGATAACGAGTACCGCTGGATTTCAGATCAGGGTGTGCCGCGCTATGACTCTAAGGGGAATTTTGCCGGCTATATTGGATCATGCGCAGACGTCACTGATTTAATAAAGAAAGATGAGGCGTTGCGCGAATTCGAGGAAAGAGTCGTTCTCGCCGCCGAGGCAACGCATCACGGCGTTTGGGAGATGGATACCACGACCAGGGAGATTTGGATGTCAGACAAGGCACGTTCGTTATTCCAATTTAATCCTGAGTCTCCCGTCGATGAATCGATGTACCAAAGCCGCGTCCATCCCGAAGATCGTGCGCTCCGGGAAGCCGCCATCAAGCAGGCCATCAAGACCCAGGGCGAGTACGCGCTGGAATACCGGGTTTTGTTGCCGGATGGAACTCTTAGGTGGATTAGTGGGCGCGGACGCTGTTTGCCAGGCAAACATGGCAAAGGCACACGACTCCTTGGCGTTTCCGTCGATGTGAGTCCGCAAAAAGAAGCACAAGATGTGTTCCGCCTGGCTGCTGACGGATTGCACCTTGGTGTTTGGCACTGGGACGAGACCGCGCAAACGCTGGTTTGGGATAAGGCATCCCGGGAGCTGTTTGGCGTGTCTGCCGATGCTGAGATAACAATCGACACTTTTTACCGGGCCTTGCACCCAGATGATGCGGAGCGGGTAAAGCAGAACTGGCGCCGGGCGCTGGAGCTACGCCTGCCGTACCAGATCGAATTCCGAACTCAGCGTAAGGACGCTAGCATTCGTTGGGTCGATGCTCGGGGACAAGGTTATTATGATGACATCGGGAAACCTTTGTCGATGACTGGAGTAGTGTTCGATATCACTGATCTAAAGGAGGCGGAACTCGCAGCTCAGCGTAACCGCGAAGAGCTGGGGCATCTTAGCCGGGTCGCAGCAATGGGACAATTAGCGGCATCGATTGCGCATGAACTCAACCAGCCGCTTGCCGGAATCACCAGCAACGCCAGCGCCGGGCAACGCTTTATCGACCGCGGTGAGATAGATCTTGCGGAGCTTCGCGAGTTACTCGGAGACATTGTCGCTGATGGCCGCCGCGCCGGGGACGTGATCAGAAGCCTTCAGACCATGGTAAAAAAAGGAGTCACAGCGCGGCAACGTGTGAACCTGAATAATGTTGTGATGAATGTAGTTCGCATGGTAAAGCCGGATGCTATCCTGCGCTCCTGCGAGTTGGGTACTTTTCTGGATCCCGGTTTGCCAGTGGTTGAAGGCGATCCGATTCAACTCCAACAGGTCCTGCTTAACTTAATCGTTAATGCATTCGACGCGATGACCGATACTCCGATCACTCGGCGTAAAGTTGTGATTGTGACGGAGCGAAACGATCATAGTGCGATTTGTGTGAGCGTACGCGATTATGGGATTGGTATTCCTCAGGAAGTGATCGAACGAATGTTCGATCAATTTTTCACCACCAAGGTGAAGGGATTAGGAATGGGACTCTCGATTGTACATTCGATTGTGGAGTCACACGGCGGCATGATTGCGGCGGAAAATGCCCATGACGGCGGAGCAAGGCTCCGCTTCACTCTTCCAATACCTGTTGGTTCATAGTTGCATGATTCCTTTAAACAGCATTGTGTTCGTGATCGATGATGACGCGTCGGTTCGAAAGGGTCTGACACGATTGCTTCGCTCGGCTGGGTACAAAAGTGAAGTTTTCCCAGTGGCATCAGATTATCTCAAACGCGAACAACACACCGGCCCGTCGTGCCTGATTGTTGATTTGCGCATGCCTGGCATGAACGGAACGGACTTACAAAAGGCGCTTATTCAACACGGCAGAGATGAACAACTCGTATTTGTCACTGGGTATGGCGATATTTCCATCTGTGCGCAGGCCATGAAGGCAGGCGCAGCCGATTTTCTTTCCAAACCGTTCCGGGCGGATGAATTGCTTCAGTCCATCGAACGCGCTTTGGCACGGTCGGACAGGCAGCGGCGCAAGACCGCAGAAAGGAATGAAGCGCGGCGGCTTCTCGGTTTATTAACCCCGCGCGAGTTCGAGGTCATGCAGCTTGTTGTTACAGGCATGTTAAACAAGCAAATTGCGGCAGAGCTTGGCACGGCTGAGAAGACAATAAAGGTTCACCGTGGCCGGGTAATGGAGAAGCTGCGAGTCACTTCGGTCGCCGAACTAGTCCATTTGGTCGTGAGAGCTGGCATTCCTGGTTCAAAGTCACATGAGACTAAGGTCTAATATACGCCGACCGAACACGGAGTGTAGCCTTGGTTCACTTTGTCGAACCCGATTACTGATGTTGTCTGCCTGCTCGATGATGACCCGTCCGTACTGAAAGCGGTCGGGCGCCTGCTCTGCTCGGCCGGTTGCCGGGTCGAACAATTCAGTGACCCGAACGAGTTCCTGGGTTATGCCAAAGTTCATCGCACGGCTGTCGCTGTGATTGATGTCTGGATGCCGGTAATGAGCGGACTTGAAGTTCAATCGCGGCTTCATGAGCTCTCCCCGTCAACGCGCGTGATTATCTTTACCGGGAGAGATGATCAGCGTGTTCGTTCCTCTGCATTAAATGCAGGAGCGTCAGCTTTTCTGATGAAACCGTTCGATGACGAAGAGCTTCTCACAGCTGTAAGGCTGGCCCTTGCTTCCGCGATATGAGAGGCTTCATGTCGAAATGTTCCTTCCGCGTTTTGTCTACAAAACTAATCGTGTGGTCGATCCTCGTATCAGTATGCCTTTTTGGCGGAGTCCTTGTTGTGTGGCAGCATTCCGGCTTCCTGACTTTTCTGTTACTGGTTGTCGCTGGTATTATCATGACAGGCGCAGTGATTGGTTTTCGAAGCTGGACGCAAATCAAGGAACAAGTACCCATTGTCGGGACGGACGACCCGCCGGAAATCACGCATGGCTGGGAGTATCGGCCCAAAGCTACCAACCGACGAGATAACACCTTTGACGATGAACGGCCGGAATCTCAGGTAGTTGCAAGTGCAAGCTCTTCTCCAAAGAAGGAGGATCCGGATGTCTGGTTTAATTTCACGGGTCCGGAGCCGACGCCCGAACACTCCCCGCCTTTGTCAGGCGGATGCCTGTAGTATTTAGGAGTACGACCAAGGTCTTATAGACAGCAAAGGTGTTCGCGCGGAATGATGCCGATGTAAATGTCAAAGCTCATGGAAGCTTGACAAAGTCTCACCTCGATGAAAGGTCCCCGTATGAAGAAGCTTCAATTATTATCAGTCCTGATTGCATTCGCCGCTGGCTCGATGCAAGCCGGCGAGTCTGTCTCGTACAAGCAGGTCGCCGCGCCGCCGCCATCTCTGTGGGGAACTGGCTTTTATGGAGGCATCGACATGGGTGCGAATATGTACCAGAACCGAGGCGACGACAGGACCTTTACCGATAATAATCCGAATTCACAGTTTTTCGGATACAGCCTTGAGGTCGACCCAAAAAATGATGTCGGCTTTTTCGGTGGCATCAAATTAGGTTACGTTTTCGGCACGGGTGTCATTCGTCCAACGCTTGAGGGTGACTTCTTTTACAATGGCTTTCGTGGTGGCGCTGACTTTACATTGAGAGACCCGTTCGGTGATGTTTTAGCGCAACGCAACGTAACCTCCTGGATTAATACTGGTGCGTTTATGGGCAACTTCATCTTGCGACTCGCACCTGGAAACCAAAGGTTCCAGCCATATGCCGGTGCCGGGGTGGGCATTTACTTTGCTGAATCTGCCGGCGTCGAAGTAGTAGACCCAATAACCGGGAGAGTTCCGATCAATACGGGCGGGGGGAATAGCCACGCAGATCTAGCATGGCAGGTAGTTGCCGGGTCGGATTACTTTTTCAATCCAAACCTCAGCGCGTTTATTGAATACAAGTATCTGGATTACACCAGCACCCAAATCGATACCAACCAGAGTCGCGATTTGGGACAACACTTGTTGGGCGCCGGTGTCCGCATCTTTTTCCACTAGTCCCAATTTAACTGGTTAAGTTGATCGGCCTCTCTTCACCGAGAGGCCGATTTTTTTTAGCCGAATAGCACTAAAGTCCTATGGACGAATCAGCCGGGATATAATGAAAATCGGGGCAAGCTTTAACCGAGAATAATGAAGCCAAGAATATTTATCCTCGTTGGTATCGTGGTCGCGCTTATCACAGCGCCTGCCATCAACACGGCATTCGCAAATCTGACGAGCGATTCTCGTCATGCACTGAAACAACTTGTTGCTCAAAATCCAGCCGCTGCCAAAGCCAACGCCAAAGCACTCGCGGTACTTGTATTTCCTAACCTAGTGAAAGCAGGGTTTGTTATCGGTGCGCAAGAAGGAGAGGGGATGTTTTTTGTGCACGGCAGGCCTGCTGGCCGATACCGCACCGTAGCTGCTTCATATGGCTTGCAAGCCGGCGCCCAAAGATATGGCTACGCTCTGTTCTTGATGAACCAGAAGGCAGTGAATTGGGTTAACGAGACACGCGGCTGGGAAATAGGCAGCGGTCCAAGTGTAGTCATCGTAGATAAGGGGATGGCCCGCAGTTTCAGCACCGATACGCTGCATAGCGGCATCTATGCTTTCATATTTGGTCAGCAAGGTTTGATGGCCGGCCTTGGCTTTCAAGGTTCCAAGATCATCAGGATTGACTAACAATGCGTCAGAATTTTCTCGGATTTGTAAGCCCATGCCGATAAGGATTGATCTATGAGAGCCAAACTGTTCGCTTCCGCAGGCGCGGTGTTCGCGTTGGCTTGCGCTCTTGAAGCAGGCACAGTGGAGCTCCAACCCAAGGAAAGTGTGCCTCCTACCATCACCGAGGCTGAGCCGTGGCAATTTACGATCGCGGTGCCCGGGTGGATGGCGGGTCTGGACGGGACCATCGGAATCCGTGGTGTCACTGCGGATATAGATATCGGCTTCGGCGACTTTCTCGAGCATCTCGACATGATTTTTGCGGCTCGAGCAGAAGCGCGAAAAGGTCCTCTCGGAATATTTGGTGAAGTGCTTTACGAAGGTTTCTCAGACAACACGCAAATAAACGGGCTGATTAACAATATCCACGAACAGGTTGATATAACACTGGTTGATGGCGGATTGAGTTGGCGGCTATTCAACCAGCCACGTTGGTCGCTCGATTTGGCTGGTGGCACGCACTATGTGAATATATACGAACGGCTCGAGTTGCATTCCGATCCAACCGCGATTCAGCAGGCCAGCGAACGATTCGTCAACAATATTGCCAACGACCTGCGTGACCGGTTGAACCAGGATATTTCCAATCGTGAATTTCTTGCCGAACTCAAGAACACCATCAGAACCAATATTGAAAACCGGATCGGCAACGCGCTCGAACGCCACGAAAACCGGCCAGACATTCCAATTGGTCCGCTGGGTGGACGTATTCGGGAGAAACTCGCTAACGT
>DASREH010000041.1:0-33030 GCA_035652195.1 Candidatus Udaeobacter sp. | reverse complement strand
TCGGCCAGATCACCAGCCGAGCGATAACGCGCTCCAGGTTCGCGCTCCAAACACTTCGCGCAGATTGTCTCCAGATCCTTGTCCAAGCCCGGCATCAGCGTGCGCAGCTTCGGCGCCGGCTTCTCACTGGCTTGCTGGATGACCTTCAGCGCGTGTTCACCTAAAAACGGCGGACGCCCCGTCAGTAGATCGAATAAAATTGCACCCAAACTATAGACATCCGCCGCTGGACCAAGCTTGCTCGAGGAGCCGTTTACCTGCTCAGGCGCAATGTACCCAGGCGTGCCAAAGATCGTCAGGGTCCGCGTCAAGTGACTGCTCGTGTCCAGCCACTTGGCCAGACCAAAATCACTTACCAGCGGTTCGCCTCGTCCATCCAGCAAAACATTTCCCGGTTTTAAATCCCGGTGCAAAATCCCCTGCCCATGCGCATGCTGAACCGCCCGCGCCACCTTCGCCATCAACGCTACCGCTCGGCGCGGTTCACCCCGAAGAGCCGGCGCCGCATCCAAAAGACTGCCGCCACCGGCAAATTTCATGCTGAAAAACGGCAGCCCATCGTCGCATTCGCTTACCTCATAAATCGGTAGAATGTTGGGGTGATCCAGACTGGCCGCCGCCTGGGCCTCACGCCGGAACCGCGCCAGGGTTTCCTGTGAATCGGCGTGATAAGAAAGAATCCGTTTAAGCGCAACAATGCGCCGTGAATGCCGCTGGCGCGCCCGGTAAATCACGCCCATTCCGCCGCGCCCGATTTCCTCTAAGATTTGATAATTCCCTATGCGCCAATCGGCGTCACATACCTCAAGTTCCCCGAGCACATCATCCAGCGTTTCTTCAGGCTGAGACACTTCACCTTGTGCAGTGCCGGATTTGGCACCCACGCCCTGAGCCAGCATACAGCTGAGGCAAAGACTCCGACCCACGCGAGACACCGAGCCACAAGAAGGGCATGTGCCCGGTTCCCTGGGGAGATCCACCGACGAAGAATTACCGGACTCGGCCATTAAGAGGTGACGATGGTAGATGACTTTATGGGATTTGCAAACTAAAAAACTTGGGAATATTTGTCCCGGATTTTACCCGGTTTGACGGGCTTCTCGGGCTCGCAATTCACGAATGTGGCCGTCATCTGTCCGCCCCCGTTGTGGGTGCCAGTGAGGCAACGATCTTTTCAAAGCGTGGATCCCCCCGGAGCGGATCCCAAAACGGCAGTAGCTTCAATTGACCGTAACTGAGAGTACTGGGTGTTCGCACGGCGATGGCAAGTTGATCGCATGCCAGATCTTTATTACCAGTCCAAGCGGCAACCATGGCCAGATACTTGATCATGGTCGGACCAACCAACGCGTCTTTTTCCACTGGAACAAGTTCGACCGCGCGGCGCGCTTCGCGCAGGGCTTCGTCTTTTCGGCCCAGACCTGCATCGATCAAGCCGAGTACGCAGAGCGCCGGGCCATAATCCGGGTCTGCTTGAACTGTTTGCTCTTGTTGAATACGGGCGGCAGTGAACCATTCGCGGGCGTCACTCTCATTTTTTGTCATTCGAGCGATCACGCCTTCGATGACAGACCGGTTCAAGTGAACGGAATAATCTGTCAGTGGCGTATCGCCGATGATATTCAAAACATTCCTTGCCGCGACGACGTCGCGCTCAGCCAGAGCACAACTCAATCCCTCATCAACTGCACTCGACAATGCGCCAGCCGTTGCGCCCCCAAGAGAATCGATTGTTTGATGCAATGCCGTGGTATCCGCTTTCCAGTGAAATTGAACGGCAGCAAGTGCGACCTTCGTACTGATATCACCCGGCTCGATGGTTAGGGCGCGTTCCAGCAGGCTCTTCTCTTCGGCATAGCGGCGAAGAACTCCATAAGTAAGCCCGATTTGCTGGAGCGTTTCGGTATTCCGCGGATCAAGATCCCCCGAACGCTGCAGGTTCTGGGTCGATTCCTCCCAGCGTCCCTGCCGTCTCTGAACGTATCCAATCATTCGGTATATGCGCGCATCATTCGGTAACGTCTGGCGCGCAATATCCAATTCAGCCAGGGCCCCACTGTAATCGAGATAGCCTCGATAAAGATTTTGCGCATTCACGAAATGGGATTCACCTGCATCCGGGCGAAGACGAAACGCTTGCTTGATAGCAGCTTCAGCGAATCCCAGCCGGGCCGGCGTGTGATCAAAGCCCAGAAAGTAGAGCTGCTCGTGGGCGTAAGCGAGTTGGCAATAAGCTTGGAAAAAGGAAGGATCACGTGCCAGCGCCTGATTCAGAAGATCGACCGCTTCCAGCAACTTCGCTTTCAGACCGCTGCTGAGGCGCAGCTCGAGAAGACTCTTGGCCCGGCTATACAGTTCGAAAGCGGTGAGGTCCGTTGTTGGCGGCTGTTCAACCGCGAGTTTTTCTGTGGTTGAAATTTTCGCACGAAGTTGCTCGGCGACTTTTCGCGCAAGCTCGCTTTGAACAGCAAAGAGGTCCGCCAACGCGCGATCAAATTCTTCCGACCAGATGACCGCCCCGGTGTTGGCGTCTATTAATCGCGCTTTGAGATGAAAACGCCCACTGCCTTCCGGCCGGGACACGGTGGCTTCCAAAACATGAGAAACGCCGAGCGCCTTACCGATTTCGCGAATATTTCGCTCTCCTCGATACTTCATGACGCTCGTATGGCTGATTACCCTGAGATCGCGAATGCTGGCCAGCTTGGTTAAGATGTCATCCTGAACACCATCTGCGAAAATGGCATCGTCCTTGTCGTGGCTTAAAGTTTCGAACGGAAGAACAGCAATGCCGGTAGTTGCGGGTGTTTTTGGCGAGGCTCCTTTCCAAGTCATCACTCCGCCCACCATTCCTAAGGCGATCACGAGCGCTGCCATTCCGGCAACGAGTGGGTTTCGCCGGGTCCAGCGCCAGACGTGTGCAGCCGGTGACAGCGGTCGCGCAGCAATAGGTTGTCCTTCCAACCAACGTTCGAGGTCCTCGGCGAGATCGCCGGCCGAGCGATAACGCGCCCCGGGTTCGCGCTCCAGACATTTAGCACAAATTGTTTCAAGATCGCGATCCAACCCAGGCACAATGGTGCGAAGCTTCGGTGCCGATTTCTCTGTTGCCTGTTGAATCACTTTCAGCGCGTTCTCACCTAAAAAAGGCGGACGACCCGCGAGCAAATCGAACAAAATCGCACCAAGACTATATATATCGGCGGCAGGACCAACTTTGCTCGTCGCAGCGGCAGCCGGGTCCACTTGTTCCGGCGCCACATAATCAGCCGCGCCAACGGCAGTCAGTGTACGCGTCAGATTGCTCGCAGGTTCGAGGCATTTGGCCAGACCGAAATCGCTCACGAGCGGCTCCCCTCGGCCATCCAACAAAATGTTTTCCGGCTTTAGATCTCGATGCAGCACTCCCTGTCCGTGCGCGTACTGCACAGCTCGCGCCACTTTCGCCATCAACGCCACCGCCCGACGCGCGTCACTCCGCAAAGTCGGCGCCACATCCACCAGGCTACCGCCGGCAGCAAACTTCATGGTGAAAAAAGGCAAGTCATCGTCGCCGTCGGAAACGTCATAGACCGGCAGGATGTGCGGATGTACCAGGCTCGCTACAGTCTCAGCTTCCCGGCGAAACCGCAGCTGCGTCTCAGCTGAATCGCCGTGGTAAGGCAAAATTCGTTTCAAGGCTATGATGCGGCGCCTGTCACGTGCCCGGTAAACGACGCCAATGCCGCCGCGTCCGATTTCCTCAAGAATTTGATAATTGCCTACTCGCCATTCCGCATCCCGTACATCGAGTTCGCCAAGCGCGTCGCCAAGCGCTTCCTCAGCATGCCGGGCAGGGACTCGGGCGCCGAGACCTTGAGCCAGCAAACAGCTCAGACATAGACCGCGCCCAACACGAGACATCGATCCGCATTCCGGACAAACGGATGGTTCCTTTTGCAGACGAATCGAAACAGGAATGCCGCTCATGGGATTCTCGAAACTAAAAAGGACCGCAAATGGAGAGTCAGCGGCTCGGCGGAGAGTCTGAGTATGGGCGCCGACGCTTTCCTCTATGCTTACTCCGGAATTGACGAAGCAGAGTTCCCGAAAAAACGCGACCGGTTAGCCAATAAATACAACAAAGGATAAAACCATCCGCACTTATCCCTGCGATCGCGTGCTCAACCGATCGGCGCGCCGTCGAACAACTCGACGATATTGCGACCTAAAATCCGTTTATTCTGCCGCGCTTAACGCTGCACAGAGATAACGAAGTTCATCATCGATCTCGTTCGGTCCTTCGACAGTTTGAGCAACTTCCTCGCGTAGCAAGGCTCGATAGCGCTCGCGCAGCCTGTGTACAAGCCGCTTTACCGCCGACTCCTGAAGACCGAGCGTCTTTGCGAACTTGGCGTAGGACACGTCCTCCCGCTCCGCTGCAAGACAAGTGTTCAACACATCGAAAACACGCCGACGGCCGCGCTTTTCGCATTCATCGCCCAGTCGCCGCAACGCCCGCTCGACCACAGTGGCCGCCCATCGAACATCGAAGATTCTTTCCGGGGACCAATTCTCAGACTCCTGCTCTGGAATTGACAGGTGCGAAGGCGCCTCAGCCATCCAATCATCCCAGGAAACAAATTGCACGTCGCCCCCGCGTTTTCGGGCGTGGCGTTTATCCACGGCGTCGTGCAAGAAATTTTGCAATGCTTTGAGAACCAATGAACGGAACCGTCCCCGGCTTCGATCCGCGCGCTGTAAAAGCCGGCCCTTCAGTACCATGGCGAAAAAATCCTGCGTCAGGTCCTGGGCGTCGGGAACAGAATGGCCCTGGCGGCAGATGAAGGCGAAGACCGGGCGCCAATAAATTTTGCAAAGCTCGGCCAGTGCGGCATGTGCTTTCGCTTCGTTTCCATCAGAATCCGTGCAAGACAAGACGACACTCCACCGTGTCGTCATAAAGCGGTCGGGGCGACGAGTGCCGGCCTGGGATGCTTCGGATTTCACAGCCGCGGATCATCTCATTTGTACAATTCTTAGGCAAGCGCGGAATTTTTTCCGTCCGCCACTGGAATACTTGCACGCAAAATGAATGGGGTCGTCCAATCGCGTCGGGAGATAAATCCCAGCTCAAGATCGCGTTGGGTCTGGCCAAGTCACCTTGTCGCCAAAATCCAACGCCCGGGCCATTCGCTCTCCAAAACCGCCGGCAAGCTTTTTGGGTTTGCCGGAGAATTTAACGATAAATACTTCGTCCGTTCTGCGCCTCGGCCCGTCAGTCGACGCAATGTCCGGGTCCGATTGTTCCCTCGTTGAACTCTGTGAGGGTTTCAGTGAGATCGCCGGTTTGGTTCGGCGATAAATGCCCATTCCCAATTGGCGGGACGATCAATCCTCCAATGATACTGTCGGCGTCGATTACAGCTTGCTGAACTGCTGTTGGGTCCGCTCCGTTGGCGATGCTCAATTTGGTCGCGATGAGCTGGTGCGCCAGCGTGAGGAGGCCGTTCCCTTGTGCGGGACGATTTAGAATTTGAAGGAGTTGTGATTGGCTGTAGCTGACGGCTCCGAGGCTTAGGCTCTGCAATGGCCACCCCTCGGCATGATTTTTCCAATAGCCTTGGGTATAGGTGCAATTTTGTCCCGGATTGCAGGGCGCCGTCGCGCAGGAGATGGTGTTGCCCCACGCGCTCGCATCACAGGAATCTGTTTCGTTCACGCGGCAGCGAAACACATAAGCAGTGTCGCATAAGAGCGGCTCGCCGGAGCAGGCGCTTTGCATGCCAACCGAGTCGAACAATTGATCATCGCCGATCACGACTTCGATTGATTGATTTGGCGCCAGACCATCGGGAAAGCTTGCCTGGCAAACCGCATTTGGATCATTGGGCCATTGATTGCCGTTTGCGATAAAGTCCGCAGCGGTCATCCACTCAACGACAAATCCATTCGGGGCGCCAGACTGACCGGCGATTACTTCGACGGCTATGTTCGAAGCCGCAGACGTTGAACAGGCGATCGCTGGTTTGTCCAACTGACACGGCGTTGGTGTTGGATTGCAGTAAGGCGAACACATGTCGCCTTTGCTGTATGCGGCGAGCAACAGCACCAAGTTACTGACGGTATTCTCCGGCAAAAAGCCATTGCCGATGGGGGGGACGATTAAGCCCCCTATGATACTGTCCGCATCGCTTATTGTTTGGGCAATGCAGGAATCGTCAGAATGATTACATGTAATATTTAGTTTAGCTGCAATGACGTGCTGAGCGAGATCTACTAAGCCGTTGTTGTTGACGGGTTCGTTCATGATCTGTGCTGCTTCAGCGGCGGTATAGAGATGTTGACCAAGCTGGATTTCAGTTATGCACCAGAGCTCTGGATGATCTCGCCAGTAGTTTCTACTCCATACACAACCAGGTGTTGCTGTCGGTGTGGGCGTGGCGGTAGGTGTTGAACTCGGGGTTGCAGTAGGAGTCACTGTAGCTGTGGGGGTGGCCGTGGCTGTCGGGGTTGGGCTCGGCTTGGGTGTAGGCGTCGGGCTCGGAGGTGGTGTTACTGTCGCAGTGGCCGTCGGTGTAGCTGTCGCTGTAGCCGTAGGTGTCGGACTCGAAGTAGGCGTGGGCGTTGGATCGGGCGTTGCCGTAGGAGTCGCCGTAGCGGTGGCTGTCGGCGTGGCAGTTGCGGTGGGTGTTGCAGTCGGCGTCGCACTCGGGCTGGGCGTGACTGTACATGTGGGAGTCGCTGTTGCAGTCGGAGTAGCGGTTGGCGTAGGCGTTATTGATGGGGTTGCCGTGGGACTGGGGGTACCGCTAGGCCTCGGAGTAGGCGTCGGCTTTCGCGGGCTTGGCGACGGCGTCGGAGGAGGTTGAGTCGGGGTGGGTGTTGGAGCTGGTGGCGTTGGCGTCGGTGTCGCCGGTGTGGGCGTCGGCGTTGGTATGGGAGGCGTTGGTGTTGGTGCGTTTGAACAATCCTTGCACTTGTCGATCGTAAATCGCACGACGTACCAGGGATCTTTTACAAACACGACTGTTCGGGTCCAGCAAAACACACATCCTTCGGGCGTAGTATACGTTCCCGCAAAATACGATGAGCCATCATGCTGTGTCCGTTTGGTGATTCTCAGGCCGGGGATTTTTCTAGGAAGATGCGCCATCGCTTTCGGCAGCAGCGCAGCCTGCGGCCAGGAGCCAATTGCCGTTTCCGCCTTAGCCACTGCCTGCTCCAGCGCCGTTCGCAGCCCGTCGCCCTTAAATTGCTTCTCTGAAAGAATTACAGTTGAACCTCGCGCTCCACTGGGAAATGCGGCCAATTCATCGTGCGTAAACCTGGCAATAATCGCGTCAATCTTTGCCGCAGAAATGTGGCCATTGCTTCTGCGTTGCCTGTGGCGTTTTGCCGCTTCGACAGGTGCAAGTGGTGTCAAAACCAGTAGCACGGCGAGTACACTCGATGTCTGTCTTAAAAAATTGGTCTTCATGTTGTGTTGCGGGGGAGAGGCCTTACTGCTTCACGCAAAAGGCCCGCGATGTCTCTCATCGCTTAGGTCTTTATCCGGAAATGATACGACCGGGTTCCCGAAAAGATCTGCCTGTTAGTCAGGCTTAGCTAGATAACATCACCTATGTTACCGATTGATTGATCACTGCTCCATGGATGTTTCGCAACGCGATCAAGCGTAAAGCAGGCGGACCGCATTCCCATTGCGCAACACGAGTAGACAGCCTGGAGTTAGGCTTTCAGCAAGGTAGCTACACAAATATTAAGTTATCCGGACTCGTTGTAACTTCTCCGAGTAGGCCTGGAAGTTTAAATATCTCTCGACTTAAACTACACCTTAGGTGTTTATCCGGAAGCTACACGGCAAAGTTCCCCAAAAGGTGTAATTCTTCTTTCATTTACTAAAACATGGCCCTGACAGGCTGTGGACGATTCGAATTTTGTCAGCGCTTTCACGATGAAAGTTCAAGAAAATCCTTTACGCAGTTCGTCGATCACGATCCATCAGCGAAATCATGCTTGGGACAGACGCTGCCGAGCGTTGCGCGCTCCTGAAAAGCAAAACGGGGACACAATACTTGTGCCCCCGTTCACGACATCGCCGGATTATAAATCTATCGAACTAAATGGTAACTCAATGTCAACCTCGGCTATTCCGGCTTGCTCATTCTGCCTTAGAAGACCTAATCGTTACAGTGGCCCGGACCAATGGTACCCTCGTTGTATTCCGTGAGTGTTTCAGTCAGATCGCCGGTCTGTTGCGGTGACAAGTAGCCGTTACCAATCGGCGGTACTACGAGGCCCGCGATCATGTTGTCAGCGTCAGCGATGGCCTGCTGAACCGCAGAGGGATCCGCCCCGTTGGCTATGTTCAGTTTCGCCGCCACCAGCTGGTGGGCTAATATTATCAGACCGTTGCCTCGCGCCGGGTTGTCCAGAATAGCCATGAGTTCCGCGGCTTGATACACAATCGTTCCAAGAGTAATGCTTGTTACTGGCCACGCATCTGGATGATTCCGCCAGTAGCCTTGAGAATAGGTGCATGAGGCTCCTACGACACAGGGCAGCGTCGCGCAAGTGATCGTGTCGCTCCTTACGTCGATGCTAGTTACTGCCGCAGAGGCACGGAATACATACGCCGTGTTACACAGCAGTGGGCTACCAGAACAAGGACTGGATACAGCGCAATTGTCGTGCAGGCTATCATCGCCAATCGTTACCGTGACACTTTGCCAAGGGAGCAGTTTGTAACCTTCACAGTCTGGCGTCGCCGGCACGCCGAAAGTGGCTCTACAGAAGCTCGGAGCTTCACGGTTCGGAACCTCCGGAGTTACGGGCCACCTGTTTCCCAACGCGATATAGTCGGACAAGGTCATCCATTCAATCGTGAATCCCGCGGGAGCGCCGGCTTGCTCCGCACTGACCGTGACGGCGATGTTCGATGATGCTGACGTCTCATAGGAAATGTTCAGCGAAGACGCAGTGGGCGGCGCTGGCGTGGCGGTAGGTTTTGCGATGGGACGCAACAGAGGGGTTGATCGGACAGGAGGCACCGGCAGGAATCTACCGGAGCGCGGTGCCGAAAAAGCCGGTTGGTTTGTCATGAATCCGGCAAACGTTGATATGGTTAGGAGGATTATAGTCTTAGTGTTCATTTTGTTGTTTGTGGTTTGCTCAAGTCACCAGGGCAGAGTCGTCCCGTCTTCGGCGTGCGAACTTTTGTCACCGAGATTTAGCCGGTGCGTAATTAGTGCACTGGGGGGGGCCGGGTTTTCTGCTACCCTTTGGTATCTTGTCACCTCCTTCTCCGGAAAAGGCGATAGCGAGTTCTCAGGAAAGTGTAAAAGTTTCCGACTCTGCAATTGACAGAGAGATAGGTGGCGGCGCCCGCGACGGCTCAGCGATTCCTCAGGGTAAACGAAGACCGGAGCGATTTTGCGTCGCCTGTGAGGAGCTCGGGCTCGAATGGGAGCGATTTGAGCACCGCCTCGACTAGAGTGGCTCAGACGTGATCGCCGGAATGTTTGTGCCGGTCTTTAAAGGTAAGCTCGGCGATTCCCGACTTATCAAGCTCACCCAGTCCCTCCGCTATCATTCGATCGTATTGTTCCTTCGTCGCACGTGCCAGCGGTAGATCCAAACCGAGGCTGCGGGCAAGCTCGAGAGCAATTCCACTATCCTTAGCGGCGTGTGCCGCAGAGAAGAAGCAGCTGTGTTCGCGATTTTGCATATCTTCGCCGTCAGTTTCCAGCACACGCGATGCCGCCCCTGTTTGCGAAAAGACTTTCCTCAGCATTTCCAAATCCAGACCGAGCGCCGCGCCGAGCGCCAATCCCTCGGCCAATCCAGCGGTGTTGATGTTCATCACCATGTTTACCAGCGCCTTCACCTTTGCCGCTTCGCCAGCTTTGCCGATGAAGCGGACTTCAGAAGCCATTTCCTTTAAAATGGGTTCGGCGCGGCGAAATGCCTCTTCTGTCCCCCCACACATCAAATAAAGTTTTCCTTCACGGGCCTGGGGAATACTGGAGGCCATGCACGCCTCGAGCGCCTGTGCCCCCGCGAGGTGCGCCAACTTCTCAATTTCGACGTGCACCTGCGGCGAAATCGTCGCGCAATTTATGAAGAGCTTGCCTCGCGCGTTCACCAGCAGATTGTCATCACTTCCAGTGAATATGTTTCTCATCGCTGCGTCATCGGTCACGACGGTGAAAATAACGTCAGATTCCGCAGTTACTTCCGACAAGTCTTGCGCCGCGGCGCAGCCGAGCTCACCCGCAAGGGATGTAGCGACCGCGCGATTGCTGTCATAAACAGCGGTGACATGGAACTGTCGATCCTTCAATCGGCGCGCCATGTTTGCGCCCATACGACCTACTCCAACAAAACCAATGTTCATAAAAAGCGATCTTCAGATTGATAAGGAAATGCCGACTGTCACAGTTTGCCGGCGAAAAATGGATTGTGCTGCTTTTCTTCGCCCACAGTAGTCATTGGACCGTGTCCCGGGCAGATGATCGTCTCATTCGGCAACGTAAGAATCTGCTCCAGATTATTTCGCAGCGCGTCGGGGTAGGAAACGTTTCCACCGCCCATTGATCCGGCAAAAAGCGAGTCGCCCACTATCGCAATCGGGTGCGCGAGGCCGGTCACGATGTACGTCATTCCGCCCTGCGAATGGCCCCATGTCAACCGCGTATCGATTTCCAAATTACCGAGGTGGAAATGTTTCCCTTCGTTGATCGGTTCGGCACCGGATAGCGGTTCGCGCGCGGGCCCAAAAACGTCAGCGCCCGTTTCCTCGCGCAAACGCGGCAAATCCGCGACATGATCGGGATGGGCATGCGTAAGAAGAATCAATTGTATGTTCAATTTGTGACGTTTCGCAAAGCGGAGCATTGCGCTGCAATCAGCACCTGTGTCGAAAACCGCGGCGACGCGAGTTGCGGGATCCCAGACTAAATAGGCATTCACGGTCATGTCCTCGAATCGCGTGTTGAACTGCTCAAAACCATTCCGCTGATCGATCTTTTGCGGACGCCATTTCCCTTGAGCCAGCTCGCAAAGCGGCTTCGCGGCCAGATTAAGAACCGGTGCAAGACGCATCAGGGCGGCTTCATCAAACTCCCCTTCGCGTAAATCGCGGATGGTCTGCAACTCGACGCCTGACTTTTTCGCCAGTTCGGAATCGGAAATTCCCAAACCGCGCTGCGCTTTTCCAATAATATCACCAACGTTGTCTTCCAGCGGAATCATGCTTGCTGCTAATTCATTCTTTAAACCTGAATCGATTGTGCCTCTCGAATGAGGCGCAAATCATTAATGTAATCCCCGGCCCACCTCTCAATGGAAGCGGCAATCGAACGGACAGAAACTGCGTTACCGGTTTCCTTTTCGATAGAAGTCATCTGAACGTTATTAATGCCGCACGGGATAATGCGATCAAAAGGTGAAAGATCGCCGCATACGTTCAGGGCAAAACCGTGCATGGTAATCCAATGACGAACTCCCACGCCAATCGAAGCAATCTTCCGGTTGCCAACCCAAACTCCCGTGAATGATTCGCGGCGCGCAGCGTCAATCCCGTGTTCGGCAAGGAGGTCGACGAGCAATTGTTCGAGCCAGCGCAAATATTTATGCAAGTCCTGGCCGCATTTTCGAAGATCGATAATGGGATAACCAATGAGTTGTCCCGGTCCGTGATAAGTGGCCTGACCGCCGCGGTTGATGACGAAAAGAGGATGTGGCAAATGCGCATCGCCAGGTTCGTCGTGGCGAATTCCTCGTGCAGCGGACAAACTGGATCGATCTGGTGTTCGACCTATCGTGTAAACGGGTTCGTGCTCAAGCAAAAGGAGTTGGTCTTCTACCGAACGGTTCCCGTGTTTTTGCAACACGATTCCTTCCTGCAAGGCCAACGCTCGTTGGAATTCCATTCGCCCCAGCCAGGTCACATGGAAATCAAGAGCCGACGTACTCATATCTGTATTGCGCCCGGGACACCCAGGCTCGCGACTTCCTGAGACCGCAGGTGCGTCAAACCAATGGCCAGCGCGTCCGCAGCATCAGCACCAGGTGTTTCCGTCAAGCCAAGTAACGCGCGCACCATAAACGCGACCTGATTTTTTCCCGCGGCGCCGCGACCAACCGTGGATTGTTTGATTCGCCGTGGAGAATACTCGAAAACTGGCAATCCGTTTTCAGCGGCCGCCAAAATAGCAGCGCCTCTGGCGGCTCCCAGCAGAATCGCGGTCTTATGGCTCTGCACGTAAATGACTGATTCAAGTGCGCAACAATCCGGTTCGTGTTCGCGAATCAGTTCTGCCAACCGATCGCGGATTGCCAGCAGACAGGATGAAGAACGCAGGCCTCCTCCGTTGTGAATTGTTCCGAAATAAAGAGATCGTGGTTTGCCATTGTTTGCGTCGACAATCGCGACACCGGTGTTCCGTAGAGAGGCGTCGACAGCGAGTACGCGCATTACGGCTAATCTTAAAATCGCGCAGTCTTCGTTCAACATGGAATCGACAAATTCCCAAACAACCGGTTTACTCACGGCGACATGCCGAGTGCTTTGCACAAACAACGTGCGGGCCAGGCGCTAATTCCGAGTGGAAAGTTCGTTGCCCTGGTCTTGGCCATTGTTTGGATTCCACCTGCCGCATTCGCGACGACGAAAGGTTTGAGCCAGATCGTGACGCCGGACTTGCAACCAGCCGGAGATCTCTCGTTGAGTTTGCAAATCCAAGATAAGCGGATTGCAAATCCATATGAACTGCAAGCCGAGCTTGGTCTAACGAAATGGGCTGAGGTGGCGGTATTTCGCGGGTTTCAACCGGACGATTGGATCTTTGGTACAGAGGTCGGATTGTTGACGAAAGAGCCCCTTCTTCTCTCAACTGGGTTCGTCAATTGGTCGCCTCACCTGAATGTGGATCCTCAACCATTCATCGAAGCTGGATATTACACGGAGCACCACAAGATCATCGCCGGAGCGATCCATGCCGGATACAAGAACGAAGCAATCCTTGGATACGCCTACGACTTCAATGAAAGGTGGCGCGCTCAGGTGGATTGGCAGAGCGGTTCTGAAAACTCCTGGACGATCGGTTTCACCTGCAACGTCACGCGCGATTTTCAGTTCAATCCGGCCATTTATTTCAGCAATGACGATCCCAGCCGCATCATGGGTTATGTAGTGTTCACTTACACGTTGCACTTATGGGACCGACAAAACTGACAATGCACGCGTCGCCCCAAGAGATGCGGTGACGAAATTTCCGCATAACATCAGGCCGTGCCGAACGACCGGAAAGCGAAACGAAGCCGCATCAGCGCCGGTTTGCTCATGTTCCGGCGTAAGCAGCACCAACTGGAAGTTCTGCTCGCACACCCCGGCGGACCTTTCTTTGTTCGCAAAGACGATGGCGTCTGGACAATTCCCAAGGGCGAGGCTGCTCCGGGTGAAGATTTACTGATACGCGCCCAGATTGAATTCGAGGAAGAAATCGGATTTCGGCCCGAAGCTGGTTCGGACTGGATTCGACTTGGGTGGATCAGACAAAAAGGAGGGAAAATAGTGCATGCCTGGGCGTTCGAAGGCGATTTGCCGGAGTCATTCGAGCCTAAATCGAACTCCTTCGAGTTGGAATGGCCGCCGGGTTCGGGAAATCGCAAGACGTTTCCGGAAGTTGATCAAGCGAGCTTTTTTCCCGAGACGATCGCGAGACGAAAAATCAAAGCCACGCAGGAGCCTTTTCTGGACCGTTTACAAAGTGCACTGCAAGGCTAGTCCGTAGGAGCAATCCATCCGCGTTTGAGGCAGGGTTACCTCGCCAAAGACCGGTCGGATTCAGCATACGCTACGATTCAATTACATGAGGTTTGCCAATCACGATGAACGGTCACTCCGCTCGTCGTCGTGGCTGGAACGGTTATCCAAAATCTGGAGCACCGGGAACATCAAGCTCGTCCGACGTGTGATCGTGTCGGTGATCGGGGCGACGGTTTTGTTATTTGGTATTGCGCTTTTGGTTTTGCCGGGGCCGGCATTTATCGTTATCCCGCTGGGTTTAGCTATTCTGGCCAGCGAATACGCGTGGGCCCGGCGTTGGTTAAAAAAGGTTCGCGGGATGGCCGGCAATGTCGTTTCCGGCCGTGGCCTCACAACCGAGGATCACGCTGACGTTTAGCTTCACGCCTTCCACGTTCTCTCCATCAAGACTTGCTTGTGCGGCCTACAAAAGCGTAAACCTCGCCAAGTGACGATGCACACTGCCTGGCAAAAGAAATTGAGAGAAATGGGGTGAAATCGTGGCAGGCGACGACGATGCCCTCATAGGAAAAACTGGCAAGGCAGATCCGGCATCAGGAGCTTCGTCCGAAGCTTCGGACGCAATATTCCTGGAGGGCCCGCGTTCGCGGTTTGCCGAATTTTTCACGTTGCTCAAAGTCATGCGCGACTTCCTGCGCGGATTTCGAACGCTCCACTTTGTCGGTCCATCCGTGACCGTTTTTGGTTCGGCTAGAATCAAGCCCGGCGATCCGCACTATGAGTTAACTAGAAAAATGGGCGCCGCCGTGGCGCGACTTGGCTTCACCGTCATCACTGGCGGAGGTCCGGGGATCATGGAAGCAGCCAACCGAGGCGCCAAGGAAGCGGGCGGACGCTCGGTCGGATGCACGATCGAGCTTCCATCGGAACAACCAAACAACGCTTACCTCGATCGGTGTGTGAAGATGCATTATTTTTTTGCCCGCAAAACGTTGCTCGTTAAATACTCCTACGCGTTCATTGTCATGCCTGGCGGCGCCGGCACACTCGATGAGTTTTTCGAAGCGCTCACTTTGATTCAAACGGGCAAGATCAAGAATTTTCCGATTGTGATCATGGGAACGGACTATTGGAAGGAACTCTTACATTTCATTGAAACGATGGCGCAACGGGGAATGATCGCCGCCAGGGACCTGAGCCTGATCTACGCCACAGATTCAGTAGATGAAGCCGTTTCACACATTCGGGCTAAAACAATCGAACCATTTGGGCTCAAATCGCGCAGGGGCCAGGTAAAACGCCACTTCCGGTGGCTCGGCGAACGCGGTCTATGATGCCGGGATTGTCGTCGGTGAGATCTCTGAAGTTTAGCGACTTCCACGCATTCTAAAATTTCGGGAACTTCCAACCCCGATTTCCGGAGAAGAGTATAAAAGTCGGCTTCTTCGTACCTTTGCAATGACGATTGCAGCGGCCCCGCATCGAGTCGGTTCCTGCGCGAGGCGGACGCAATCGGTAATGCAAATGCGCGCTGCGGAATCAGAAATCAAATGCACCTGGCAGTCTCTGAGATCGTTTTACGCACGCGGTGATTTTTTATCCTATGGTTAAGGCGAAAAAGCGTGGTCGACCCCGAATACGAACCGCTGATTACTGGCGCGAGTATTACACGCGTAAGCAGCGGGAATGGCGCGCGGCTCACCCGCGAACAAGCACGCGGCGAAAACCAAAGCAGCGCAGAGCTATCGCGGCCGCACAAGCGAGTCCGTGATCCTGGCCAGCACTCCGCGCTCGCCCCCTGTTCGTCAGATACTCGATAGAAATCTCGCCCTCTCGGTGAGGAAGTGTTAGGCTCAACCGTTATCGATTCAGGCCGACATCGACAAGTGGAGGCACAGCGGCTTAATTCAGCTGCAATTTCCTGATGAGCCAAGCCTCAAGCACGCTTCAAATCTGCCAGATCTGCCGGAAACCGAAATCAGCACACAACGGGGTGGTAGCAGAGCTGATGCGACCCTCTCTGCTCGATTTCATCAAGAAGCGTATTCCTGGCCTGGACAACAAGGGGTTTGTTTGTCTGAAGGATTTGGGCGAGTTCCGCAAAGACTACGTCAAGGAGGTCCTGGAGGAAGAAATTGGCGAACTTTCAGCCCTGGATCAGGAAGTGATTGAGAGCTTGCAACAACATGAGATCCTCTCCAACGACCTCAGCAAACAATTCGACAAAAAGCTGACATTTGGCGAGCGGCTTTCGGATCGGATCGCAGAGTTCGGTGGCAGCTGGAAATTTCTCATCACATTTGCCGCAGTGCTTCTGGCCTGGATCATAATCAACGGGATTATTTTCGCCACACACTCATTTGATCCGTATCCGTTTATTCTGTTAAATCTGGTTCTTTCCTGTCTGGCGGCAGTTCAAGCGCCGATCATCATGATGAGCCAAAATCGGGCCGAAGCCCGCGATCGATTGCGCGCGGAGAATGATTACAAAGTGAATTTGAAAGCCGAACTCGAGATTCGACACCTGCACGAAAAACTCGATCATTTATTGCGGCGGCAATACAATCGATTGTTCGAGATTCAGCAAATCCAGATCGAATTGTTGCAAGAAATCGGTCACAAAAGGAAAAGCTGATTGTTCGATAAGCGATGGTTCCGAGCATCGCTGTAAATCCGCAAGCCATCTGCGCTGGTTATTGGTCGCAGTCAGACTTGATTTTTGCTCCGGTTCACTTGGATTACGGTGTGGCAAGTTGGGGCTCACGGACCCGGACGTATTTGGGCGAAACGCAAAACGGCGCAATCGCATTTGCGACCACACACTGGAGCATGGTGCTCGAGGCGCAGGGAGAATCGCCGGCTGCGCGCGACGCGCTTGAGAAGCTTTGCCGAACCTACTGGCGGCCGGTTTACAGTTTCATCAGGGGGCAAGGAAGCGGTCCGGAGGAAGCAGAAGATCTCACGCAGGGATTTTTCACTAGACTATTGGAACGCCGAGATTTGGAGACTGTTAGTAGAGAGAAAGGCCGTTTGCGTTCTTACCTGCTGGTGTCGCTAAAACATTTCCTGACGAACGAACGACATCGCGCCCTGACCATCAAGCGAGGCGAAGGTCGCCGCCTGGTTCCGTTAGATGCGCTACGTGATCGCGAGGGCGTGGACCTCGCCCCCATCGACACCTTAAGCGCCGATCAAATCTACGAGCGCCGCTGGGCTTTGACCGTTTTGGAGAAAGTTCTCGCTCGATTAGGCGACGAGTATCGCGGTGGTGGGAACGCATTATTGTTCGAACAGTTGAAGAAACTGCTCGGGGACGAGCCAGACCGTCCTTCCCAGGCTGACATCGCCAGCGAATTGGCCATGACTGAAAACGCAGTAAAGCAATCGTTCCATCGGCTGCGCCGCCGCTACCGCGAATTATTGCATGAAGAAATTTCTCACACGGTGATAGCACCGGGAGATGTGGAAGACGAGCTGCGGCATTTGGTTGCTGTGTTGCGTGCATAACTAGTGAGAGACCTTCCTGCATTGGTCAGTCGAGCCGATGGATAACTGGAATATTGGATGAACGCCGCAGGCAAAGTCTGTAGGAAATGCAGCGCGCGATTTTTCGCCGACGCTCCGCAAGACTTTTGCAGCGCATGTCTCCTGGAAACTGGCTTGTTCGACGGGGAAGATCCGGAGGCCTTCGATTCTGAACACACCGAAAATTCGACAGTTATGCCTGGCAATGGCCGAACCGCACCTTCCGGACAACCATTGGCTGACTTCGGCGATTACGAGTTACTGCAGGAAATGGGCCGCGGAGGCCAGGGAATCGTTTATCGGGCGCGACAGAAAAGCCTCAATCGCACAGTTGCGCTCAAAATTGTCGGCCTCGGTCAGTGGGCAACTCCAAGGCACCTGAAACGTTTTCATCTGGAAGCTGAAGCCGCAGCGAGTCTCGACCATCCGTGCATCGTTCCCATTTATGAAATAGGTGAGCGCGACGGCTCGTGCTATTTCAGCATGAAGCTCGTCGACGGCGGCCCACTCGATGAAGTTGCGAGGCGCGAGCAAATGTCGCCGCGTCGCGCGGCAGAAATCATCGCCGGCCTCGCGCGAACGTTACATTATGCACACGAGCGCGGGATTCTACATCGCGACATTAAGCCGGGAAACATCCTGATAGATGCGAAAGGCCAGGCTCATCTTACCGACTTCGGTTTGGCGCGCCTCGCTGAAACAGAGGCTACAATCACTCGCACGAGCGAAGCATTAGGAACACCCAGCTACATGGCCCCGGAACAAGCGAAGGGGGACCATACTGATTTAACGTGTGCGACCGATGTGTATGGGCTTGGCGCGGTGCTTTACCAACTACTTACCGGCAACCCGCCGTTCGCTGGTGGAACGACATTTGAAACAATCCGGTTGGTTCTTGAAACCGAACCTCGGCAGCCGCGAGTGTTGAATCCTAAGCTAGACCGCGATCTTTCTACGATTTGCTTAAAGTGCCTCGAAAAGGATCCGCGTCGTCGCTACCCCACGGCGTTGGCCCTTGCCGAAGAACTGGAGCGTTGGCTGAAACATGAGCCCATTCAGGCGCGGCGCACCACAGTAATGGCGCGCGGCCGAAAATGGGTGCGGCGAAACCCGGCCATTGCCGCTCTACTACTGTCCCTGGTCGCACTCGCGATTGCAGTCGGCGTGATCATTTGGAAAAGCGAACTGTTTCATGCTCCACCAGCGACTGGACTCGCGGTGTTGCCATTTGAAAATCTTAGCACCGCGAAAGAGAACGCGTCGCTCGCCGATGGTATTCAGGACGACATTTTAACGAAGCTGGCAAAAGTGGCCGACCTGAAAGTAATCAGCCGCACCAGCGTCATGGAATATCGCGGCAAGCGGAACGTCCGCCAGATCGGAGAAGCCCTTCGGGTCTCGCATGTTCTCGAGGGAAGCGTGCGAAAAAACGGCGGTCGGGTTCATCTGAATGCGCAGCTCATCGATACGCGCACGGATACTCACGTTTGGGCTGAACAATACGACTTTGATGTGAACGATCTGTTCGCGGTTCAGAGTCAAATAGCGAAAAAGATTGCGAGCCGACTGAACGCAAAGATATCGGCAGCCGAATCATTCGCCATTGAGCAGCCGATCACGACCGACCTTACAGCGTTCGACTTATTCGCTCGTGCCAAAAACCTTCTTTTATGGGTAAGTTCTACGACCGGGGGCGAGTCGAAGCTGTTGCAGGCAGTCGATCTACTCAACCAGGCAGTCGCGCGCGATGCATCGTTTTTTCAAGCCTACTGTGAACTCGCTTACGCTCATGATCTTCTCTACTTTTTTCGCGATGATCATTCCCCGGAGCGTCTGGCATTAGCGGAACAGGCCATCCGAACGGCATTTCGTCTCCGTCCCGATTCGGGAGAAGCGCAACTGGCGGAAGCCGAAAATCTGTACAGGGGACATCTCGACTACAAAGCAGCTCTCGCTCAACTCGAGATTGCCGGTCAACGGTTACCTAACAACGCCAGGGTTTTCGAAATGAAAGGGTACATCCAAAGGCGTCAGGGACGATGGGAGGAATCCACGCGCAACATGGAGCGCGCATTAGATTTGGACCCGCGGAACTTTTTCGCGCTACGCCAAATCGCCATAAGCTATGGACATCTCCGGCGTTATCCGGAAGCGGCATCTGCTTTGAATCGCGCGATAGAAGTGGAACCAAACGTGATCAACTATCTGGCCCGCGCATTCGTAGAACTGGACTGGAAAGCTGACACCCAGGAATTACATGAATTAATTCAATCGATCCGGTTGAAAAATCCGGCGTCCCTTCCGTCAGTCGCGGATACGTGGCTGCTGTGCGCCTTAATGGAACGCGATGCAGCCACCGCTGAACTCGCCCTAAAAACCTTGGGAGACACTCCACTTAGCGATGACGTAATACAGTTCAGCCGTCCCTTCGTAGAAGGTCTTATCGCTCGGATGATCAAAGATGATGAGAAGGCACACGCCGCGTTTACCGCTGCGCGCGCAGAGCAGGAGAAAATTGTTAATGCGCAATCGAACTACGGCCCGGCCGTTTGCGTTTTAGGATTGATCGACGCGGCGCTGGGGCGAAAAGAACAAGCGTTGCGAGAGGGCCGGCGCGCTGTTGAGCTTGTCCCGATAAAAGACGATGCAATCAACGGTCAGGCGATGAAGCAATATTTCGCCATGATCGCCGCGTGGACCGGCGAAACAGAACTGGCTTGCGAGCAGCTCAGCGCCGCAATGCGCCGGCCGAACAGCCTCAGTTACGGCCAACTGAAATTGCTACCCTTCTGGGATCCGTTGCGTGGCGATCCCTGCTTCGAAAAGATTGTTACCGCTCTCGCCCCGAGCAATACCGACGTTGGGCGTTAGAAGTCTCAACCCGTAAAACAGGTGTGCGACTGATCTTTCCCTGGAACCACGATGACTCGGCCAAACGCCAGCAATAATTGTGGGAACTCACCATTACATTTTCCGAAGGCGACGTCTCGGTCAGAGACGCCTGGGGAAGCGACATCACCGGCAATCAATCACGCAATCACTTCGATACCTTGCGCTCGTGGTCCAACAACCATTTCTTGCGCCACAATCCACCGCCGTATCCGCATAGCGTGCCGTCAGCACGGATTACGCGATGACAAGGAATAATGATACAGATCATGTTTGTGCCGTTCGCTCTGCCAACGGCGCGCCGCGCGTTTTCGTCCCCCAGACGCTGGGCCATCCATGAATACGAGCGGGTTTCGCCTACGGGAATCGATTGTAGGATTTTCCAAGCCCGAAGCTGAAACGCTGAACCAACTGGGGCCAGCGGGATGTCGAATTCGAAGCTTTTACCAGAGAAATAATCGGCCAGTTCCGTACGGACCGCGTCCAGAGTCGGATGATTGCCTGGAACGACATTTGTTCGCAATCGCTTTCGCAAAAGCGACAGTTCGCTTTCAGTCGCGCGCCGATCGATAAACTCGAGCAGTCGCAGCCCGTGGTCATCCGCGACCGCGATCATCGCGCCGAGTGGTGTATCGATCCGCTCGGCGAGAAGCGGTGCGCTGGTCTTGGAATTGGAAGGTGGCTCGCCAAAGATCTTCGCAAATGCTTCTCGAAAACCGCTCTCAGATTCAAAACCACTGCCGTTCCGCGCCTGGTCCACACGAGCTCCTTGTCGCACCTGCCCCAGGGCGAGGCCCATCCGGCGAGCGCGATGATAAGCTTGAAAAGTCATTCCATAGTGACGTTTGAACTGGCGTCGCGCCGTCGAGGGATCAATTTCCAGCGCAGCCAACTCCTTGTCCGTGAGTCGTCCACCTGGAGCACGCTCCACCTCAGTACGTAGACGTTCAATCAATCTGGGCGGATGCCCGTTGAGATCCATCGGGTGACACCGCAAACACGGCCGGTAACCGTGTTCCACCGCTTCAACCGATGTCGCGAAAAAATCGACATTCTCGCGCGCCGGTTTTTTTGCCGGGCACGTTGGCCGGCAAAAGATTCCCGTCGTGCGCACTGCGACAAAAAAGATGCCTTCAAAGCTTGAATCCCGATCCAGCAGTGCGCGATACATTGTTTGTGTCGGAGGAAGAAGATCCATCGTTTTCATGTTTCCAACTTAAACAGCCGTTTTAGCTGATGCATCGACGAAATTCGGGCAACGAATTTGCATCAATAGGTCATGCACGGCGAATTCGGAAGGTGAAACAACCGCGACTAACACTGCGCGCATCCACGAATTCCGTTTTCGGATTTTCAAGTAGCTTCTCGATGACTGCTTCCGGATCGTCATCGTGCGCGATCTCGGCATCAATCATGTTGTAATTTGCATCGTAAGCGCGGAATACGCGTCCACTGCGAAAATCGGCCGGATACTCCTTTGTTGCGCTATAACGTTCACACCGCTTCTCATGAACAAAAATGGGCCCGGTTTCGAAATACGGATGACCGGGCGGAATTGAAGCGTGAGGAAATAGAACGACGCGCTCTCCGGGTTTTGCCCAGCGAAGACAGTGCCGACACGGATAACCGGTCTCCGAATCTACCTCGACAAAGGCGTGATCCTCTGCCGCTAACTCTGCTGCGCGGCGCGCCTTCTCAGCGATCTCTGTCGGAAGTGGAACAATACAGAAACTTGAACTTGCCATGAACCAGGACTGAAGCCGTTTCTGCGAATTGCGCATCGACGAATTTCAGGCGGTGAATTCTGAATCTCCTCGCATTGATTGTTTACAAAGATTCAGCAACAATTTTTGCTGCCTCAGCGATGGCCGCTGCCCGCTCATCCGGAGTCGCCGTCGATTCCACGGAATAAATGGCGAGCACGATCGGCGCACGACCAGGAGGACGCAGAATGGCAACATCGTTGGTGGCCCCATTCGCACAGCGGCCGGTTTTGTCGCCGACGCTCCAAGATTTGGGAACTCCGGCACGTATCAGGGACCCTCCGGTTTCATTGCCGTTTAACCAATCGTCGAGCTGACGGCGCGATTTTGCAGATAACACATCGCCGAGTAAGAGCTGCTGCATGTCCGACGCAATGGCTGCTGGTGTCGTTGTATCGCGCTCGTCGCCGGGCGTGACGTCGTTTAGTTCCGGCTCAATTCGATCAAGGCGGGTGAGTTGATCGCCGAGTGTACGCACAAAACTGGTTAGGCCGGCAGGCCCGCCAATGGCCTCCAGGAGCAGATTGCCAGCTGTGTTGTCGCTTTGTTTGATCGCGGCGGCGCATAAAGCCTCAAGCTTCATTCCACCGTCTTTGAGATGTTCTTTTGTGACCGGCGCATATTCGAGGATGTCTTTCGCGCCATAAGATATGAACCGATCCAAGGTCTCTTTTTGCTCGTCAACGCGCTTCAACACCGCTGCCGCTGCGAGAAACTTGAACGTGCTGCACATCGGGAATCGCTCGGTCGCCCGGTGCTCAATACGTTTATTATTACTAGTATCGAGCGCGGCCACGCCGATTCGGCCGCCAATACGTGTCTCTATGGACGCGATCCGTTTTGCTGCGTCCTGTTCGGCAGCCAGAGCCGCCGGCGTGAGCAAGAGCAGCAGTGAAAACACTCTTACCATCGGTGATAAGCGGGATGGCCTTCTTTTACTGCAACGAAAACTCCACGGCACGTTGCGCAGACTTTTCCACCGACAGTAAGTGTTCCTTCAATAGTTGCCCGGTCGCCGGTTAATTCGACAACCTTCGCAGAAAGAAAAATCGAATCGTTCGTGGGCGTGGGTCGTAACAATTTAATTGCGTATTCGGCTGTGACAGTGCACGGCGGCCGATCCTCGTTTGCATGCTTCATCAGGTGATACGCTGCGGTCCAATTGCAATGGCAATCGAGCAACGTGCCAATAATTCCGCCATTCAAAACGCCGTCAAAAGCCTCGTATTTTTTCTCCGGTTTCCATTCCGCCACAACTTCGCCATTCTTTGGAAAGCTTCGAATATGTAACCCCTCCGGGTTAGCTGGACCGCAACCCCAGCAGGCGTTATTCGGCGCGTAATTTTCCTGGAGAGATATTTCGCTCATTGATCGGGCATTCGTGAGGCGGCAGGGCCCCCGTTTTCCTGCAACGCGTTGAGGATAACACGTTCCACCATCGCCTGCGTCAACGTGGATCGCCTTGGACTATGCCATGGTAGGCCCCGAAGGCGCAGATAATTTCTTTCCGGTACGGGACTCAAGCCGTCGATCTACTCGCCGCGTAACACGGAGCCGCGATAAGGGCGCAATTGGTGCCCAACGTAAAGTGAACGCGGACGAATGAGCCGATTGTGATCGTGTTGCTCGGTCACATGCGCGCACCACCCAGCCACACGCGATGCTGCGAACAGAGGAGTATTCAACTCTGCGGGGAAGCCGAGCATCCAAAACACCGGAGCCGCATACAGATCCACATTGGCACAAAGGTGTTTCTCGCGATCCATTACTTCCTCAAGCTTTTCGCAAATTGGCACCCAGTTTTCTTTGCCGGTGCGTTTGCCCAGATCGCGCGCGATCTCACGCATCACCGGTACGCGAGAATCCCCTTTTTTGTAAACACGATGGCCAAACCCCATGATCTTGTCCTTGGTCTCCAGCTTGTTCATCAGCCATTTTTCGGCGCGATCTGGAGTGCCAATTTCCTCGAGCATCTTCATCGATTCCTCGTTCGCGCCTCCGTGCAACGGACCTTTGAGTGTAGCGACTGCCGAGGTGACTGCGGCGTAGATTCCCGCCAGAGTTGAAGCGGTCACACGCGCAGCAAAAGTGGAGGCGTTGAACTCGTGATCGGCGTACAGATTGAAAATCGTGTCCAGCATTCGAATCTGCCAATCCTGCGGAACTTTGCCTTCCAGTTTATAAAAGAAATTCCCGGCCTGAGTCAGATCAGGTTTTTCTGGAATGGGCTGTTGTCCGTGTGAAATGCGCCAGCCATCAGTGATCAGGGTTGAAACACGCGCGATCAGGCGGATGGATTTCCGGATATTGGCGTCGTGCGAATTATCGCCGAGGTCCTTGTCGAAGGCGCTCAGCATCGACACGCCGGTGCGCAACATATCCATGGGATGAGTTTTGCTCGGGAGAAGACGCAGCATTTCGGTGACCGGACCTGGCAAAGCTCGTTCCGCGGCAATTTGCTGCGCAAACTCGACCAATTGTTTCCCGTTCGGGAGTTCTCCATTGAGCAGCAGGTAGGCAACTTCTTCAAAGCTGGCCTTCTGCGCCATCTCATGAATGTCATAGCCGCGGTACATCAAACCCGCATTCGGATCGACCCAGCAAATCGCCGTCTCGCCTGCAATTACGCCCGCTAATCCGGGGCTGTATTCTGGTTTCTTATCAGTAGGCATTAGTTTCTCTTTACTTGTGAATCACAATCGTTCAACTCACCGGACTTAACCAGCTAAGAATTCATCGTCCGCCCTTCCAACTGTCGGCTGCGGGATCGTAATCGAGCAGTTCGTAAAGCTCTTCGCGCGTTTGCATTTTGTTGATCCAACCCGATTGCGTTCCTTGTTTTTTCAGGTCCCGCAAAAAATCCTCACTTGCTTTCATTGAAACGCGAAACGCGCTCTGCGGAAAGATGACCATCTTGTATCCGAAAGCCGCGAGCTCCTCGAAACTGAGCAATGGACTTTTCCCGAACTCCGTCATGTTCGCCAGCAACGGCGCCTTTACTTCCCGGGCGAACGCCTTGAATTCATCCGCGTTTTGCAGCGCCTCGGGAAAAATGGCATCGGCGCCAGCATCGAGATAACGTCGTGCGCGTTTCACGGCAGAATCGAAATCTTCCACCGCTCGCGAATCCGTCCGCGCAATAATCACGAAATCGTCATCGCGACGAGCATCTACAGCGGCTTTAATTTTTGCAGTCATCTCATCCACGTCGACAACGGATTTGCCGGTGAGATGCCCGCAGCGTTTGGGGAACTCCTGATCTTCGATGTGACATCCAGCCAGTCCCGCTTTCTCCAGCTCGCGAATAGTGCGTGCGACATTCTCCCTGCCGCCAAAACCAGTGTCCGCGTCGACGATCGCAGGAATACTGACCGCGTTCGCGACATACCCAGCCAGCCCAACCACTTCAGTCATCGTCAGTAAACCAATGTCTGGTACGCCGGCAGTTGCGTTGGCCATTCCCGCGCCGCTGACGTAGACCGCGTCAAAGCCGGCCTGCTCTACCTGCCGCGCCATCGATGCGTTCGGGACGCCGGGCAGCATAAAGCAGCCTTGCGCGATCAGTTCGCGCAACTGCGCCGGCTTGCTTCTCTTCGCCATGTCGAGGGAATCAGGATACCTCTGGCTGCATGACCAACGCCCTCATCAGCTCATCAACATTAGGGGCTGCATCAAGCTTCCATACCAGATCGACAATCTTTCTCGCGCGGGCCTGACCCACAGCCGGTTCCACAAGCAAAAAGAACTTGCCTTCGACCTCTGAGTCCTTCAGCGGATTTTTAGCATGCCCGATCGGATAATCGACGCGCTTCGTAAGCCGTTTTCCGTCGACAAGATCGACATGGACGATGTTCGCGACCGCCTCGGGGTACATGCCGCTCAGCTCGCCGTGGCGTGCAACTTTTACGTTCTCTAAAAATTTCCAAACCGCATTGTCCGTAAAACGCTCGGGAGCGAATTGTTTTTCGGTGATCTCGCCGTCGATCAAGGCGATCGCGGTAATATACGGCAGACTATGATCAGCAGTTTCGCGCGTTTCTGGTTTCCATTTCTCGGGCTCGCTTCCGATGATGTCCACCGAAGCATCGTGACTTTCGATGGTCATTGCCTTCACCTTTGCGAAGTCGCCAACTTCTTTTCGCAACGCGAGCGCAGCTTCGACGGCGCTCTGGCTATGGTATTCAGCCGGCCAATATTTGATACTGGTGTTCAAAATCATTTCCGGCGCGCCTTTGAATTTTTCGCCCACATTTCCCAGCGAAACCCCAAGTTCCTTTTCGAACCCCATTTGCCCTTCAAAAATCGGTGCCGGTCCCGTCATACCCGCACGCGCAAGAAGAGCTGAATAGACGCCCCGCCTGGCAGCATCTGCAAATGCTACACCTTTCCAATGGGAAAGCTCGCCCACACGTGCCTGTCGCATGGCCGCGCACGCGACACCGGCAATGTTCACTGCGTGGCGCGTCTTTTCCGGATCAAGTTTCATCAAGCGCGCGCACGCCAGGGCAGTGGAAAAGGCGCCGTAAGTAACGTGGTCCCAGCCACGCGCGCGAATGCTTGCGGCGTCGCACAACCGGCATTGAACTTCGTAAGCAAGCGCGATCGCGGCGATCAGTTCCTGTCCAGTTGCGCCCACGCTTTCCGCCACAGCCAGGGCCGCAGCAATATTGTCACTGGGATGTGCCGGCTCTTTGGAAAGATAAGTGTCGTTATAATCGAAATAGCGAATGCAACAGCCGTTTGCGAACGCGGTCCAGTCGGGCGGCGCCTTGTGACTGGTGCCAATGATGGTCGCTCCATGTTTGGCTGAAAAATCGGAGGCGACCTTTCGCGCGATGGCACATGGCTCTTCATCCCATGCGCCCAGTGCGCAGCCCAGCGAGTCGATGACGCGCCGCTTTACTTCGTGCACGACTTCCTTGGAAAGATCTTCAAACCGAAATGAGGAGGAGTAGTTGGCAAGTTGATGAGCGAGTGTTGTCTTCATTGAAAAGTTGGAATTTCAATCTGCCGATGAAAGTCATGTCGGCAAGCGAATGTCGATGGTTGCTCAACCGTCTAAAAATGCGCACTATCCTTTCGAGATGACTAAGGTATATGCGAATGCGAAAACCGCCCTGGATGGATTGCTGCACGACAACATGACCATCGCCGCCGGCGGATTCGGATTGTGCGGCATCCCGGAAAACCTGATCGCCGCAGTGCACAAGAGTGGCGTCAAAGGCCTAACGATTGTCGGGAACAACGCCGGCGTCGACAATTTCGGGATGGGAATTCTTCTTCCGTCGCGCCAGGTGAAAAAAGTCATGGCGTCGTACGTCGGCGAGAACAAAGAGTTCGAGCGACAGGTGCTGGCGGGCGAATTGGAACTCGAGCTGATTCCGCAAGGTACCCTGGCGGAACGATTGCGAGCCGGGGGCGCAGGAATCCCAGGATTTTACACGCGGACCGGTTTCGGCACCAAACTCACTGAAGGCAAAGAGACAAAGAAGTTCAACGGCATTGATTATGTGCTCGAGCCCGGGATCACCGCCGAGCTTTCCATCGTCAAAGCATGGAAGGGCGATAAATCCGGCAACCTGATTTACCGAAAAACGTCACGGAATTTTAATCCCATGATCGCCACCTGTGGCAAAGTCTGTGTCGCCGAGGTCGAAGAACTGGTTGAAATCGGTGAGCTCGATCCGGATCAAATCCACACCCCGGGCATTTTCGTGAACCGGATCATTCAGGGCGCAAACTACGAAAAGCGAATCGAGTTCCGCACGGTTCAAGGCGCCGAGCAAAGTAAGAAAACTTCCTCGCCCGTTCGCGATTTAATGGCAAAACGCGCTGCGCAGGAATTGCGCGACGGCTACTACGTTAATTTGGGTATCGGCATTCCGACGCTGGTGGCCAATTACATTCCGAAAGGGATGAACGTCACACTGCAATCCGAGAACGGTTTGTTAGGCATCGGACCGTTTCCGGAGCCGGGCAAAGAAGATCCCGATCTGATTAACGCCGGCAAGCAAACGATCACCACGATGCCGGGCTCAGCGTTCTTCTCCAGCGCCGACTCGTTCGGCCAGATTCGCGGCGGACACATCGATCTCGCCATTCTCGGCGCGTTCGAAGTAACCGACAAAGGTGACATCGCAAACTGGATGATTCCGGGAAAGATGATCAAGGGACCTGGCGGCGCGATGGACCTCGTCGCGGGCGTGAAGCGCGTGGTCGCAGTGATGGAACACACGTCAAAAGATGGCAGTCCCAAAATTTTGAAAAAATGCACGCTGCCAATCACCGGCCTTGGTGTGGTTAATCTCATCATCACCGATTTGTGTGTGTTCGAGGTGAAACCCGACGGCGGTGGCCTGGTGCTCACCGAAATCCTTTCCAACGCGACGGTGGATGAGATTCGCACAAAAACCGGCGCGCCGTTTGAAGTTGCGCTGAAGCACTGATCAGCTAAAATGTTCGCGTGAACATAGATGAGCGATTACTCAAGAATTGAATGGACCGATGCAACGTGGAATCCCGTTCGGGGTTGCACGAAGATTTCCCCAGGGTGCAAACACTGTTACGCGGAGACGTTCGCTGAGCGGTTTCGCGGTGTTCGCGGCCATCCATTCGAATTCGGTTTCGATTTAAGGCTCGCCGCCGACAAACTTTTAGATCCTTTTCGCTGGACGTCGCCGAAACGGGTTTTCGTAAACTCAATGAGCGATCTGTTTCATCCAAATGTTCCCGATGATTACATATCCAAAATCGTCGACGTGATGCTTTGCGCGGATTGGCACACGTACCAAATTTTGACAAAGCGGTCTCGCCGAATGTGCGAACTGCTGAAGAGCCGATTGAATAACGCCGCGAAAGCCGCGCATATTTGGTGGGGCGTCAGCGTCGAGAACCGCAAACATGGTTTGCCGCGTATTGACGATCTTCAACAATCTGGAGCTCAGATAAAGTTCCTCTCTTGCGAGCCGCTGCTTGAAGACTTGGGAAAAATAAACCTACGCGCGATTGACTGGGTAATCGTTGGCGGAGAAAGCGGGCCTGGCGCGCGACCAATGAGTAAAGAGTGGGTGTTGAAGATACGAGAACAGTGCAGATCGCGAAATGTCGCATTTTTCTTCAAGCAATGGGGCGGTGTTCAAAAAAGTCGTTTCGGTCGAAAGTTGAATGGTCGAACATACGATGAATTTCCAAAGATCGCCGCAACGGCCTGCCCAGACCGCGCCTCGCGATTCGAACTTCGTAGTCGGTTTTCACAACCTCGTAGTCTGGCCGCGTGACCAATGGCTGTTCCCGACGCGTATCGCGGTAGAGAACAGACTTACATTAAGCACACCCTGCTATCCGAGTATCTTGACCGTTTAGGTCACAAAGTCGGTTCACAATGGGACTCTATCAATTACGTCGACTGTTTTGCTGGCCCCTGGAAGTCGGCGGAACCGGACTATCGAGACACTTCATTTGGCATTGCATTGCATGTACTTTCGAAGTGTCAGGAAAATTTGTCTCTAAAAGGGAAGAAGCTTCGCTTGCGCTTTTGCTTCGTTGAATCTGACCCGCAGTCGTTTGAGAAGCTTAGTGCATTCGCTGCAAGCAAGCGAACCGACAAGATCGAAATCGTCGTGCTAAAGGGAGAATTCGAAGAACACCTGCCGCAGATCCGACAATTTCTTAGCAAGGCGACAGGATCGCCGTTTCGGTTTCTGCTAATCGATCCGAAAGGCTGGACTGGTTTTGCGCTCAAGAAAGTCGCACCATTGGTCGAAGACAGGTCGGCGGAGATCCTTGTGACAATGATGACGTACCACATCCGCCGGTTCGTACGCCAGGAGGAACACGCTACGCAGTTCAACGAACTGTTCGCCGACGAAGCGGTCGTGCGTGAGGCAAGCTCGCATCATGGCACTGCTAGGGAGCGATTCTTGGTTAAACGCTATGCGGAAAATCTCAAAAGGCTCGCAAGATTTACCTATACGACAACAGCCGCGGTTTTCAGGGCGGCTGAAGACACCGTTCACTATTACCTCATTTTTGGCACGAATAGTCCACATGGAGTCGTCGTATTCAAGGCCGCTGAGCAACTCGCGTTTGAAACTGGTGAAAGTGCGCGAGGAGAAGCCAAGAAGCGGAAACGACCGGATTTGTCCGGCCAAGTAGAATTCGGCGCTTTGACTGAAGGTCTGCAAGCTTCATCCGAGATCGCACGGACGCTGCGGCGAACTTATCGGGATGAAGCGAGGCGAAAGCTGGACGTGCTGCTGCAGCAGCGAAAATCTATTAATTACGACGATTTACTGTGCCTAGTACTAGAGACACCATTGGTGTGGGAAGCCGATGTCGAGAAGTGGGTACACGATCTGATCGGTGCCGGGCGAGTCACGGTGGATCCAGCGCTTGGACGCAAGAGACTACGAGTTTCCTCCCGTTTTGTGATCAAGTTGACGCCATAGATCGGTACAAATCGCTTAATCCCATCAGGATCAACCCCGCTCGCGCGGGCATAGCAACTCCAGCAGGGATGCGATGATCCAGCATACGATCATAAAAGTAAACCCGCCACTAAATGAGCCGGTGCGCTGGCTCAGATCGCGAATGATCTTAGGACCAAAGAATCCGCCAATGCTGGCTGTGCAATTGATGAAGCCGCAGCGGGCTCTAACCGCCTCGCTTCGTGTGCACAATGGGTCCGTGGCATCACACGAGGAAGTTAGCGCCCCGAGAAAACGTAGCGCTGCAGTCCGGAAGTGTATACTACGAGTTAGCCGCGCGCTCGCGCGGACAGATCAGCACTAACACAGAGGCGATCACGAAACAGGCTATCATTACCGCGAAGCCGCCATTGAACGATCCGCTGCGCTGACTGATGTCGCCGATCAGCTTTGGTCCGAAGAAGCCGCCGATGCTTGCTGTGCAATTAATGAAGCCCACGGCCGCCGCAGCGGCAGAAGCATTCAAGAACGCCGAAGGTAACGCCCAGAACGCCGGCAAATAAGCGACAGTTCCAAATCCCACCAGCGTAAACAAGGCGACCAGCAACGCCTTCGAATGCGGAAATGCAAGCAACGCGATCAATGCGACCGCCGCGGTCAATTGTGGAGCGGCAAAATGCCAGCGGCGTTCCCGCGTGCGATCAGAACTCCAGCCAATCGCCAACATTCCAACAAGCCCTCCGATAAATGGGATCGCGCCGATCCATCCGATTTGCTCGAGGTCCGTCCATCCCGTGAGACGTTGCAGCATCGTCGGCATCCAAAACCAAAACGCATAGCCGCCTGTATAGGTAAAAAACAATCCAGTTGTCAGGATCAACACCGACGGATGTCGAAGCGCTTGCCAGATGGACATCTGTTCGACATTTGCTTTCGCGCGCCGTTCTTCTTCCAGCTTGGCAATGAGCCAATCCCGTTCGTCCGGGGCAAGCCACCGCACTTCGTTGGGCCGATCCGGAAGAACGAAGAGCGTCGCAACGCCCAAAATGACCGCCGGAATTCCTTCCAACAAAAAAAGCCAACGCCAACCCGAAAAATTCAGCCAGTGGACGCCCAAAATTTTTCCAGCAATCGGTCCGCCAATGATAAAACCGATCGGAATCGCTGCCATGAAACGGGAGACGGCTTTGGCCCGGTCTGCATAAATGAACCAATGGGAGAGATAAACGATGACGCCGGGAAAAAACCCCGCCTCGGCCGCGCCAAGCAGGAAACGCGCGCCGTAGAGTTGATGCGCAGTGTGGACAAAGCCGGTCAGCGTCGTCAGCGCTCCCCATGTGATCAGGGTTATCGCCAGCAAAAGTCGCGCGCTCCAGCGTTCGACCAACAACGCTCCGGGAATTTGCAACGCAAAATAACCAATGAAAAAGATTCCGCTTGCGGTGCCGAAGACGGAATCGGTGAGGCCCAGATCGCCTTTCATTCCAAGCGTTGCGTAAGCGATGTTGGTTCGGTCCAGGTAGTTGGCGAAGTAGAGAAGAAAAAGAAACGGCAGGAGACGCCACGCAATTCGACTGCGCGCACTTTCTCCGGTTTCTAATCGCGAGGAGCTCATTGCTGCGCGCAGCATAACGTCGTCCGAAACGCTCACAATACGAATCGAGCAGATCGCGTTTGTTAGTGTCAGTCGGTCTTAACCGGGCACGCGCCGGAAATCTAACGTTCGGGTGAGCAGCTCAGCATTGAAACGAGCACGTTAAGGAAGCGTTCCACTTCTGAGGGATTTTTGAGTGAATATTGCGCCGCAGTTGTTCTCGGTTCTTCGGTGACGAGAATGCCTGTGCCTTGTCCTTTGACGGCCCGAAAAGCGTCCTCGTCAGTCCGGTCGTCTCCAATGTAAATTGCGCGAACCTTTTCCTGGTTTGGAGCGAGATTTTCCAATATCCACGACGCAGCTTTTCCTTTGTCCCAATCGACGCCAGGCAATAATTCGTAAACTTTCTTGCCATGCATTTTGCGCAATTCCTGGTGTCGCTTGATGACTTCAGCGACGGCAGCCTTCAGTTTTGGAAAGTCGCTCTCATTCACTTGTCGATAATGGGCGGCGATGGAGAAACGTTTTCTTTCCACAAGTGCGCCTGGAATGTTTCCCAATTTTTCACGGAGCTCTTTTTCCGCTCGATCCAGTGCCCGGAAAAACTGTGTTCCCGTTTGTCTCTGCATGTTATCGGGTCCGGCGATGTCGAAGCCATGGCTGCCAGCGTAGACTATTCCGTCGACTGCAACGCGGTTGCGAACATCTTCGAGTTCCCTGCCACTGAGGACGGCCACAGGTACTATCGCCGCGAGCGCACAAAGAACTGCGCGTGTCGACTCCGAAAGCACTGCTTGATCCGGACGGTCGACTATTGGAGTGAGGGTTCCGTCGAAATCGAGGAAAATCATGACGTTCCGCTCGCCGGCTCCAGCGATTTCCTGGACATGATCAAGTGCCAAAGGAAGCATTTCGATTTAACAAAAGAAACTAAAAGCGTTACAACATTACAGATTACACCATTGCAAGGATTCTCAGCTCACCCGTTGTAACGGTGTAACATTTAAGCTTCGGTCCAAAGAGAATGAATCGTCTAATCGTCGTTTCCAATCGATTGCCGTTCGCCCTGGATTCGACGAG
>DASREH010000040.1:0-88187 GCA_035652195.1 Candidatus Udaeobacter sp. | reverse complement strand
GCGAAACCCAATCCTTCGCGGTCTCGCCGCGCGGAAACTCGGAGACAAAAGCATACTCGTCGTCCTCTTTTCCAAAATCGACCGTCCGCGCGACATGCACATGGTCGAACTGCACGATCTTGTGCGCGCCGGCCTCAAACTTTTCGCGATCCTCCTCCGGGATAGCCCCCACCGGAATCAGTGTCAGCAAAACCGGTGCGCCCGAGCGCGTGTCCGTGGCCTTGAAGGTGGACGCCGCCCCGTTTTCAGCCACCGGCGGTGGCACGGCCTCGCCTTCGCCGCCGAGGCGATAGCGCTTCAGATAGAGATTACGACTCATGGCGAAAAGGACGTTGGGAGAAGCCGAAAAGCCTCTCCAAAGATAGACCGAACGGGCTCATGACAAATTCAATTTATTTGGGCCTTTCCGTTAGTCAGCGCCCCCACAAATTCTGCGACCTCGGCTGCAATTTCGCGATCCACATGCTCCTGGGTGATCCCATCGGCGCGCAGGCGCCGCTTCGTCGTTATCAGCGAATGGTCGCCCTCCGAGACGACGTGCAGCCGGTTTGGACAGGTCATCCCCGCGCGCACTTCTGCCAGCAAATCCAGCGGACAGAGATTATCGCGCGTTCCCTGAAGAAAGAGGACAGGGGTCGAAAGCTGACGAAGAACTGCATCGCGCATTCGGCTGCGATCGCCGGCCCCGCAGAGCGGGTAACCAAAACAGATCAGGCCGGAAACCTTCTCCTTAAGCGAAACATGACATCCAATCCGGCCGCCCATGCTTTTCCCAGCAAGGAAGACCGCGCCATTATGTCCCCGGCGCGCTTCGGCGAGCGCCGCTCGGTGCGTCTCAATCAGTTGGGCCTGAGGATCCGGACGTCGTTGGCCTTGGCGCATATATAAATAATCAAACAGCACCACCTCCCCAATGTTGCTGAGATAATCCCGCCATTTCTGCATCCACGGATGGGTCGAAGGTGCACCTGCGCCCGGAGCAAAGAGAATCAAGGGACGCGCCGGCACCTGGCTACGATCCGTCAACTTCCGGCGCTGTCACCATTTTGAGTTTAGACGCGGAGCCCGCGGCTTGTGTTTCCGGCAGGGAGTGTTGCCGGCGCTACCCCGCATGGATTTGAACCATGAATAACGCCTCCAAAGGGCGCTGTGTTACCGTTACACCACGGGGTATACGGGTCGCGATTTTAGATTGGCTATTTTCGATTCAAGCGCAATGTCCAAAATTCCGATGTCATTCTTGTAACTGTGCAACCTGGCACCAAAATCCAGGTTGAATTACCGGTGATAGAGCGCGTAAAGTCCTGGTGCGGTTAGGGGACCTCGGTTATGGAGCGGACAATCTTGCTTGAGCATTACCGCCTCTCTCTTGGGTTTGATGGAATGCCAAAAGAACTCGGTCGAGACGGCGCCGCGATTGTGTACGAGGGTGTCGATGAACGATCCCGGGAAGCGGTTGCAGTAACCGTCGTGCCAATCAAAAGCATTGATCCTGCGCTGCGCGATCGCTTTGAAGATTTGGCTCGCGCCGTTCAGAGGCTGCGTCACGCGAATATTGCCAAGGTTTTCGAGTTTACACGAGACGGTGAGGACTATGTTTACGTCTCGGAGCAACCGGTGGGCGAAACGCTTGCTGCATGGGTTGCTCAACATGGGCCGATGCCTGCCGACGCGACATTGCGCGTGGCGGAACAAATCGTGAGCGTGTTTTCTTCCGCCAGTTTTCACAAACTGCCGTATCCGCCTATCGACCTATCCCAAATCTTTATCGTGCCGGGACAAACCCCTGAAGGCGGATGGCCGCTGATTAAGCTAACGAATTTCGGCGTCACCGGACTTCAAGCCGGGGTTGAGAACGAGAGGGAAACTCCGGGGGCATCTCTGAGCGGACCAACCGAACCGGAAACAAAGGACGCACCCCTCGTGGACGCGCCTACTGCCACAGTAAAGTCTCTGACGGCGGAATCCAGGAAAGCCACTGGAGAGCAACCGAGTACGGATGTTCGTTGGGAAATTTATTCACTGGGCGCAACAATGTATTTTCTGCTCACCGGCGTTGCCCTTTCTGCCGAGGCGGTTCGGCGTTCGCCGAAGCTATCTGGATTTCCAAAACCGTTGCGCGGCTTGCTTTCCAGGATGCTGCACCCGAATCCGGATCGTCGTCCCAAGGATCTGGTTGTACTTGCGGAGATGATCCGAAAATGCCTGGTGGCCACCGAACATCGGTTCGCACTTGCGGATCGATACGGCATTCCGGTGAGAACAACGGTTCCGCGGCCTTCTGAACCTAGTCAGCGACGTTGGTTGCGACCGGCATTAGCGTTCGGTGCGGTTGTCTTGGCCGCCGCGATTGGTGTTGCTGTTCTGTTTCCGACCGCGGTCGGCGGAATTTTTCACCGGCCGCGCGAGATGGAGTCGATTGGTGTTCTCGTCGGCGTGCCTCAACCGTCGGTAACACCGGCCGCTAACCAAAGTGCTTCAACGCCAGTTGCTCCCACAACAGTTCTATCACAAGCGGCGAACTCGACACTGGCGTTGGCAAACCAACCGGCTGCTGACGGCACGACGCCGTCGGACGCCTCTCCAGCTCCGGCGACAGATCCGCAGCATCAACCATCGAGCCCCCAACCACAGGAGGCGGCAAGCCCGGACGCTGTTGCGGCCGCGCCTCCGGCCACGGTTCCGGAAACGTCACGGGACGGCGAACCTGCTACAACGTCGCCAACAGATACCGAAAGTTCGTCGTCTACTACTCAGTCTCAGTCGAGTTCCAGAGCCACGAAAAAGGGTGCTACGGCATCCTCCCGCCGCCGCTCAGTTCGCGTCAGAATGATTGGAATCACGTCTGATGGCCGACTGATTTATCGTTTGCCATCCGGTCGCACCAGAATTGTCGCGCCGGACTCAAACGACGATCAACTCGTTCCACGCAGACATCGGCGCAGCGCAATTCAACGAGACCAAACGTTTGCGCGTCCTCCCGAATTCGGGCCGGACTATTCTCCGTACGATTAACGCCGCGCAGGCGAAGCTTGACGAGAGGGGCATTTTGGGCGCAGAAACGAGCGAGCTCGACCTGGCAAACCCCTGTTAGAAAAATCAAAAAAAAGCTTGCCTGAACGCCCGATTCCCGGCATAACCTCGCCTTCGTGGGGAAACGACCTGCCCTCTGGGCACTCGCAACGACATCAATTTTCGTCATTTCCAGCGCCACCGTTCGCGCGCAAGCGCTAGCTCCGGCGTCGCTGGATCTTGGGAGCCACAGTCAAAAAAGCGGTGATGACATGGTTCAAGTGATCACGCAGAAGTCGCCCACTAACACTCCAGACAAACCGGTAAAAGCGATCACCAAAAAACGCAGCGTGGCATCTAAGAAATCGAAAGCGGCGGCCAAGGAACACGCGGCTGAGACGATTGCAAATGAACCGACGGAAGCAATCGCCAAAGAGCCGAAGCAAAAAGTTGCCAAGACGTCGACCCGCCAGACTGACAGGGAGCCTAAGCGCACAACGGCCAAAGCCTCGGGCTCCATGTTCACCCTGGATCCTGTGCGGCCGATGGGACAACAAACCGTCAACCACACAACGCAGCCCTACTCGCGGTTCAGCTTCAAAAACGCCGGCGGCAAAAGCGAGTCCGTCCCGGTTATCACGCAGTATTATCCAAAACAGATTGTTTATCCGTACGCGAAGATCGACCGGCACATCGACAGCAGGATGATGCAAGCGGCGACGATCGCTCAGGAACGTGCTCATGCCCACTCGCGCTCGAGATGCTGGCACTACGTCAAAGACGCGTTGCTCGCTTCCGGGGTTATCGATTCGCGTCCGAAAACTGAGCTCGCCAGGGACGCCGCGGCGGATCTGGTCAGTAATTATGGCTTTAAGAAGCTTCCAGTGTCAGATCCGTTCTCCGCGCCGGTCGGCTCGGTGCTCGTGTACGGTACCTCACGCACCGTGGGCCACGTCGAGTTACGCACGCGGGACGGTTTTGTTAGTGATTTCCGTTCGAAGACGCCCTCAAAACGTCCTCTGCTAGGCGTCTACGCCAAGCTCTAGGTTTCGCCAGTTCGCCAACGCTCCGGCCCTGATGAAGAGGCGTGGGCCAACTACAGCTTCGTCCGTTCCGATTGCGATCCGGGCGGAATAATCTGGAGTCTCATAAAATGCGGGTGCGCGTTCGACCAATCCATTGCTTCTCGTTTTGTTTCAAAAAATCGATCGACAACAATGGCGTTCAGCTGGCTGTCCGTGCGCCCGGAGAGCCGGGCAGCTTTGCGACTGACAACCGCCGGTCCAGTGTCAACGGCAGTGCAGGCGCGGTCAGGGAAAATGACTTGGCTCCCATACGGAATTCTCTTTGGATCGACAGCGCAATGTCCAGAGTGGAGGCGTTTGCCCGTGCTGGCTAATTTATGACCTTCTTCCGCCCAGTAACAAGTGACACGGGCCAGAATCGATTCTTCACGCGCAATCGCTGTGGCTATCAGACTTAACAAAAATATCAGGGTGCAGTACAATTTCATCATCATCAGGGTGGTCCGGTGTGTCGAGCCCCGCGCGGAATAGAATTTGCCGTTGCCGAATTGTGGGAGCACGCAGCTTCACGTTCGGCCCCGGATCATCCCCGAAAGCTTAACCCTTCGGAACACGGGACTTGGAACAACGGGCTCGATGCATCGAGCCGGCCCTCTATAGATGAATAACGCGAGTTGTCAATCCGGTCAGCGCGGAGTCGCAAACAGGCGATTTGCACTGATCTCGGGCCGAAGACCGTGAATCGTTCAGTCCCGGAGAGATGAATCCGCGACGAAACGCATCTCGTTACTACTGACGAATCCTAGTTTTTGGTAGATCGAGCGACCTTCTTTTGACGCGTGAAGTATGAGCCGATCTATCCCCTGGTGTTCGGACCAAATGATAATCTGTTCGATGAGCAATCTGGCAATACCGCGCCGACGCCATGGTGGTTCGGTAAAGACATTCACAATTGTTCCCTGCAGACCCTCTCCGATCGTTGACCGGTCGAGCGGGCGCGGCAGGATCCTTTGGAGTTGGACACCCGCGCCGGCTACAATGGTTTGCGGTTCATCGGCAGGAGTTGCCACCCAGCCAACGTATTTGCCTGTGTTGATCCATTCTTTAAGCCGCACGCTGGCTTTTGCTCGCAAAATTTCAAAAGCGTCGCCCTGAACGTCTCCCATATCTTGAAACATTCTGGCTCGATGCCATGCAATCATATCGGCATCCTGCGTGGTGGCGCGACGGATCTGAAATTCGGCCGACGCCAGTCGTTGGATCGGGAGGCCAGCTCCAGAAACGTAATATTGTTCGGTTTCGGATTTCTTCATCCCCGGTCGGTTCGGCATCCAATCTCAAGCGCCCGACAGTTTGCGTCCAACGTAGAATGAAATCCCCCCGGGCGTGACAGTGGGTCTACCGGTGATAGCATGCGCGAGATGGAACCCGCCGAATGGTCAACCCTAAGCGACAAGGAACTTCTGGAGCGTCGAATTTCCACGCTAGGCCTCCGGCTTGAAAACACCGCACTCGAACCCCTGATTCGCCAGCTCTACGACGAATTATCGGCACGCGGCCTTGTATTTCACCCTCCGTGTCATATTGGGGACGAATGGTTTGTGCCGATCGGAATCCCAGCCATTTTCATCCCATTTTTCCTCGTTCACGATCGATTACGAACGTTGGAACGCACGATGATGCTTGAGGTGGAGGGCGGGACGCCCGAATGGTTTATGAAATTGATGCGTCACGAAGCGGGTCACGCTTACATGTACGCGTATCGGCTCACTCGGAAAAAGAAGTGGCAGGAGCTTTTCGGGCAAACTTCTCGAGAGGAAACGCCAGACAGTTACCGGCCGCGTCCGTTCAGCCGCAGTTATGTCATGCATCTCGAAGATTGGTACGCACAGAGCCATCCTGACGAGGATTTTGCGGAAACCTTTGCCGTCTGGCTAACACCCGACTTGGACTGGCGCAAGCGGTACTCGCGCTGGAGGGCACTCCAAAAACTGGAGTACGTCGACGAGCTGATGCGCTCGCTAGCGGCAAAACCGCCGGTTCACATGCCCAAGTACCGTGTCGGTGATTATGATTGTCTGAACGTCAAGCTCAAGACCTATTACGCACGCAAACGAAAGCTTTACGAAGATACTTATCCAGACTTCTATGACGCCGATCTCCGCCAGCTGTTCAGTGCGCCCGCCGGAATTAAAGCGAGCGTATACCTGCAGCGGCGTCGACGAAGATTGTTGAACGCCGTCTGCCAATGGACGAATGAGAAGAAGTTCAGGGTGAACCAGTTACTTGCGCGACTCACACGCCGTTGCGATCAGCTGGACCTTCATGTGCTCAATGATGATCCACAACAGGATTTTCGTGTCTCTGCATTTATCACCACTCTGGTGATGAATTATCTTTTCACCGGGAAATTCAAGCGCACGAAATAACGTGAAGAAGAAACTCAAAGTCCTCGTACTCTTCGACGGTACCAGCCCCACAACAGTCGACCAGGACTTCACCAAGGAACTCAAGACGAAGGACTGGAAAACTGAAGCGGACGTCATGGCCGCGCTCGGTTCGCTCGGTCATACGGCGGAACACCTGGCCATTTACGATAATGTCGATCTGGTACGTCAGAAGCTGGAGACGTTTGCTCCTGATGTTCTTTTCAATCTGGTCGAACAATTCAAAAACAATCCCGGATTCGACCAAAACATCGTCTCGTTTTTCGAGATGCAAGGACTGGCTTTTACCGGCTGCGGTTCGACTGGTCTCACGCTTTGCAAACACAAAGGGATTTCAAAAAAAATTCTCCATTACCACGGTATTCATGTTCCTCATTTTGTGGTTGTCCCGCGCGGACAACGAATTGCACGGCCCAAACAACTCAAGTTTCCCATTCTGGTAAAACCCGTTAAGGAAGAGGCGTCCTACGGGATTTCACAGGCGTCGTTCGTCGGGACGGATGAACAGTTCCGCGAGCGTGTAAATTTCATTCACGAGAAATACAACAGCGATGCGATTGCGGAAGAATACATCGATGGCCGCGAACTTTATGTGAGTTTGATGGGAAATATTCGTCTCATGGTTCTTCCCATCCGAGAATTGATTTTTCGTGAAGTGCCGCCTAACGAACCAAAAATTGCAACCTTTAAGGCGAAATGGGACGACGAATATCGCAAACGATGGGGATTGGAGAACCAGTTCGTCGAAGATCTCGATGCGCAACTCGTCAGCCAGATAGAGGACACCTGCAAACGCATTTATCGCCTGCTCACAATTGACGGCTACGCCCGTATCGACTTGCGGCTAACCGCAGATGGCAAAGTTTATTTCATCGAAGCCAATCCCAACCCGATCCTGGCGAATGACGAAGACTTTGCCCTTTCAGCGGAAAAAGCAGGTCTGCCGTATCCGCAATTGATCGACCGCATCGCGCGGCAGGGCATTAAGGCAATCCGCGATTGAACGAAAAGGTTCAGCCGCGAGATGCGATCCAAGTCGAAGACCAAAATTCGAGCGGCTGGATTCTAACTTCTGATCGTTCGTTCTAGTCAGGCAGCCAACCGGTCTTCAACCACTCCACCATCGAGTAAATGAACGGCCCGGTCGGCATGGCAGGCGAAACGTTCGTCGTGCGTAACCATGCAGATCGTTGCACCACCGACGTGCAACTCCTTGAGCAAATCCATCACTGCTTCACCATTTCGCGAGTCGAGGTTTCCAGTGGGTTCGTCGGCGAGCAGGATTGCTGGCTTACCAGCCAGAGCGCGCGCAACTGCAACACGTTGCTGTTGTCCACCCGAAAGCTGGCTGGGCAAATGTTTGGCGCGATGGGCCATGCTGACACGCTCAAGCGCACCGATCACAGCGGTCTTACGCTCACTCGCGTTCAATCCCCGGTAAGTCAGCGGCAACTCGACATTCTCATAAACTGTAAGATCACCGATCAGATTGAAACTCTGGAAAATGAAACCGATTTCCCGGTTGCGTATACGCGCCCGCTCCGCAAACGACAGGTTTGCGACTTCGGTGCCCTTCAACTGATAACTTCCCGCCGAAGGAGTGTCGAGCAGGCCCAGGATCGACAACAAGGTTGTCTTGCCGCAGCCCGATGGCCCCGCAATGGAAACATACTCGCCGTCCTCGATATCGAGGTGAACTCCAGAGACGGCGTGAGTTTCCACCTCGTCTGTAAGAAAAACCTTTCTGACGTCGCTGAGGCGAATCAGAGAAGTCGAACGGTTTTTTACGAAGTTTTGCCTGGGCGAATTTGAAACAAGTGCGGTTGTGCTCATTGAATGCGTGCTTGATTTGGAAGTGAGATGCGTTCAGAGCCTCGCGTAGATTCAAAATTTTTTATTCCGATGATGAGGGCGATGAATACTCGCGCAAAATGATCGAGGATTGAGCCTTGATGCGGTTTACATCCGCACGGGTATGAGCAGTCTCGCTCCAAATGGAAAGGCGCGGCGGAATGCCGCGCCTTCGGTGCCTCCATGCCTGGCCGTTTAAAGAATGTTCGCTTTTGTCGGCTTGGATTTCGGGATCGTGATCACAACCTCGTGGCCGCGGCGATCGATCCTCATATCGCTCGATTTCACCGGCTCGGGCAACGTAACGATTTGTTCGTATTTCCCGACCTGCGTGAAGCTCTCGCTGCCGACGGTAGTGTTCTTCCTTTCCTGCTTCCGTTGGGACACGCTGACGTGCACGGTCCGGTCGTTATCAACCTGCACATTCACGTCAGACGCGTTCACATCCGGCAAGTAGGCTCGGAGCTCGTAATGATCCTCCCGGTCACGCAAATCGAATGACGAGGAGTAACCCGCGTTACGGCGGACGAGCGCGGCGTCCGGGGCGACCTGGAACTGCTCGGCCATATTCCGGATCGCGCGATCGATCTCCTGTTGCATTCGCTCCATCTCCCGGAAGGGATCCCACGTGTCGCTTTTATCAGACGACACGGGTTCCTGCCCCACGGACCTCGTTAAAGTTCGTAAGACAGGAGGCGGGTCACTGGCCTGCGAAGTTTTCACAAACCAGGCACCCAGTCCCGCCCCAAGTCCAAGACCCACCAGCAGGGTCACGATTTTTAGTGTCATTGGTTTCCTTTTCGCATCCATAGCCTTGTTTCCCAGCGTCCAATCATTGGAAAACGGGATGGTTACGTCTGGATCGGAATCGTTTTCTTGTTGGACCGAGCTTCTTCTGTCTTTGGAAGAGTAATGCTCAAGACTCCCTTCTTGAACGAAGCCTTGGCTTTATCCGGATTAATATCCAAAGGCAGCGGAATGGTTCGCTCAAACGCGCCGAACTGCCGCTCGGAACGATAAGAATCGCCATCTTGTTCTTCGCGCTCTACGCGTTTTTCGCCTTTAATCGTCAGTCCGCCATCCACGTAAGTGACCTCGAGATCTTTTTCGTCCATTCCAGGTAATTCCGCTGTGAGCCGGAACTCTTTCTCGGTCTCGGTGACGTCCACATCAGGCACGAAGCTCCCGAATTGGCGATCCATCAGGTTCATACGGCCCGTCCACGGCCAATCCGTCATGAAATCGCTGAACACGCGGTCGATTTCGCGGTGCAACTGGCTGAATGGATCCATGTCGGTGCGGCGTTGAACGAGGCCGCCATTTGTCTTTTTCCACGGAATCAAATCGGTAATGGGCATAATATTTTTCTCCTTTCTTTGATTGTTTGTTTTTACCGTAATAAATGACAAAGACCTAGGCGGAGATGTTCAAACGAACTTTTCTAAAAGGTTGCGCCGGTCCTTCGCCTCGCTGATCGCAATTGCCAAGCAAGCCGCGCCAGCTGTCAGGGCAAACTAGCGGCGCACCCCCAACACGGTGGATCAGACACCGGACTATCTCACAACCAGTTCTTCACCCGCGGCCAGAATTCTCGGACGTTTGTTTTTAGATCCTTACAGAGATAAATGTGTATTCGTCGTTCGAAAGGCATCGCCCAGGGACTGCTCACGATTTGTCCCAAATCTTCCACTGAAGCGAATTGCTGACGCTCATCCTCATTATTTGTGTCGAGCACTAAAGCAACTTCGCCCGTCCAATCACGGGGCCCCCAGAAAAAATAATTCTGATGGCCGGAGATCGCGGGCGGCAAACCAAATTTGGGACCAAAGAAATCAATCGCTCCTGCCTCGCCATAGTTTTGGCAGAAGATTGCCGCGCGCTTCTTATCTTCGGGCCGCAGGTGATTATAGACATGTCCCACCGAAGCAGCCATTTCCTGCCAGCCAAATTGGTCTGCGAATATCTGTGGGAGAGGAGCTGTATGCGATGTTTCAGTGCGCGGCAATTGCATCCCGATGGCCCGCATGTACGCAACTAGTTTGGCCGGTGGTAAAATGGGTACCACCAATGGCGCCAGCACCGCGCCGCTCGCAAGAATAACAACGAGGAATCCGGGCCTGACCCATCTTAGTCGGTTAGCAAAGATTCTCTCCACTGCCACGCCGCCCGCCGCAAAAAGCATCGGATACGCAGGGGCTAAATAATAACTTTTGCCGTGCATAATGATGAACGTGGCGAGAAGCACTACGTACGTGATTCCAAGCGCCATGTAGCGCCTTCCATCCCTCGAAGCGAACAGCCAACACAATCCCGCCACCCACAATGGAAGCGTTGCTGGGTTCATGAAAACAACCTGCTGCAAGATGAACTGGCCGGGGCTCAGAGCGACGTTCTTGTTGCTGTGAGAGATATTGCTCAAGAGCTCGTATGTGGGCCAATGATGTCGCATTTGCCATACAAGGTTCGGCAATGCGATAGCGAAGGCGACAACGCCGCCGAGCCAGATCCATTTCGCCGTGAAATGCCGTCGCTCTGGAGTGAGCAGTAGCCCAACGCAAATGGCGGCGGCGAAGAATGCCGTAGAATGTTTGTTTTGGAGACCGATTCCCATCAGCACCCCAAACCAAAGCCAAAGCCACGGTGAACCGCCGTTGATAATTCGGGCGAGCAAATACACGCATCCCATCCAGAGCAAAGGCTCAAATGCGTTCATGGAGAAAAAATTCCCGACAGCCAAATTGAACAGCGCGCAAAGCGAGCCTGCACAGGCAAGTGCGACGGCCCAGGCGCGTCCACCCAGGTCATGCGCGATCAAACCGGTGATCGCAACCGTGGCCGCTGCTGCCAGTGCCGGGAGAAAACGAATTGCAAATAACGAGCTGCCGAGAAGGAGCTCGCTCAGCCGCAGCAGCAGAATCGAGAAAGGAGGTTGGTCGACATACCCGAAAGCGAGATGCCGGCCACACGCAATGTAATAGAGCTCGTCGCGAAAATAACCATACCGCCCGCTCGTCAGTAGATGGACGAGCAGCGCGACCGCCGTGAACAGAACGATCACCGTTAAGTGAACGCGCCACCGTCTTTGGATTGCTACCGGAATTGGGTCGCCCATAAATCAAAGAAGGCCTTCTTAAAATCGGAATAGACTCGCCGTAGTCTCATATACCGACCCACGCTTTACAATTCCGTGAGGCAAAGAATCAAAGGAATTTACCTGTGGAAGAGCTGCTCTGCGTTGCTTCAGCCGGTAACTCTGAAAGGTCTGAAGCCGTGCATTGCGAAAAACTGACCAGCGGACGGCTTGTTCTTAGCGTACAGTGAGCCATGAGCGTGCAAGTGTATGGATGCAATCACGTGGCGATCGAGGTGGACGACATCGAAAAAGCCGTGGCGTTCTACAAAGACGTTTTTAACCTCGAACAGATGAACGGGGGCGAAGGCGATGCCTTTTTTAAGCTTGGCGAACATCAGTTTCTCGCGATTTTTGAAGTCGAAAACGTTCAGCCAGCCAATGTCAGGCACTTCGGCATCATGGTTCGCGATGAAGGACAGCTTGCCGAAGTTCGCAAGAAGCTTACGGAAAAATACAAATTAAAATTGGAACCGCCGTTCCGCTGCGATTTTCGCGATCCATGGGGTAACCGCATCCAGGTGGTCGACCTTCATGATGAATCGCTGGTCTGGCTCCTGCCCTATGGCGAGGTCCAGAAGGCGGGCATCAAATTCAACACCAAAAATTGAAGAAGCTCGTTTTAAAGCAATGCACGATTCGTCCCTGGCGATTGGAGGATGCGGAGTCGCTCGTTAAGCACGCTAATAACCGCAAGGTGTGGCTCGGCTTACGCGATTCCTTCCCGTATCCGTACACGATTGAGGATGCCCACAAATTCTTACAGCGGATAACTACCGAAGAACCGGCTACGCATTTTTGTATCGACGTTGCCACCAAAGCCGTCGGTGGCATAGGCATTCGAATCGGCAGCGATGTACATCGATACACCGCGGAACTTGGTTACTGGCTTGGCGAGCATTTCTGGGGACGCGGCATCATGAGCGACGCAGTTGCTGCATTCAAAGATTTCTGCTTCAACAATTTTCAACTGCGCCGGCTTTATGCCGAACCTTTCGCAAACAATCAGGCGTCGGCACGCGTCCTGGACAAGACCGGTTTTGTTTTCGAAGGTCGCCTGAAGAATAATGTCACTAAAGACGGCAAGCTTCTTGATTCTCTGCTCTATGCGAAGGCCAGTTAGCAGGGGGAATACACGCAGCCTTATCTCATGGTATGACCGTACATCACACCTACTTCCCCATGGACCTCATGCTCGCCCTCCTGCGAGCGAAAGACTGAATCAGGATCGGAGTCCGCCCCGGTTTTTGTCTCTGCGCAAGCCGAAAGCAGCAACAAGAATGTCACCACAAGTACAAATGCCCGTTCAGGCATTTTGCTATGTCCGGCGTTCGAAATAACAAGTCAAGAGATCGGTCACAGCCGTGATTTGTCACGGGGACGCGATTTTATTAATTCAGCATTCTGCCCATCGTCCGAGAACCACTACATTCAAGCCACCGACCGAAAACCTGATAAATTAACAAACGGTGATCTCATTTATCATTCCCGCGTACAACGAAGAGTTGGAGTTGTCTTCAACGCTCCAAGCGATTCGCGCTGCAGCTGCCAATGTAGTTCAGCCGTTCGAAATCATCGTTGTTGACGATGCATCGACCGACGCGACAGCAGAAATCGCGGAACAGGCTGGAGCACGAGTCGTTTCGATCCACCGACGTCAAATCGCCGCCGCCCGAAACGCCGGTGCCAGGGCGGCCCGCGGTGATTATCTATTCTTCATTGACGCTGATACCCGCATCAAGTGGACTCACCTTTCCGAAGCGATGCGTTTTCTTGAAGCGGGTTATGCGGGCGGCAGCGCACGCGGAGTGATGGATGGACGCATTCCGTTTTGGAGCCGCGTGTTGCTACGCGTCTTCTGCACCATCTATTTTGGGCTCAATCTTGGCGCGGGCGCATATCTTTTCACAACGCGAGAGAATTTCCGCGCCACCGGGGGGTTCGACGAACAATATTTTGCCGGAGAAGAAGTTTATTTTAGTCTCGCACTGAGAAAGCTTGGCCGGTTTAAAGTGCTTCGCGAACCAGTCATAACATCCGGTCGAAAATTGCGCATGTATTCAGCAAAAGAAATTCTCGGCACACTGCTTATCATGATACTTGGCGGACCGCGCATGGCCCGGTCGCGGGCGAAGCTGAGTCTGTGGTACGACGGTAAACGCGAAACAGACGCAGCATAGGGATGACCGCGACTCCGGTGGCGGGTGGTTCCGGGAGACGGTTGCCAAACTGGACTCTTCGTCTACATTAGCGCCTTCGTTATGGCAGAGAACACCCAAACGATGGACCTGAAAGAGTTCCAGTTACATGAAAACGACACCGGGAGTGCGGATGTGCAGGTCGCACTTCTCACCCGCCGGATCGAGCATTTGACTGAGCACCTTAAGACCAACCGGAAGGATCATTCTTCGCGTCGCGGCCTGCTTAAAATGGTCGCGCATCGGCGGAGTCTGCTCGATTATTTAAGCAAAACAAAATCCGATCGATATAAAACCCTGATCGATAAACTGAATTTGCGTAAGTAGCGCGATTTTTCGCGCTGGCGTTCAACGTTCGGACACCTCGCAGCCGTATTTAGAGTAAAGAGAAAATAACCAGCAGTTCCAGGTGCAGTGATCACCTTGGATTTTAGGTTTTAGTTTCGGATCGTGGAGCTCGCCAAGGCGAGCGATCATCGTGCGGGTTTAAAACCTACAGTCAGGGTGACCGGCCTGGAATTGCATACCAGGAAAAGTAAAATGCAACAGAAGGTCACGGCCCAAATCGGGGCCACTCCCATTTCAATCGAAACCGGCAAATTGGCCAGACTCGCCGATGGCGCAGTCGTGGTCAGTTGTGGCGATACCATGGTGTTAGTCAGTGCTGTTTCGGCCACCACAATCAAAGAAGGTCAGGATTTTTTTCCGCTCACGGTCGACTACCGTGAAAAAGCAGCGGCAGCCGGAAAGTTCCCCGGCGGCTATTTCAAGCGGGAAGGGCGCCCTACCGAAAAAGAAACTCTCACATCTCGCATGATCGACCGGCCACTGCGGCCATTGTTCCCACAGGGATACTTTTACGACACGCAAATCATCGCAATTTTGCTCAGCGCCGATGGCGAAAACGATCCTGACATCCTGGCGATGAATGGTGCTTCCGCCGCGCTGTGTGTTTCGGATATCCCCTTTGCCGGCCCAATCGGCGCCGTCCGCGTTGGCCGTATCAAAGGCGAGTTTGTTGCGAACCCCACGCATACGCAACGGGCAGAGAGCGATCTCGACCTGATCTACGTCGGAACCGAAAACGATGTCATTATGATTGAGGGTTCAGCCGCGGAAGTGCCGGAAGCTGAGTTCATCAAGGCACTCGACTTTGCACACGAGCACGCACGCGAGATGATTCGCATTCAAAAGGAATTGGCTTCCATTGCGGGTAAGCCCAAACGCGAACCAGATCTGCTTGAGGTCAACCAGGAGTTGCTTGATATCGCTTATCACGTGGCCGGGGACAGAATCGAAGGGGCGCTTTACACGGAAGGCAAAGTGGCGCGAGCCAAGGCCGTGGATGCGTTGCGCGAGGAAGTGAAGAACGCAATTCTGGAAAAACACCCCGAGGCCGATCCTTTTGCGATTTCCCAGGCATTTGATTACGTCCAAAAGAAAGCATTTCGCGTCAGCATCCTGGAAAAACAGAAACGCGTTGATGGTCGTGGTTATCAAGATTTACGGCAGATCAGCTGCGAAGTAAGCGTTCTCCCGCGCGCACATGGTTCGGCGATTTTTCAACGTGGGGAAACCCAGGCGGTTGCTCTTGCCACACTGGCGCCAATTGAAGAGGCCCAAATGCTTGACGCCTACGGTGGTGGCGATCAGTCGAAGCGGTTCATTCTACATTACAATTTTCCACCCTTTAGCGTGGGCGAAACCGGGCGGACAGGCGGCCCTGGACGGCGCGAGATCGGCCACGGAGCATTGGCGGAACGCTCGCTGGAGCCGGTTGTACCAAACGAAGATGATTTTCGTTATGCCATCCGCATTTCCAGCGAAATCATGGAATCAAATGGCTCCACATCCATGGCCAGCGTTTGCGCCGGAACACTCGCGCTGATGGATGCAGGCGTGCCGCTCAAGACGCCGGTGGCCGGAATTTCGGTCGGACTGGTTACGGAGTTTGGAGATGATCGGCAGTTAAAGCGTTATGAATTGCTAACCGACATCATCGGTTCCGAGGACCACTTCGGCGACATGGATTTCAAACTCTGCGGAACGGATGCGGGCATCACCGGGTTTCAGCTGGATCTGAAGCTCCCTGGCATTAGTCAAAAAATCCTGACAGAAGCGATTCAACGTGCGAAGGAAGCGCGCACCAAAATTCTTGGCATCATGCGCAGCGCGTTGGGCGAGCCGCGAGCAGAGTTGTCGAAGTACGCGCCGCGCATCGAAACCATCAAAATCAATCCGGAGAAAATTGGAGCGCTCATCGGCCCTGGTGGTAAGACCATCAAGGGCATTGTCGCGGAGACCGGGGCTGAAATTAACATTGAAGACGATGGCTCCGTGCACATCTACGCCACCAGCGGCGAAAGCATGGCGCGGGCGAAGGAAATCATCGGCGGCATGACGCGCGAGATTGAGATTGGTCAAACCTATCAGGGACGAGTGGTCTCGACCAAGGAATTTGGCGCGTTTATTGAAGTTTTCCCGGGTAAGGATGGCTTGGTTCACATTTCCGAGCTCGCGGATTTTCGCGTGAAGCGGACCGAAGACGTTGCAAAAGTTGGCGACATTATTTGGGTGAAATGTATTGGCATTGACGACAAGGGTCGCGTAAAGCTTTCGCGCAAAGCTGCCCTGAAAGAACGAGCCGAAAAAGAAACCGGTCAGCCCGCGTAATTGCAGGCCCCCGGTTGGCTCGGGGACGGTGAACAGTCGGCCGACGGCAGGCCTTGCACCTTTTCCGGGTGGAAGTCTATCGTCGGCGCATTGATCCTATGGCGAATGGGGACGGTTGCGCTACAATAAAGGCACCACCTGCTCATGATCACCCCCACGCGGCTTTCATACGTGGTCCTCGCGGCCACAATTGTTCTCGCAGGGATTCTCCATCTTGGTGCGCCGCTGCTTGTCGTTTTGTTCTCCTTCTTCGCGCTTCGCCAGTTGTATTTTGTCACCAAGAGAAAATGGCTGGCTTTAATCTTGTTCGGCGTTGTTGTAGCCGGCATTGCCGCGGCAAGCGTGTTTCTGACTCGCGTGGCTATTTTGGCATTGCCTGATGTGGCGGATACATCAATCCCTTCTGCGAACGCGTGGGCTCAAAAGCGCCAGATTGAACTGCCGTTCAGTGATTTTGAAAGTCTCAGGCAGGTGGTACTCGACGCAGTTGGGCAGGAAGCGAATTATCTGCGCAACGTCGCCACGTTTGCAAAAAGCATTACGGCTGTGCTGGTTTTCTGCGTGCTCGCCATTGTTGCAGCCGCAAGCCTTTTCATTAAAACGGGTCTCGATCCTTACCGCGGCACTCATCGCCTGAAAAACAATCTTTATTCTGTCTGCTGCGATGAAGTTTCCACGCGATTCCGCGACTTCTATCGCAGCTTCGCCACGGTTATGGGCGCGCAACTTACCATCTCATTGATTAACACAGGCTTGACCGCAATCTTTCTTCTCTCGGTCAGGATGCCGCATGCCCTTTTGCTTATCACCGCCACGTTTCTATGCGGCCTGGTGCCGATTGTCGGCAACCTGGTCAGCAACACGATTATTGTCTTCGTCGCTCTAACCGTTTCCTTAAAGCTGGCGATTGTCGCGCTCGTCTTTCTGGTTCTGATTCACAAACTCGAATATTTTTTAAACAGCAAAATCATTGGAGACCGGATTCGCAATCCGGTGTGGCTCACCTTAATTGCGCTGATACTGGGCGAACGCCTCATGGGCATCCCCGGTTTAATTCTTGCCCCGGTCGTTTTGAATTATTTGCGGGTGGAAATGCTGACAGTGGAAGTACGCAAAACGCCGGAACCGCTTGAATCGTTGAACCGCTAAGAAGTGTCTTAGTTGTAACGGTCTAACGTCACGATTGAGGATACCAACTCATGAAAGCTGGTTTTCTTGAGAAGTTGATCGAACGGCTGGGTCGGATTGGACCGGAAGACGTTCAAAACTACTTTCTGCGCCTGGCCCAGGAGAAAGGTTTCCTGGAGACCGTTTTCAACGCGATCCATGAAGGCATCATTGTGACAGATTCAAACGGCCGGGTGAGCTATTTGAATGATGCCGCCTGCAAATTGTTTGGCTTAAAAGCGACAGAGGCCATCGGCAGACGACTTGACGAAAGCGTTCGGGGCCTGGATTGGAAATCGCTTAGCCAGAGCGGTGGACCGCTCAGTCGTGACATACAGATTTTTTATCCAGAGAACCGCTTCATCAATTTTTACATAGTGCCGTTGATGATCGAATCGCGAAATTCCGTAGTTGCCAAAGGGGATTCAAATTGGTCGGACTCGACGATCCCAGCTACCGGGCAACAGGTCGGGCACGTCATGATTCTGCGGGACATTACCGAGAGCCGCCGCACAGCTCAACAGGTGATCGAATCGGAACGCTTAAATGCGCTCACCTTGCTGGCAGCGGGTGTGGCACACGAGATAGGCAATCCGCTCAATTCGCTGCACATCCATCTCCAATTGCTGGAACGCAAAGCCATGGAACTGGACGAGAAGGCAAAGACAGAATTTCAACAATCGATTGGCATTGCCCGTTCGGAAGTCCGCCGGCTCGATTCGATTGTTACGCAATTCCTGCGAGCAATTCGCCCGTCGCCTCCGCAGCTCCATCCTGAAAATGTGAACGCGATCGTCGATGAAGCGGTTCGTTTTTTCACCCCTGAAATTCAAGACCGTGACATGGGTGTCGAACAGGAGCTGCGCGCGGATCTGCCCTTGGTTCAGCTCGATCGTGAGCAAATGAAGCAGGCGTTTTACAACGTCATCAAGAACAGTATTGAAGCCATGAAGCGATTTGGCACGCTCCGTATTCGCACCGATCTGGACGATACATACGTGATAATCAGTTTCACTGACACCGGCAGTGGAATGTCGGCGGAAAACTTGAGCCACGTATTCGAACCCTATTTCACCACCAAACCATCAGGTACTGGTTTGGGACTGCTGATAGTTCGTCGTATCGTGCGCGAGCACGGTGGAGAACTCTCAATCGAGAGTAGTCCGGGCCAGGGCGTGACTCTTACTATTCGCCTGCCGTACGTTGAGAAGCGCATTCGAATGTTGGAAGCGGGAGAACCCAAACCCTCACTCCAACCCGCCACTGTTTCTTGAGTCGACTAACAGGGACACCTATTCACCGCCAAATCCCTTTTTCAGCCACCCCTCGAACTGACGAAACAGGAGTTTGAGATAGGCTCCGGGAGATTGCTTGAACAACTCGATGATGCGAGGGCTCAGGTCTTGTCCCGGGTCGTCGATCGTTCCGGACAGATGTACGTTCGTCCATAGATAATCCCCCTGCTTTCGATTAAAAACTTCCTGCGGATTAGGCAGCCAATCCAGATACTCACGAGTGAGCCCAAGGCGGAGAATGCCGCCCAAACGCCGTTGGTCGATTGATATCTCTCCTTCCACACGAAATTTTCCACGCTCTTCAATGGCAATATTCCGAATGTCGATCCTCGGATACTTCCACGTGAAAGTGAGCGAACATTCATTCAGGTCCAGCTGTTCAAATGAATTCTTCTGTGACAGTTCGGCCAGCTTCCTCAAAAAAGGAAGATCATCGATTCGCCCATCGCTTACGCGCAGCGAACCTTCGCCCGACGAGCTTTCTAACTTCGGATCTTTCCCGGACCAATGAAGATCACCGAACGCGGTTCCCGCTAAACGTCCTTTCCATTCAACAGGAAGCCAGGAGCGAAGCGAAACCTGACTAAAGTTCCCCTTTAAATCGACGCTCTTATCTTCGCCCAAGCCGGCGCTGGCTACCGCGTGGATGTTTTCGCCGCCTCCCGCTTCCGATGCGAGATCGATGTTGTAAATTGTCAGGAGGGTCTTGGTGATAAGAAGATGTGCTCGCCGAAGATCCAGATCGGGAAGCAACGCCATCTTCAGCCTGCCTCCGGTGGCGACGTACTCAAAATCGACCCCGTGCGGCGTAATCAAAAGTTGTGTATCGAAAAATCCGGCTGTCTCGCCGTGAAATCGCCAGGTTACATTGGCGTGAGGTGTTTCAATTTTTCTCAAATACACCCGGTTGGGCAAAAAAATGCTAAACCATGGCTTCGGTGGAACTGCTTCGGGATTCGCTTTGTAAATCTGAATCTCTACGTCACCCGATTCCACTCGCACGTCCGAGAACCTCCACTGCCGCACGAACACGCCCCAGGGGTCAAAGGTTGCTGTGATGCCCCGGGCTGTCAGTGATTTCATGGCTTTCCTGCCATGTTGCGCCTCAAAACTGTCAGCTTGAGCTGTCAATGCGCTGGTCCGCCGGATTTGCGAGTAGCGGCATTGTGGGAAATGCAGGCCCTTTGCCGTTTCATTTTCCATGGCCGTTCGGAACGCCTCGCTCTCGACGTAACGGGTCAGCGGACCATAAAAGACAACCAGACCGGCCCCGGCTGCGATTAGCAACAGAATCGCGATCGCAGCAAGGCCGATGATGAGTTTTTTTCCCAAGATGAAAACGACTAATGACGTATCTCGAATTTCGAAATCCGAGTTAACGACGAATGCCGAAGCCGGAAGAACATCTTTCCATCATTCTGGCTTCGTCATTGTTTATCCTTCGTCATTTGCCTGTCATTCCCAGCTGCATAAAGAGAAATGCGTAAATATCGGCTAGTTGCTTGATGCGCTCATTCAAGGCAGTGCCAATGCCATGGCCTGCACTCGAACTCGTTCGCAACAGGATGGGGTTCTTCGATCTGTTCGCTTCAGCCAGCCGGGCGATCATCTTACGCGAATGATAGGGTGCAACTCGTCCGTCATTGGCGCCGGTCATCATCAGAATGGAAGGATACTTCGTTCCATCGACAACGCGGTGGTATGGCGAATACGCGTAGAGGGCCTTGAACTGCTCTGGATCTTTAACGGTGCCAAATTCGGTGACATTAAATGCGCCGTTTGGGGCGAGCTCCACGCGCAACATGTCGTAGATTCCCACCTGAGAGACGACAGCTCTCATTAGATCGGGGTATTGCGTAATCATTGCGCCCATGAGCAAGCCGCCGTTGCTTCCTCCCAGTATCGCCAGCTTTTCCGGGCGCGTGTACCTCTCTTGAATCAAGTATTCCGCCGCCGCGGCGAAGTCATCGAATACATTTTGTTTTTTCGTGAGATTACCGGCCTTGTGCCAGTCTTCACCGAACTCTCCGCCGCCTCGAATATTCGCCACTACATATACGCCCCCGTGGTCAAACCAAAGGCGGCGCGTAAAATCGAAATTCGGCGACATGCTGACTCCGTAGCCTCCATACCCATAAAGTAATGTGGGGTTCTGGCCGTTTAATTTCATTCCCTTTCGGTAAACGATGTTGAGCGGGATTTTCGTGCCGTCCTTCGACGTTGCGAATACGCGGGTGACTTCAATATCAGCAAATGAGACAGGCGAAGTGCTTCGCAGCGCCGTCTTCATCAGCTCCGTTTTCCCGTTCGCGCAATGAAACCAGGTTGCGGGTTCGGTGTAACTTTGATCACGAAACAGAAGAGAACCGTCTTCGAGACCGACCATTTCCTGAACAGAAGATATTTTTGGAATCGGGATGATCGTTTCTCCTTTTCCATCGAGGCCGAAGCGTCGGATTTGAGACGGACCCCCAAGCAAGTCCGCAACGAACAGGGCATCGGCCGTCGGCACGATTCCTTGGATAACCGGCTCACCGGTTGGAATGATCTCAATGGCCTTGCTTAATTCGGGCGTCTCCAGCGGTAGACGGAGAACTTTGCCCCGTGGTGCCGCGTTACGCGAAAGAAGGTACAATGCGTTATCGCGTCCTAAACGAGCGCCCTTGATTTGGTCATCAAAGTTCGCGATCTGCTTCCATCCATTTGACGCGGCTCCTTCAGAATCGAGCAGATAGAATGCAAAATCGCCGCCGTCGCCATTGGCCACGGATGCGAGGATGTATCGCCCGTCGCGTGAGCCTTCCAAAACGATTTCTGCGATTCGAGGAAAGTCCTTCCCGATAGAATATGTATCCTCGGTATCAGGTGTTCCGAGCTTATGAAAATAAACCTGCTGATAAAAATTTAGATCGCCGTCCGGTCGTTCGCCCTTTCTGGGAAATCGCGTGTAATAGATGCCAGTACCCTCGCCGTTCCACGCTGCACTGCCACCTGCGGTCGGATATTGCACGTGAGCAATCGTGTCCGGCAAAGCTTTGCCTGTAGCCGTTTCGTAAAAGTGCAGTGTGCCATCTTCACTTCCACCTTGGGAAATGGAGATAGCGACATATTTGCCGTCTAAGGAAGGAACAAACCAATCGATTGCAGTTGTGCCTTTGGAGTCCAACAGGTTCGGGTCAACAACGATCTTCTCAGACTTCAGATCGTCCGCCGACGCGAGGGTCACCAATAACGGCTGCTGCTTTGGCGGCTGGAATTTCATCGCAAACAACCGTCCAGGGCGCGAGACCAGCGAGGTATAGCTCGGCGACGTTTTTGCATACCACTCGGTTAATTGTTTTTCGATGGATGCTCGATCCGGCAACTGGTCGAGATATTCCCGGGTTCGGCGATTTTGCGCGTTTGACCATGCTTTCACGCCCGGGTCATCATCGTTTTCAAGCCATTGGTAAGGATCCTCTACCTTCACTCCCTGATACTCATTTGAAACGGCTTTCTTAGGCGTTTGAACCGCAGATTCGGCAGCTAAAAGTTTCAACGACGCCACGGTGCAAATGGCGCAAATCGCAAACAGCGAACGATTGGTTTTCATCGCGCGAAACTTAGCAGAAATAGCGAAAAGCCAAGCGGCGAGTGATCGGTTTCGTGGTTAGATCGTTACGCCGTGACATGAAGTGCGAATCTCACCAACTCCTTGGATCATTCCGGCTTCTTGCTTTTTTCGTCAGTCGCGATTCGTGCTTGCTCGGTTTTCCGAGAAGTTGCCTGCCCACTCGTGGTTGGTGCGCCCGCAGGCGTCGAAACCGCGTATTTCGGATCTTTAACCTGCTTCCGGAGGGCTGCGTAAAGCTTTGTGATTCCTGTCACGCTAACGTGATTCGCAATGAAAGAGGGAATAAAGCCACCGGTATCCGTATAAATGAAATAGGTAGCGCGGGTTTTTGTCGCACCATCAGGCTCAAGCAACCATTTTCCCTCGCAAAGCCTTACCCTCACGACACCTTTCTTTTCAGGTGGCCCCAGTTCGTTAGCCGGCGCCCAGCGGCTCATAAAAGCTAAACCATTGGTAGCGGGCCACGATTTCTTCCAAACGCGCAACGTGTAATCACGGTCCGCGCAAACTTTTGGCGAAAGCCTCTGGTAACCAACGATCGAATCCCCATCCCGTTTGATTAAGCGGGTCTCGGTCATGTACGGCATGAACTTCGGGTAGTTTTGAAAATCGTCGATCACCGCGCAGACAGTACTGGTAGGAGCATCAATAGGGCCAACCGCTTTGAACTCCTTCAGCTGCGAACCCGGACGCGGCCGGCTGTAGATCGTAACGTCTTTTTCATGGTCTGACAGTTTCCAGTAATCGTCCGCGCTAATGGATTCGTCGGCAGCGAACGCGGTTGGACAGCCGATAAGAAGAATGCACGTCAGCCCTTGGAGAATTCGCTGCTGCATCGGCCGCGAGGATACATCATTTAACGGTGATAGCCATATCTGTTTAACTGGGGATTGGGGATCGTGCCCGACGAGTCGCCGATTTCATAACAAAAACCGAAGGCTAAGCCGACTTGTTAAAGTAGTTAAAAACGGTAGAAAAGTTACCAAACAGGCCGACCCGATGTACGCCGATGAGCGCGAAAATGATTCGGCTTTAACGTGGCAGATCCAATGAACCTACAGCCCACCGTTCTCATTGTTGATGATGAGAAACACACTCGTGATGGACTGCGAACTTTGCTTGAGAATGATTACGATGTGTATGTCGCTCCGGATATCGCTGGGGCGACCAGTGTAATGGATCGTGAGCAGATCGATGTGCTTCTCACGGATTTGCGTCTGGGGACCGAGGACGGAATGACTTTAATCGATCGGGCGCTGAAAATGTCGCGCCCACCTGCCTGCATCATGATGACTGCTTACGGCTCCGTGGATGTAGCGGTGGAGGCAATGAAACGCGGGGCCTACGATTTTGTGACGAAACCGCTCAACCTCGACAAGGTAGAGCTGCTGATTGCGCGCGCTGTGCAAGGCCGCAAACTCGAGCAGGAGAATCGCGCACTGCGCGAACAGGTGGATGAACGCTATGGTCTCGAAAATATCTGGGGCGACTCAGGTGCATTGCACGAAGTGCTTGAGACGATTCGCCAGGTGGCGCCTTCCTCCGCGAATGTGTTGATCGAAGGCGAGAGCGGAACAGGTAAAGAATTGGCCGCGCATGCAATTCATAATTTGAGCCGCCGCAATAAGGCCAGATTTGTGGCCGTGCATTGCGCTGCCCTCTCGCCACAGCTTCTTGAAAGCGAGCTATTCGGTCACGAGAAAGGCGCGTTCACAGGCGCATTCGAACGGCGAATTGGTCGCTTCGAACAAGCCAATGGTGGCACGATTTTTCTCGACGAAGTCGCCGAGATCGACCCGAGCACCCAGGTCAAACTGCTTCGCGTCATGAGCGAGGATCGCGCATTTGAACGCGTGGGCGGCAATCAAACGCTGCACGCAGATGTCAGGATTATTGCGGCCACTAACAAAAATCTGGAACAACTCGTCCGCGAGGGAAAATTCCGCGACGATCTTTACTTTCGCCTCAACGTGGTGCGCATCACCATGCCGCCGTTGCGCGAACGAAAGGAAGACATCCCCATTCTGGTTCGCGGATTCCTGCGTCACTTCTGCAAGATAAACGAGAAGCCTCTGGTCGATCTAACCCCTGATGCGATGGACGCGCTGCTGGCGTACGATTGGCCGGGCAATGTTCGCGAGCTCCGCACCGCAATCGAACATGGCGTGGTGATGGCAACTGCGGACAAAATTGCCTTGCGCGATCTTCCGAGGGCTGTGCGACAAGCCGCCAGAGCAAAACTGCCTGGTGGAGTTTCGGCTCAAGTCTTCGAGCAAATTACGAGTCCGCTCGATTTACACGAAACCGAACGAAAATTGATCGCACAGGCGCTTGCGGCAACGAATGGTAACGTCACTGCCGCAGCGAAAAAGCTCGGCATCAGCCGCCGCACGTTGCATCGAAAAATCAACGAGATGAACGCTGCCGAAACAGCAACCGGCGACCAGAGCTGATCTGCGATTTCGGCGGCAGAGACAGAGTCCTTTGCGCGGGTTGCCCGCATGAAAGCAAAGCGATTATTTTGGCGCCAGGGAGGCGACGATGCTTTCGAAATACGGATCGCCGCGCAAGGGGTCCCAGTTCGGCTCCAGCTTCAACTGGCCGTAACTCACAGTGCTCGGGGGCCGCACAGCGATCGCCAGCTGCTCGCAGGCTAGCTCCTTATCGCCGATCCACGCAGCGATCATGGCGAGATACTTGATCATCAACGGACCGTTGATCGCATCCTTGCCCACCGGCAGCAGCTCAACCGCGCGGCGCCCTTCGCGCAGTGCGTCCTCATTGCGTCCAAGAGCCGCGTCGATCAAGCCAAGGACGCATAGAGGAGGGCCGTAGTCAGGTTCGTCTTGAACTGCTTTTTCTTGAATTGTGCGCGCCTCTGTAAATGCAGCATGGGCTTTGGCTTCGTCTTTCATCAGACGCGCCAGAACGCCTTCAACGAACGGACGATTGACGTGCACCACATAATCAGTCAACGGCGTATCACCGAATGAATTCAATGCGTTTGTTGCTTCGGCTACGTTGCGCTCGGCAAGTGCACAGCTCAGCCAATCATTGGCAACATTCGGCAGCGCGCCGGGATTCTTAGACCGAATCGTGTCGATAGTTTGATGCAAAGGACGGGTATCGCCTTTCCAATGAAATTGAACCGCAGCCAGCGCTACCTTCGTGTTAACGTCATCCGGCTCGATGGCCAACGCTCGCTGCAACACCGATATCTCGTCTGAATAGCGCCTGAGAAGCCCGTAGCTAATGGCAATCTGCTGCAGCAAATAAAAGTTCCGCGGGTCGAGATCGATCGCTCGCTCAAGGTTGCGTGTGGATTCGTCCCAACGCCCTTGGCGTCGCTGAATGTAACCCTGCACGGCAAACACCTGCAGATTGTTAGGTAAACTTCGGCGGGCCAATTCCAACTGAGCCAGGGCGCCATCGTAATCCAGGTATCCAAAATAAAGATTCTCCGCTCGTGCCAGATTTGCTTCCCCTGCGTCCGGACGGAGGCGCACCGCCGTTTGAACGGCTTGTTCCATTAACTTTAACCTTTCCGGAGTGTGGTCCACTCCAAGCAGGTACAAGAGCCCGTGAGTGTGGGCCAGCTGGCAATACGCATGGAAAAATGATGAGTCACGGGCAACGGCCTGATTCAGTAGATCAGCCGCCTCGAGCAAGTTGGCTTGGGCCGCACTGCTGAAACTTGTTAACAGAAGATTATTGGCGCGAACGTAAAGATCATAAGCAGCAAGGTCGCTGGTCGGTGGCTGTTGAATGGAAGCTTTCTCAGCAGCTGAGACCTTGGCGTGCAATTGCTCCGCGACCTTCTGCGCGATCTCGCTTGGGATCGCGAATGCCTGTTTCAGGTCGGTTTCATATTCATCCGCCCAGACTCCGACGTCAGTCCGGGTGTCCACTAACTGCGCGTTTACACGTACCCTTCCACCAGAACGACGAGCAGTTCCTTCCAGAACATGTGAAACACCAAGGGCGCGCCCAATTTCGCGCACATCGCGTTTACCGCGATATCCCATGACGCTGGTACGGCTGATCACTTTGAGATCCGCGATCTTCGCCAGCTTAGTCAAGATATCGTCCTGAACGCCATCGGCAAAAAAGGCATCGCTTTTGTCGTCGCTCAAATTTTCAAACGGAAGAACAGCGATTCCCGCGGGGATCCTGCGATCCGATTCACGTTCCCAAGTCAACATGCCTAGACCGATCGCGAGGAGAACCGACACCATGATCAGTGCTGCAGTCAATGGGTTCCGTTGCACCCATTTTCGAAGATGTGTAAGGGGCCCGCTGCGTTTGGCACGAATCGGTTCGTGCCACAGCCACCGTTCAAGATCTTCCGCAAGCTCTAGTGCCGATGCATAACGGTGCTTTGGATTTTTCTCCAGGCATTTCAGGCAAACAGCGGAAAGATCGCGATCTACTTTCGGATTCAATGCGCGGGGTTGTCGCGGCTCCGAATCCAGCAGCAAATGAATCGTCTCGTAGGTAGTGGCTCCGAAAAATGGCGGATGATCCGTGAGTAATTCGTAGAGAACTGCGCCCAGTCCGTAGACATCGGTTGCCCGACTGATGCCTGCGTTATTTCCCACCGCCTGCTCCGGCGCCATATAACTGGGCGTGCCTATTATTTCCAGCGAGCCTGTGACCGTGCTGCCGTGCTCGACTAATCGTGCCAAACCAAAATCCGTCAGGTGCGGTTCCCCGTCTGCATCCAACAGGATATTTCCCGGTTTGATATCTCGATGAAGAATCCCATGTTCATGCGCGTAGTGCACAGTGCGCGCGACCTTCGCGATGAGCTCTGCCGCCTGCCGAACTGATATCGAACGCCGTTCGATTACCTCGTCGAGACAGTCTCCCTCGACGAATCGCATGCTGAAGTAGTACGTGCCCTCGCGTTCACCGACTTCGTAAATCGGAACGATCCCGGGATGATTTAGCTTTGCTGCGGCTTCGGCTTCGCGCCGCAAACGTTTCAAATGAACGCTGGTGGTCAATTGACCGATGCCAATAATTTTTACGGCAACGATGCGGTTCAGACTTTTTTGCCAGGCCCGAAAGACTACTCCCTGACCGCCGCGCCCGATTTCCTCCAACAATTCGTAATCGCCGAACTCTCGCGGCAGCTCCGCTTGTGGCGGTACTCGTTTACCGTGCAACTCGGCTTTCGCATCCACGCTGCGCTAAAAATTGAAAAAACGCTCCAATCTTAAGCCCTTGTCGCCGTGGCGTCCAATGCGTCTCTTTTAGACCCGGAAGGCAGGCCGCCGGATTTCAACGAATTTCAAATTTTGCCGTTTACGAACGAATGTTCGAGCGTTTCAATTACGCCGTGACTGGAAAGAAGATCTTTGGGACGGATGGCGTGCGCGGCGTGGCGAACGTGGAACCCGTTACCGCCGAAACTGCATTGAAACTGGGACGTGCAGCGGCGTACGTTTTCACACAGTCAAATCCGCGCAAAACTCCGGCCGGCGCGCGGCCCAAGATCGTGCTCGGCAAAGACACGCGGCTTTCGGGTTATATGCTCGAAAACGCACTGGTCGCTGGCATCACTTCACTCGGCGTTGACGTTCTTATCATCGGGCCGTTGCCTACGCCGGGGGTGGCATATATCACCCGATCACTGCGAGCCGACGCCGGCATTGTTCTTTCGGCATCGCACAATCCATATCAGGACAACGGCATCAAGTTTTTCAGGCACGATGGATACAAGCTGGACGATCAGGTGGAGGAGAAAATTGAGCAGCTGGTTTTTACCGGCGAAATCGATTCAATCCGCCCAACCGCCGGCAACATCGGACGCGCCACACGTATCGACGACGCCCTGGGCCGCTACGTCGAATTCGCGAAGGCAAGTTTCCCGCGAGGAATGTCGCTCGAAGAAATGCGAGTGGCTGTGGACGTGGCAAATGGCGCTGCTTACAAATCCACGCCCTGTGTTCTGCGAGAACTGGGCGCGGAGGTTTTTGTGGAACACAATCAACCTAACGGAATTAACATTAACGATAACTGCGGCAGCATTCATCCCGAGGAAATTCAGCGCATCGTCAAGACGAGTGGCGCGGATGTCGGCATTACACATGACGGCGATGCCGATCGCGTGCTGTTGTGCGACGAAAACGGCGATATTGTTGACGGCGACGAGATCCTGGCCATTGCCGCCCTCGATCTCTTGAACGCAGGCCGACTCGAGCAAAACACCGTGGTCGCTACCGTCATGAGCAATTTTGGCCTGGATGAAACGCTCGCCGGTAAGGGCGGAAAAGTCGTGCGTACCAAGGTCGGTGACCGCTACGTGATCGAAGAGATGACACAGAGAAAACTCAATCTCGGTGGCGAACAAAGCGGACACCTGATTTTCCGCGATTTCACTACCACCGGCGACGGGATCATCAGTGCTTTGCAGGTTTTATGCATCATGCACAAGACCGGGCAACCATTGAGTAAGTTGAAGGCCTGTTTGGAAAAATACCCGCAGGCGCAACGAAATTTGAAGGTTAAAGAGAAGCGTCCTCTAGCCGAGCTGGACGCGGTAATGAAACTGGTGAACGAAGCAGAGAGGGAGCTATCCGGGAAAGGTCGCGTTTTACTACGCTATTCAGGAACCGAGCCCAAAATTCGTCTGCTTATTGAAGGCCGCGAGATTGAAAAGATCGATAGACAAGCGGATCGAATCGCCGATGCAATACAAAGCGCCATCGGAGCGTAGGAAAAAATTGAATTTGTCTGACGTATGACTTTGCCCCGGGTGATTGAAGCGCTCTTATTTAGCGCCCAAAGACCTCTTTCCATCCGCGAATTGACAGAAGCAATCAAGGGAGCAGGCGCGGAAGATGAATTCTCGCCTAACGAATTCGCGCGCGTCAGGGAGGCAGAGGTTGCTGCGGCTCTTGAACAATTGAAAGTTGAATACATCGAGCAACAGCGAGCGTTTCAACTCAATGAAAAGGCTGATGGCTGGCAGATGGCGACCGATCCGCAATATGGTGTATGGGTGCGCCGGCTTTTTCCGGCGCCGAAACCCGCCCGATTAAGCGCGCCCGGACTCGAGACGCTCGCAATCATTGCATATCGGCAGCCGATCACGCGCGCAGATGTGGAAGCAGTGCGAGGAGTGAACATCGATGGCGTGCTGCAAACGTTGATGGAACGCGGCCTGGTGAAAATCGCGGGCCGGGCAGAGATCCCGGGGCGCCCGCTTCTTTATGAGACCACGCAGTTTTTTCTCGATCATTTCGGTCTGCGGAATCTGGACGAATTGCCGAATGTAGAAGAGCTGCGCACGCGGCATTTGCCGAAAGCACGCGTTGCGACCGGCGAAGCCGGCGCGACGAATTCGCCCAGTTCGGCCGGCGAATCGGAATCGTAGCTCCTTATTTCAGACGCGATTCACAGATGGGCGGCCGTTTATGCTTATGCGTCGCGCAGGTAACCAGTTTTTTGTTCCTCAGTATTTCAGTATCCCAGTCAGCTGGTATTGAGATACAGCCAGGTGACTGTGCGCGAGCCTCAAAGTACTCGGAGGGCAAGCGCGGTGCTTCCATGCTGGTGATCCAAAATGGGCGCACAATTTTCGAACATTATGCCAATGGCGGATCGGCGCGTGCGCGATGGCCGATTTTCAGCGGGACAAAAAGTTTTTGGGGACTTGCTGCGCTTACAGCGGCGCGAGATGGATTGTTCAAACTCGACGATCTTGTTTGCGACACCATCACGGAATGGAAGAGCGATCCGCGGAAATCCCAGATCACAATCAGGCAGTTGCTGAACCAAACCGACGGCATTGAAGCTGCCTCCCGTCTTCAACGGCCGTCGATCCGGGATCGAAATGCAATGGCAGTTCGGCTGCCGGCGATTGCTTCACCAGGGTGGGCTTTTATTTATGGGCCAAGTCATTTGCAGATCTTTTCCGAGTTGTTGCGCCGAAAGCTCAAGGGGCGGAACACGATTGCCTATTTCGAAGGACGCATCTCGAAGCGGCTTGGGTTGGACGGGCTCAACTTCAAAAAAGACGCTCGCGGCAATCCGCTGCCCGCGACGGGCTTTGAACTGACTGCTCGGGAGTGGGCGCGTCTCGGCGAGCTGGTTCTCGGACACGGCAGTTATAACGGCCGGCAAATTATTCCGGCAGCTCTGTTGCGAGAAGCGTTTGCGGGCTCCCCGACAAACCCGGCATATGGACTCACGTTTTGGTTGAATCAACAGGCGCCAGCCGGCCGCGAGGCAGATATGGAACGCATGCTGGACGTCCCCTGGCAGGATGCGAAGTGGACAAATGTTTGCTTCTGCAAAGACGCACCAGCCGACATGATCGTAGCACTGGGCTCGGGATATCAACGCCTATTCATGATTCCGTCGTTGCAGGCAATCATTGTGCGCCAGGGATCCAACGCAAAATTTTCGGATGCGCACTTCCTGCGACTAATTTTAGGTCTGTAGTGGGATCCATTGGCGTTCACCGAAGTGCTATGTCTCCGCCATGAGAGTTGACTTCCCTATACAATTACTGAACCATCGCACTTATGAAGACACTTACGTCGAGATGCGCGGTGTTGATCATCGCGCTAGTGGCGGCGCACGTGCTGACTGGCTGCGGCACCTACAACCGGCTGGTCGCGCTTGAACAGGCTGTGAATAAAAAATGGGCCGATGTGCAGTCCGTTTATCAGAGGCGTGCAGATTTGATTCCGAACCTGGTCAACACAGTTTCGGGCGCGGCGAATTTCGAAAAATCGACCCTAACCGAGGTGACAAACGCGCGAGCCAGCGTTGGGCGTGTGCAATTGGACCCAAACAAGGCACCCACCGATGCAGCAACACTCCAGCAATTCCAGGCCGCGCAAGGACAATTGAGCAATGCTCTTTCGCGTTTACTTGTGGTGGTGGAGCAGTATCCGGAGTTGAAGGCTAACCAAAACTTTCTCAGTTTACAGGCACAGCTGGAAGGCACGGAGAATCGCATTTCGGTAGAGCGAAACAATTTTAACAGTGCAGTCCAGGAGTACAATACCGCCCTCAGCACATTCCCAACGAACATGCTGAACAAGATGTTTGGATTTCAACCACGGCCGTTTTTCACAGCCCAACCCGGCGCAGAGAAAGCACCGAACGTGCAATTTAATTTTGGCCAGGCCCCGACGCCGGCCGCGAATCTGAATCAGGGTCCTGCGCCGACACCAGCGACAGCTACCTCGCCATAAGGTGATTCTCAATCTTGCGGCAGCAACGGGCGGGCGGCTCGCGACCCCGTGGCCGACAAGGAGGCTACGGCAAACATTGCCCGCCAAGTACATTCTGCCGTTAGTGGCCGCATTCTTTGCGCTATTGACCCTGGAAGCGCGAGCCGCGGAAGTTATCCCGCCAAAACCGACCGGCTATTTTAATGATTACGCCGGCGTCGTGTCCAAGGCCGCAGCACTGCGTTTCAATGAAGAGCTCGCCCAATTCGAGCGCGAAACCTCCGACCAGGTGGTAGTCGCGATTTTTCCGAAAATGCAGACCGACTCGGATATCGCGGATTACACACAGCGTGTAGCCCAGGGATGGGGAGTTGGCCAGAAAGACCGTCGCAATGGCGTGGTCCTCTTTGTCTTCGTGCAAGACCGCAAAATGTTTATCCAGGTCGGTTACGGCTTGGAAGGCGCGCTGCCGGATGCCACGGCGTTTGATATCACGGAATACAAAATCAAACCTTATTTTCGCAACGGCAATTACGAAGGCGGAATCGCCATTGGAATCGATTCGATTTTCAAAGCCATACGAGGCGAATACAAGGGATCCGGGAACACTGTTGCAGAACGAAATCGCCGCGGTGGCGGCACGCCAGGTTTCTTATTTTTCATTATTTTTCTCATCGCCCTGTTCGTAATCTCGCGAATGATGCGGCGACTCGGCGGGTACGGTTATTCATCGCGCCGAGGAGGCCCCGTATTTTTTCCCGGAGGCGGTGGGGGTTGGTCGTCGGGAGGCGGAGGTGGCGGCGGATTTAGCGGTTTCGGCGGAGGCGGAGGCAGTTTTGGCGGAGGCGGGGCGGGGTCAAGTTGGTAACAAATGCGAACAAAAGAATTTCTCAGCCGGCTTGAGCATGAGCGCATTGTGAGCGCGATTCGTGAAGCGGAGTCGAAAACTTCCGGCGAGATTCGTATCTACATTCAGCGGGGGAAATTCGACACCGATCCCGTAGTGGTTGCGCGAAAAAAATTTCAGCAGCTCGCAATGCACAAGACCGGGAAGCGCAACGCCGTCCTTATTTTTGTAGCACCGAGAGCCCATAAGATCGCCGTGGTTGGTGACAAGGCGGTTCACGAGCGTTGTGGCGAACAATTCTGGCAACGAGTTGTCGACGGAATGCGCGCTCACTTTCAACACGAAAAATTCAGCCAGGCGCTCATCGAAGCGGTTAATGAAGTCGGCAGACTGCTGGCGATCCATTTCCCGAGAACCTCGCCGGCAAATCCAAACGAGTTGCCTGACGAGATCGTCGAAGGCTGAGCTGCCAGTTGACCCCAGGGTGGAGTAACAGCCTGGGTTGAGGCATTCCGTGCTTGCAAAATAAGCCATTTCGGGTTTATTGCCCGCTTCGCAGCGAGTTTTGTAATTGCGCCGTTGGTCCCTGGGTTTCCGTCGCTGGACGTGGAGCCGCACTCGCCAGGGGGAACCCGGTGAAGATAAGGAATTTCGATTTAAGATTTTTCGGATTTCGATTGTTTGCCGTTCTGGTCTTCAATCGCCAATCGAAAATCGACAATTGAAAATACAAGATGCCAATCCGTTACGGTCGTTTTGAGATGCCGAAAACTCTCGTTAAGGACGAGAGCACAGCTACTGATACATACGCTAAATTCACCGCCGAACCCTTTGAAGCCGGCTATGGCCATACCATTGGGAACTCGCTCCGGCGCGTTCTGCTTTCCTCGCTGGAAGGCGCAGCCATCACCGCTATAAAAATTGCAGGCGCCCAACATGAGTTCGCCACACTTCCCAATGTCGTAGAGGACGTGACCGATATCGTGCTCAACCTTAAAAAGGTGAAATTCAAAGCGGACGACCACGAGCCGAAAAAACTTTCGCTTAGTATAAACAAAGAGGGCGAAGTGACGGCAGGCGACATTCAAACCGTCCAGGGTTACGACGTCCTTAATCCCAAACAGATCATTTGTACCCTCGACAGAAAGCACAAGTTCGACGCGGAGCTCGATGTGCGCGTTGGTCGCGGCTTTGCTACTGCTGAGGAAAACAAACGTCCTGACCAGCCGATTGGTCTGATTCCAATTGATTCCATCTTTTCGCCCGTCACCCGCGTAAAATACGCGGTCGAAAACACCCGTGTCGGTCAGCGCACTGACTACGATAAACTCGTTCTTGAGATCTGGACCGATGGCCGGCTGACGCCTGACGATGCTTTACTCCAGGCCTCCGCCATTTTGCGACATCACCTGGACGTCTTCGTGAACTTCAACGAAGAGGTGATCGAGTTCGATCAGACGCCTGCTGGCGTGAGCGAAGAAAATCTGAAGCTCAAGAAACTTCTTAACATGAGCGTCAACGAGATCGAGCTCAGCGTGCGCGCGGCCAATTGTTTGAATAACGCCAATATCACCTCGGTGGGTCAGCTTGCTCAAAAAACGGAAGCGGAAATGCTGAAGTATCGTAATTTCGGCAAAAAATCGTTGAACGAAATTAAAGACAAGCTACAACAGCTCGGCTTGAGCTTGGGCATGAAATTTGAGCCCGGTCTGCTGGATGCGCCCGTGAGCAGTGATGGTGCCGTTCCGAGCGGAGTCGCTGGCGAAGAGTAAGAGTTCGCTCTAGAATCACGTTCCGCAGCGTCATGAGACATCAAAAAAAGAGAATCAAACTGGGCCGCACTGCTGAGCACCGCAAGGCGCTGCTGGCTAATCAGGTTTGTTCGTTGATCGAACATCAGCGCATCAAGACCACACTGGCGAAAGCGAAGGCAGTTCGCCCATTGGCCGAACGGATGGTTACCCTTGGGAAAAAAGGCTCAATCCATGCCCGGCGAACAGCTTTGGCGACGTTGCGGCAGAAGCGGGCCGTGAAGAAGCTTTTTGATGACGTCGCGCCGAGATCGGCGGAGCGGAATGGTGGATACACCCGTATCGTGAGGCTGGGTCAACGCAAGAGTGACTCCGCGCCAATGGCATTCATCGAATGGGTTGATATCGCGGAAGTCATCGAGCAGAAGCCGAAGAAAGACAAAAAGGCGAAACGGAAAGAAACTGAAGCAGCCCCGCCTAAAGCGGAGGCGGAAACGACGACACCGGTAAAAGAAGAGCCTGTTGCCGAGCAGGAGAAACCCGCTGAAGAAGCAACTCCCGCCGAAGAACCACAACCGAAGAAGCGACGTTGGTTCGGTCGAAAATCGGGCGGCGACAAGCCCTAACACGCTCGATCCCTCTGAGTCACAGGTTAGCAGGTCTAAGTCGGTGAAATACCCATTTAGACAGTCACGCAGTTGCCATGTGAACGCGGTGCGACATCTCGCGAGCAACCGGGGAAATTTCCCTGCTCCGCAACGCTTGGAGTGACAAAGAACTCCAGAAAGTACAAACTTGGCCAGTGGTACGCTCCAAGTGAGTTTTGACCAGTATCGATGAAGCCGAATCCTTATCTGTTTATCGTCATTTTCATCGGCGTCGCGCTGGTCTTTCCTTTGATCCCGCTTGGCTTGGCCTGGCTGTGGCGGCATTTTTTTCAACCGCCAAAACCCGGCCCACAGAAAAACGCGACTTACGAATGCGGCGTCGAATCACTTGGTGACGCGCAAATCCAGTTCCATTCGCAGTACTATTTGTATGCAATCATATTTCTCATTTTTGATGTGGAAGCGATCTTTCTGATTCCGTTCGCCGTGGCATTCACTGGTTTGCCTGTCGGCGCGTTCATCGCGATATTGGTTTTCTTATTTCTACTAATTGAAGGACTGGTTTGGGCTTGGAGTAAGGGGTGTTTGCAGTGGGAACGATAAGGAAATCTTTTTCCAGGCATTAGAGGGCGAGCAATGAGCGAAGGAATCGACGAGAGCTTGCGAGGCAAACTGCAGCAACAGGGCGTTTGGGTAACCTCAATGCAGGAGCTGTACAACTGGGGGCGCAAAAACTCCATCTGGCCGCTCCAGTTTGGACTGGCATGTTGCGCGATTGAGATGATCGCGACGGCGGCGTCGCGCTATGATCTGGCGCGTTTTGGAGGAGAGGTTTTCCGGCCATCACCGCGTCAGGCTGACCTGATGATTGTGGCGGGAACCGTGACCAAAAAAATGGCACCACAGATCGTGCGTCTTTACAATCAGATGGCCGACCCGAAATACGTCATTGCAATGGGCGCCTGCGCGATCTCAGGCGGCCCGTTCAAACAAGGCTACAACGTTCTCAAGGGAATCGACCGCTACGTTCCGGTCGATGTTTATATCCCCGGTTGCCCACCACGGCCGGAGGCGCTTTTACATGCATTCATGGAGTTGCAGCGTAAGATCGACGAGCAGAAGTTGAGAGGAACAGAACAGGCTGCTCATTTGAATAGAGAGCAACCAAGCGAATTTCCGGTGCCTGCCTTCGGAAAGCACGACCTCGAGCCACCACTAAACCCAGCCGTGTTTCATCCGCCGGCGCTCGAACGCGCCTAACGAATGGAGAGTCTGGAGCAGGTCAAAGCGCAAATCGAGGCTGCCGTGCCTGGGGCGCGGGTTGAGATCCTGCCCAACGCCAGTCCCTCACAGCAGCGCTCACTCCAAATCGATAATGAACATGCGCGAGCCGTCGCACAATTCCTGCGCGATGATCCTACGCTGCGCCTGGACTTCTGTTCCAATGTGACCGGAGTTGACTGGCTGGATCGCGTGGTCAAGAAAACTGTGAAGCTGAAGCAGGTTGTTGATGGAGTGGAAAAAGAAGTTGAGCAAAAGGTGGAGGAAAAAGTTCCCGGATACCTTGAAGCTGTTTATCACCTTTACTCGATTACTCATAAACACGGCCCGCTGATCATCCGACTGCGTACTGTAGATCGCGGACAAAATGTCCGCCTGCCATCGCTGACGTCGGTATGGCGCAGTGCTGAATTTCAAGAACGTGAAATTTTCGATCTCTACGGAGTCGAGTTCGAGGGGCACCCCGACTTGCGGCGAATCCTGATGTGGGACGAGTTCGAAGATTATCCGATGCGCAAAGACTACCAGGAGCCGGACGATTACGAATACGAACCGACGCCCCACGACAAAGTTCTGGAGAGAGCCAGGGGCCACTATGCCTCGCGGCCTCAGAACGATGGAGGAGACAGCATCGTTGAAGGAGTGCAGGGAACGTGACTGCGATTGTTGAAACAGTCGAAGCGATGGAGCGCCCACCCGTGAGCATGGGCTCTCGCCTCGAGGGCGAGCTACTTGAGGTTTCGATGGGGCCGCAACATCCATCTACGCATGGCGTGTTCCGGATGAATGTTGCACTCGATGGCGAGATCGTGCGGAAGTTGAAACCGATTTTTGGATATCTGCACCGCAATCATGAGAAGATTGGCGAGAATGCGAGTTATCTGGCCTCGATGCCATACACCGACCGACTCGACTATTTCTGCTCCATGACCAACAACTGGGCCTATGCGCTCAGCGTTGAAAGATTGGCTGGCATCGATGTTCCCGAGCGCGCTGAGTACCTGCGCGTGATTCTCGCAGAGCTAACCCGCCTGCAAAATCATGCCTCGCTACTCGGGTTTTTACTGAATGACATGGGCGCCTGGGGCACTCCGCTGATGTACGCTTTCCGCGAACGCGAGAAAATCCTCGACCTGTTCGAGTCGCTGTCAGGTTCGCGCATGATGTGCGATTACATGCGCTTCGGCGGTTGCCGCGTCGACGCCAGCCCGGAGTGGCTCGCACGCGCCAGGAAGATCGTCGATCTGTTTCCACGCTTCGTCGACGAGCTTGAACAATTAATCGTCGGCAACGAAGTCGTTATCGCCCGAACGCAGGGCGTTGGAAAGATCTCGTCGGCGCTCGCAGTCAACGCGGGGATCACTGGTCCCATGCTCCGCGCCTGCGGCCTGAATTATGATCTCCGAAAGGTGGACGGCTACGGATTCTATCCGCGTTTTAAGTTTCGGGTTCCGTTGGGCGATCACGGTGACACTTACGACCGCCTGATGCTCCGCGTGTTGGAAATGCGTGAAAGTGTTGGAATTCTAAAGCAGGCATTCGAGCAAATTCCTGACGGCGCGATCGTAAACCCGAAGGTGAAAATCCGCGCCTTCCGACCGCCAGTTGGTGAAGCTTATGGACGCATTGAAGCGCCGAAAGGCGAGCTTGGTTTCTATTTGATCAGCGACGGTGGAATAAACCCATATCGATATCGAGTGCGTCCGCCGAGTTTCATCAACCTGACCGTTCTGGAAGACATGTGTCTGGGCCATACGGTTGCCGATGTAATGGTAATTCTGGGCAGTATCGATATCGTCATGGGAGAAGTAGATCGATGATCGGCACAGGCATACTCAAGGGAATGGCGGTTACAGCTCGCAACTTTGTCGGAAGTTATTTCGACAAGGAACGGTTGATTACGGTTCAGTACCCGGAGGAACGAAGCCCGTTGCCGGAGAATTACCGGAACTTTCCCTTCCTTGTTTACGACGGAGACGATGCGCAGGCGGGGCTGCGATGTGTGGCCTGCAAGATTTGCGAGAAAGAGTGTCCGCCACAGTGCATTTACATCGTTAAAAGCGACGACAAGAAACCAGATTACCTGGGTAAACCACAATTTTACCCGAAAATCTTCGACATCGACATTTCTGTATGCATGAGCTGTCAGATTTGCGTCGAGGTTTGCCCGTTTGAGGCGATCAAGATGGACAAAGACTTCGAGCTGAGCCGTCGCGAACGGTTCGACGCGCTTTTACTGCGCAAGGATGATCTTGCAAAATCTAACGACTATTATCGCCGGATCTCGCCAACCGACGCCGCTCAGGTCGATGCAAAGCTCGCCGCTGCCGCCGAGGCCGCGGCAAAAAAGAAGGCGGCGCCGCCTGCGGCAGCACCGAAGCCTGTTACACCTCCTACAGCGCCAGCTCCAAATCCGGGTGCATCGTAGCGCTGATTAGAATACGAAGCCGGGAATTAGCTGGCTGAAGCCTGTGCTTCCCAAAATTTGCTTTGACGTTCCAGAAACAAAGCGGCAAAAGCGAAGCCAAACAAAGAAATGAGAAACATGAAAAAAATATTTTTATTTACGAACATGCTGCTGGTGGTGCCCTTACTGGGTTTAATGTGCGGATGCCAGAGCACGGCCGAAGGCACAAATGCGGAATCGCAAAAAGAAAACCTGCTGGTGCGAGCGGGATTCAGATCAAAAACCGTAACTACGCCCAAACAGCAACAGCAATTGAGCCAATTGCCAGCCGGGCAGGTCTCCACCGTGTCATACAAGGGAAGATTGTATTATGTCTATCCGACTGCGACCAAGGACAGAATCCTGGTCGGCAATCAAACACAGTACAACGTTTATAAGCAATCCGTTGTGGCATATGGATTGACTACCAGTCCCACATTTGTGGATGTAACACACGGTCCGCACCGCGTCCTAATCCAACAATTCGACGGGTTCGGTCCACTGGGCGAGTAACTGCGATTTCAGGGGAGCCACAGACATCATCGGAGACGTCCTGGACCCTTACGGCCCTCCGGCGATTTGCAATCGATACCCGAAAAACTAAAATCGGAGCGGGCTTGCCAGGGTGGCGAAATTGGCAGACGCGCCAGACTTAGGATCTGGTGGAGCAATCCTTAGGGGTTCGAGTCCCCTCCCTGGCAATTTTTCAAAGTGCGTCACGAGTCGTGGTGGTCAAGTCAAGGCGTGGCATGAACGCACGCGCTGTGAATCTTGGATTGACACTCAGTCTGCGTCTCCCATAACCTGCAAATTCCTCCAATGGGGCGCGCGTGTCGCCACCGTACAATGGCGCGCTCCCGCTCTCGCTCCTCCGCGTCCCATTGGCCTGCACACGTCAGGCTGCGAAAAGTGGTTGACCTCGGGCAGGGCTGCCGGATAGCCTGCTTGCGTGTTCCTCCAAGCGAAGGACGCGCCGGGTCCTGAGATAACCCGCCTGGCGCGTTCCTCTCACAACGTAAATAAGAGTCGGGTTAGTTTTCTCCAGCGGCTGAGAAGATGCCGTAAGCCCGGTTTTGAAGCGTTAGCCCGATCATGAAACGCTATACGCTTCGGGGGTTAATTCACGATGCCAAGGTTTTTAACGAACTGCGCCTGGCACACCGTGAGGCCAAAAAGAAACAACGCAAATTCAAGGCATTGAAGAAACACTGGCCATTGCATTGGTTGAAATCTTCGCCACGGATCCGCCGGAAATACTCCGGTGGATTATAGTCGTTTGCAGGCAAACCCGCTTGCTATCCTCGTCCATTTTCGCAGACACGGGGCGCATAAAGCGTCGAGATTGGAGTCGCGTGTCAAAGAACCATCCACTTTGGTTCGCGCGAATGGCTTCTGGTCTCCCATAAACGCATACCACCCAGGAAAGCATTCTCATTCTGGCCGCGTTTTGTTCCTTCAGGTAGACGCCTGAAACGATGCACAAGACCGCCTCCAAGCACGACATAGTCAGCCACGAAAGCTTTGCGCAACTGGATGACCGCATACGTTACTTCGCGCTTCCATTTTTTCTCGCCTAACCGCGTCAGTCCCGGAATGCCCAGGTACTCTTCAATGATGTATTCCTCGCGATACGGCAGATCACCCAATTCGAGCGGCATCAGAGTCCTATCCCAGACCAATGCTGATCCCAACCCTGTGCCGAGCCCCAAAAAAAGCATTCGCCCGCCTCGATAACTCCCGAGCGCCTGCAGGGCAGCATCGTTAACAAGTCGCACAGGAACACCGAGGGCCCTGGAGAAATTGAAACCGACCCATCCTTTTCCGAGGTGTTTCGGCTCTCTCACGATTCGGCCGCCCAGTATCGGCGCGGGAAACCCGATCGAAGCGCGATCAAATTTCCATCCGCGCGTCGTCTCCTTGATTTTTGTAATTAGTTGCGCCGGTTTGAGTCGCGAGCCGGAACTGAACTTATGTTGGTCCCTGCGCGACCGCAGCAGTTTCACGTACGTGCCGCCGACGTCGACGACCAATACATTTCTCTTCATGAGAGATGGCCGACCGTTGTCAGAGCTAACGGTCGCGCCGGGCCTTCCGGCCAAAACGCTGAAAGAGGCCTTGCTGCTCTGGTTTTGCCGCGGTGCTGGCTGGCCAGCATTCAACTATTTCAAGCGCAACAAACCGGAAGAGCATTTGCCTTGCCGACTTTAAATCGAGTCGCAAGTTCTTTGCGATTTGTTGCACCGAGCGGCTGCCATTGAATTGTGACGCGAACTGCGCTTCATCTGGCGTCAGCTTCAGCTTTTGAATCCGCTCGAACCCATCTTTTGTATAAGCGGGGATTGACGCAGGGTCGAAATGAGCTGTCTCATCGATGTTCTCAACAAGGCGCAGCGTTTCCAGGGCCCAGTCGCGAACGTCCGGCTCGCCGGGTAAATCGGCAGCGTTTGTCACGAGATCCGAATTCTTCTCAAACATCATCCACACGCGTGGTGCCTTCCAAAGCTGCGAGAAAAGCTTTTGCCCATATTGCCGCATCAAATCCAGCGCTGACTCGCGACTCATTAATTCCTGGCGCACAAGAGCGAGAAAGAACGGAGTTCCGGTTTGTCGCTGTTCGTCGCGAGCGCTGGCAGCACTCCCTTCGTCGACGCCAGCAAGAAAATCAGGAGTCTCGGGACAGTACAACTCCGGATCTCTGCTAGTCACAAATACAATCTCTCCATCTCGCGCCAAAAGATCGATTGGCTCCTGGTCCCAAAAAGACCGCAACAAGCCCGTCAGCTTCTCTCTTGAGATCGCCTGCAGGGCACGGTTTAACGGAAAGAAGGTCGTGTGCCCACAGAAATAGACATCAGCAGTCCGCCCCTCCTTTGAAGGACTACCTTCGTCCGTCTGATCGGCCGTGGGTTGGTCGCCCCAATCTCCACTCTGTGGTGATGCGCTCCACCAATCGTCAGACTGTGTAGCTTCCGTGCTGCCAGGGGTGTCTTGAAATGACTCCTCCACCTGCGGGCCTTCTAAGCCTTCCGATTGCGCCAGCTTCTCCTGCTCTCGGCCTTGGTCCTGGCCTCGCTCTTCGCTGTTCGAAGATTCGATTTCCGCTTCTATTGATTTGGGCTCACCGGATGATTTCCGCATAATGTTCCTCTCCACGTAAGCAAATCCCATATGCCCGGTTTATCAAGAACCCAATCACGGGGACGAAGACGGCCGGCGGTCCGCTGAGAAGTGTCGAGAAAGCTCGCGCCGGCTGATTTTTCCGCGCTCGTTCGCCGGAATTGCGTCCACAATGAAAATCTGTTTTGGAACTTGCCAGGTGCTCAGCTCCGTGCGGCAAAACTGCAAAAGGTCAATCTCCCTTATGCCCGGTTCTGTTACTACGCAGGCCGAAACCTCTTCATTGCGCAGCCCACCCGGGCCCGCAGGGCGACCGAACACGACCGCTTGCCGCACACCAGTAAACCGCAGCAAATGCGCTTCTACTTCTGCCGGATTCACTTTTTTGCCAGCCACGTTGATCACGTCGGAAACCCTTCCGACGATTTTGAATCCAGAATCTGTTCGGGACAGAAGATCGTCCGGAACAAACATTCCAGCGCCTAACTTTTCGTTCTCCGGTTCTGGAAAATAGCCATCACCCACCGCCGCACTGCGTACCCGCACCTGACTCGCGGACGCGCCTGGATCGATCATTTCAATATTTACGCCTTTCATCAGCCCGCCAACGAATCCCTCGTCTGCGTCCATCGCTTCACGATCGTAGCAAATTCCGCCACACTCGGATGCACCGTAGAATGAATGAATCGGCTGATTAAATTTTTCCTGGAATTTTTTCGCAATTGCCCTCGGCAGAGGCGCTCCGGCCGAAATGCACAGCCTGAGCTTGGATAATGCCGGAAGCTGCTCCATTTCACAAAAGGCCTGGTAAAAAACGGGCATTCCCGGGAAAACAGTCGCTTCGCTGCGCGCAACATCAGCCAGAATCGCGCGCGGCGTTCTATCGCGGCTGACGACCATCGGTACGCCGCGGGCGATCAATGGCGTGAGTAGATTGCTGAACCCATAGGAGTGCGATATCGGGATAACGCCGAAGTTCAGATCATCGCAGGTAATCCCCATGCTCTCACATATCTGAATGCAATCGGCCAAAAGTTGCTGGCTACGAAACCGGACGGCGCGCGGCGTCGCCGTCGTACCGGACGTTAACTTTAACAGCGCCGGACGGTGTTCACCCCAGTTTAGAGGGGTAGCGGATGTCTCCAGGCGACTGATTTGCAGACCGCCGGCACCGTGCCCGACGAACACTGTGCCGCTCACTTTGCATAACTTAAAAGCCTCGTCACGTTGTTGTTGGCTGACTGACTTCTCGAGAGGAAGAACAACCAACCCTCTCCGCAAGCATGCGATCACAATCGAGGGCCAAGCATCGTGGTTCCCGATTTGGACCGCGAGGATCTCGCCCTCAGTGAAAGCGCCGAGACTTTGGGATAGCTCTAACGTGACTTGTTCGATGTCCCCGAATGTGCGGACAATTTCGCCACTCGTTGAAAGTATGGCTGGAGCATCGCGTTTTCTGGCGACTGTCTCGTTCCAAGCTTGCAGCAACTGATCCGAGGATTTCATCCCTTGCGCGAAGCCAGCGGCGCGAGTAGATTGCGCGCTCTTTTCCAAAAATGAAGGCCGATATTCATCCAGCGTATCACGAAACCGATATGGTATGCGCATGCGGGGCGGTGTATCATACCCGCTCCACGCGCCGCGATATTAAGATCGGCATTTGCGCCGCTTGTCATCCCTTTTTCACCGGCGAACAGAAATTCGTGGATACGGCTGGCCGCGTCGAGAAATTTGCGCGGCGCTACGGCAGCACCAAGGCCGCGCGAGCCGAAAAGAAAGCTTAGCTGATCTTTAGCCGCCTCGCTCGGTCGGGGCGTTCTTCTCACGGCGAGGCCCCGCCGTGGCTGCAAACCACCACATGGACTTTAACTCTCTAATTCAATTCAAGCGCGAGCGCTTTGATCAGCTCGAGCGCGAAATCGCCGATCCTGATCTTTTTTCAAATCGCCAGCGCGCCAGAGGGATCATGCGCGAGCACGCCAGCATCAGGCAACTGCTCACGAAGTGGAAAGAGTTGGAAAGTGCGCAGAAGCAACTGGACGACAATCGCGAGTTGGCGATGTCAGGTGATATTGAAATCGCGGCTATTGCTGACGATGAAATTCCGGAGCTCGAAAAGCGAGTGTCCGATCTCCAACGCGAAGTCCAGATTGCATTGTTGCCGCCGGATGAAAATGAAGACCGGGACGCAATTGTGGAAATCCGAGCGGGAACCGGCGGAAGCGAAGCGGCAATTTTCGCCGCCGACCTTTACCGGATGTATCATCGTTACGCAGAAGCCGCCGGCCTTAAAACCGAGGACCTCGAATCCAGTCCATCAGAGCTTGGCGGCTTTAAAGAAGCCATCTTCCGGGTTTCCGGCGAATCGGTCTTCCGCAAACTCCGTTACGAAAGCGGCGTTCATCGTGTCCAACGCGTACCTGCCACTGAGGCGCAGGGCCGCATTCATACCTCCACCGCAACCGTTGCGGTGCTGCCCGAGGCTGAGGACGTTGATCTCGAACTGAAGCCCGAAGATTTGCGAATCGAAGTATCGCGCTCCGGCGGACCTGGCGGGCAGGGCGTGAATACAACCGATTCGGCTGTGCAGGTATTGCATATTCCGACAGGCACAATCGTTCGTTGTCAGGATGGCCGTAGCCAGATCAAAAACAAAGAGCGTGCGCTCTCCATTCTGCGCGCCCGGTTACTGGAACGAAAGCAGCGCGAAGAAGCGGAAAAATACAGTGCACAACGCCGCGGCCAGATTGGCACCGGCGGACGTGAAGAAAAAATCCGCACCTACAATTTTCCGCAGAACCGCGTCACAGACCATCGCATCGGCTTAACACTCCATAATCTTGATCGCGTGATGGACGGCGATCTGAATGAATTGATCGCCGCCTTGTCCGCGGCCGATGTCGCTCAACGCTTGAAGGACTCAGCCGTCGCGACAAGCGCGTAATCCTGTTGTTCGGATCAAAGATCTGCATTGCCTTACGGGGCATGATTTGTTAGACAAGGTCTGTGGACCCCCAGTCCATGGTCATCATCTTTCGGATGGTCGAGCGGATCCTCGGCGTCCTGATTGGCGCCGTGCTGATCTATTTTGGTTATCGGCTTTTTCTTGGTTTGGCAACCAAAGGAGGTCGCGACCGCGGCGGCGGCGAATTTTCGTTTGCAGGTGGAAATAAAATCAAGCTCAGCAAGGTAGGGCCCGGCGTCTTCTTTGCTCTGTTTGGAGCGGGGTTGATCGTCTTTTCGCTTGTGAAGCCAGTGTCCCTCACCGTTTCGCCGCGCGCGGCAAAAGCGAGTTCGTCACCTAAACCCGGGACTATCGCTGCCTCTGAATTCAAGTTCGTCGGTGCAGTCTCCGTTCCGGAGACGGACAATGACAGGGCACGGATGCGAGCGGAAACCGAACAAGACATCGTTGCTCTGAATCGCTCGCTCGAACGCGCCGATGCAGGTAGCCGTGCTGTACTCGAGCGCGCTGTTTCCAGAGGTAAATTCGCGCTGATGGAACCTTTATGGGCGGAGGACTGGGGCGACATCGCGGATTTTCGTGACTGGCTGGACAAGGGGGGCAGTCCACCGGCAACCAGTCAATCCGCAGTCGATTACTTTCAGAAAAAGTAGGCGACATGCGCAAATACCTGGCCGTCGCGCTGGCATTCATTTGCAGCGTTGCGCTCGCGCAGAACGTCACCCGGCTTTACCCACGGGAGAAATTGGAAGCCGACGCGGCACGTTCCGGCGAGCAAATTAAGGCTGAATACCAGGAAACTATTCTGCCTCAACTGAACGAAAACGAACGAAGCGCGCTAAGCGCCGTCAAAATCGAATTTCCGACGTCCGGCCCAAACGGCGATCCCTTCGAATTCTATACCGATGGCAACACGATCTATCTGCCTGCGCTTTCCCTTCGTTTCTATGCAGATTTATGCGTCGCGAACGCGTGGCTTAACGCTCATGAATTCGACGGCACAACTGTGCGCGATTATGTGGGCCTGCTCTTTCGCGAAGCGGCAGCGTCGCCGCGAGCTCCGCTTCCTCCGGTTTTCCGCACGCTTGGCGTTCCCGATACCGCCCGCGACGAACCAGCAGTCAAGAATCGTGCGGACCGGAATTTTGCGAACACAATTGTGTTTCTGCTGACACACGAACTTGGACACGTCCTGAAGAAGCATCGGCCGGATGTTCGTGATCCCAACCAGCGCCGTGCGCAGGAAATCGCCGCGGATGCTTTCGCGATCGAAGTCATGCGGCGAATGGGGCAGTTACCACTCGGGCTGGAATTTTGGTTCGATGTGGAGCGGATCCGCCACGTAGCGCCGCTTAAATTTCCAACAGACTCCGATTGGCAGAACTACCTTGCCAGCCTTAAGCACCCTGTGTCGAAAGAGCGCCTTGAAGCCCTCGCAGCTGCAATCGAGGCGGCGCCGGAATCATTTGCGCGTATCCAGACGGATCAGGCGCTCTGGGCCGCCAGGTCAAAAATGTTTGCGCAGATGTTCCGCCTCGCTGCGCCGTTCGCGGCGAATTCCATCGCACGTGTGGCCGAGTACTCGCGAGTGCGTGAGCTGCGACTGGCAGACCTCAAACCGCGCAAAGCTGCGTTCAGCGTACCCGGGATTACGGCCTCAACGGCACAAGATTTCAATGGCCTATTCCGGGTGCGCAGGACCGCACCGGCTGGAACCGATGTCATTGACCTTTTGCTCCTCCGCGATGGAGACGATGTAAGAGGCGCTTACATGAAGCAGAACCTGAGCGGCTCATTGGAAGGAAAAGTCAGCGGCAGCGTGTTGCATTTCACGTGGAGCGAAGGAAGCGCCCATGGAGGCGGCAAGGCTGAGACCCAGGCCGATGCATTTCATGGAACCTGGGGAGTTGGCGAAGCCGAGCAGGGCGGCGGCGAGTTCGTTGCGGAACGGCAAAAGAAAGAAAGCGCGCAACAATAGAAGGTTGCTCCGCAGCACACGGCTTCGCTTATCTTACCATCCATGAGCGTTCTCGAAGTGCTTCAGGCCACGACTGGGTATTTGAAGAAGCATAATATCGACAATCCGCGTCTCAACGCGGAGCATCTAATGGCCCATGCTCTGGGCCGAAAACGGATCGAGCTTTATCTCGATTTTGACCTGGACCTCACCGAAACGGAGCTCGGACCGTTGCGCGAACTGGTGAAACGTCGCAGTGAAGGCGAACCCCTTCAGCACCTGTTGGGTACTGTCGAATTTTGCGGACTCACCTTTACCTGCGACAAACGCGCGCTGGTCCCGCGACCGGAGACAGAACAGCTTGTGGAGTTATTAATCACGCAGTACGTGCAGAGCCGGAAATCGAAAATTGTCGACGTCGGAACTGGAAGCGGCGTTATTGCACTCAGTTTGGCGGCGAAATTCCCATTGGCGCAGGTCTTCGCGGTCGATGTTTCAGACGATGCGCTTGCGCTCGCGCAGGAAAATGCCGTCAGGCTGGATTTAAGCCCTCGTGTCATGTTTCTGAAAAGCAATCTTCTTGAAAAGATTGACGGGACGTTTGACGTAATTGTTGCCAACCTTCCTTACGTCTCAACCCGGGACAGGAACACGCTTTCGCGCGAAGTACTACATGACCCGGAAATCGCCTTATTCGCTGGTGCGCAAGGGGATGAGCTCGTGCGAACCTTGATCGAACAGGCCACTGCCCGGCTCGTGCCGGGCGGGGTGTTGGCCTTGGAAATCGGACTTGGTCAGAGCGACGCGCTTTTTGTGGCTCTGGCGGAAAAAAATTACCGCGACATTTGTTCAAAAAACGATTATAACGGCGTCACACGCTTCCTCTTTGCCAGGTATGGATAAGATCCTCGTTCACGGCGGTTATCCGCTTTCCGGTTCGATTAAGATCAGCGGCTCGAAAAATTCTTCGTTGCCCATTCTGGCCGCCACTTTGCTGACCCGCGAAACGTGCGTGGTCCACGGGGTCCCGGACCTGAGCGACACCCATTACATGCTGCAAATTCTGACGTATCTGGGCGCGCAGGTAGAACGAGCGAGTGGAACGGTCAGCGTTACGGCAGAAAAGATCCACTCAGTGGCGCCGTACGATGTTGTACGCAAGATGCGCGCTTCTGTTTGTGTGCTTGGGCCGTCGCTGGGGCGCTGCAAGGAAGCAACTGTCGCTTTGCCGGGTGGGTGTGTCATCGGAGATCGCCCAATCGATTTGCATCTTCGCGGATTCGAAGCGCTTGGCGCTGCCGTCCGAGTAGAGGGCGGCGACATAAAGGTTTTCGCGCCGAAGTTGACGGGGGCGGTAGTCAACATGCAGAGCAAGTTCGGCCCTACTGTCTTGGGAACGGACAATGTGATGATGGCGGCCGTTCTGGCCGATGGTGTCACGGTCATCGAAGGAGCGGCACAGGAACCCGAGGTAGTCGATCTCGCCATGTTCTTGAACAAGATGGGAGCGAAGATTGAAGGCGCTGGGACCCGCCGGATCATTATCGAAGGCGTGCCTGAGTTGCACGGTGCAGAACACCGGGTGATCCCCGACCGAATTGAAGCCGGAACGTTTTTAGTTGCGGGCGCGATTAGTGGAAAGGGAATCACGGTGAAGCGAGTGGAGCCCGAACATATCTGCGCTGTCACTGATGCGTTGAGCAAATGCGGATTTCCCATCCAGATCGAGAAGGATGCGATTTCAATTTTGCCGAACGGTGTTGCCTGTGCACTCGAGCTGACGACTGAGCCCTATCCCGGTTTCCCCACCGACATGCAGGCGCAAATGTGCGCGCTTCTTTCCACCAGCAAAGGCACCAGTTCTATCACCGAAAACATTTTTCCGCAGCGGTACATGCATGTGGCCGAGCTGAAGCGCATGGGGGCACAAGTCGAGCTCGAAGGCGCGACCGCCGTCATCGAGGGCGTGGATGGTCTCCTTGGTGCACCAGTGATGGCAAGTGACTTACGAGCCTCCGCCGCACTTGTGCTCGCGGGATTGAAAGCGGACGGGATTACCGAAGTCAGCCGTGTTTACCACATCGACCGCGGTTACGAACATCTCGATGAAAAATTGAGCGAGCTCGGGGCACACATTGAGCGAGTGAAAGCCGCCTAGCGGACGATTTTTTTCCTTGCGCTTCGAGCGGCTTACGGGCAGTCGTTCAAATAATCAGCGAAAGGATAAATATGGACCAAACACCACCGCCTACGCCATCCACCTCTTCCGATGTCCGAACCTGGTGCGTCCTATGCCATGCCAGCGCATTGCTCGGATTGTTTTTCCATTTTCTGGGCCACATCCTGGGGCCACTTATTGTGTGGCTGCTAAAACGCGGCGATTCACCAGAAATCGACGCCTACGGAAAGGAATCGCTCAATTTTCAAATTTCGATGCTGATATACGACGCAGTAGCCGCCGTTCTGTGCGTTGTGCTCATCGGAATTCCGATTTTGATCGCCCTTTGGGTGTTGAATACGGTACTCGTCATCATCGCGTCGGTGAAAGCCGGGCAGGGAGAGTTCTATCGCTATCCTTTCACCATTCGGCTGATCAACTAATTGCACCGTCCACTCATCGCGGCAGGCAAACTCGCACGTGCACGTCCTGGTCGACGCGTCTTTGCCTAAGATGTTTTGGATTCGGCGGGCGCACTGATCAATCGGTGCAATATCTTCAGGTTGATGACGTCTTCCTTCAGGTCCTTCCCTTTTGGGGTTTCGAGTACCTTTGGGATGTTGCGGAATCGCCGATCGCGCATGATGAACCTGAATGCGGGAAAGCCGATTTTGCCCCTGCCGATGTGTTCATGTCGATCCACTCGCGAGCCGGCTGTCGTTTTTGAATCGTTCAGGTGAATCGCGACGAGCCGATCCAAGCCAATCACGTCGTCGAATTCACGGAACGCTTTCCAAACGGCGGTTTCGCTGCTGATATCGTAGCCCGCCGCAAAAATATGCGCGGTATCGAGGCAAACACATAGCCGCTCTGGCTCACGGACACGCCCGATAAGGTGTGCAAGATGCTCGAACCTGTTCCCCAGACACGAACCCTGACCAGCGGTTGTTTCCAGCGCAATTCGTGTTTTGATCTTCGGAAGACCAGAAAACACGCGGTCAATGGATTCCACAATTTTTTCGAGACCAGCTTCTTCGCCTGCACCGAGGTGTGCGCCGGGATGCAATACCAAAAACGGGAGTCCAAGCTGATCCGCGCGAACTAATTCTTCCGACAGTGAGCGAATCGAGTTTGCATGAAACTGAGCGTTTGTGGCGGCGAGATTAATGAGATAATTCGCGTGAGCGAAGATCGAAAGCGGTTCGCCGCGATCCCGATGTTCGGAAAAGCGGATGATTTCATCGCGAGCAAGAGGGCGAGCGAACCATTGCATGTTGTTTTTCACGAACATTTGCATGGCAGTGCAATTGATCGAACGAGCGCGTTCGATAGCCATGTTGGCACCGCCCGCAATCGACATGTGCGCGCCGAGCAGGGCTCGACGAACGGTCGAATCGGCGCGTCCACGAACCGGTGTCTGCCCGGTTTGTCCGTTTCGACGTTTCTTCAGTTCGCATCTCATCTGTTATTGGGTTTTCAAGACAGCTGGTCGCCAATCCGGTTTCTTTAAACTTCCCGTGCCGGAATATTCGAAAAGTTTGTACATCGGCGTGAGCAAGACGCCGGGTCCCTTCATGTTTAATCGCACGTTAAAATCGAGCTTGTCATCGAGAAAATGAATGTCGCCGTGACCCAGCATGTTAAAGAGGGTGCCATCGGCGTCGAAATTGTCAGTGTGAATGGTTCCTTCATCGATCTTGAAGCTTGCTGTCGCTCTGTGCGCAATACTGTAACCGCTGCCCGGCACAATCCGGTTCAAGATACCGGAAAGGGGCCCGAAAATCGGAATTGCGAAAACATCGCCGTTGGTCACTTCCACTTTTCCGCGACCGCGCATGGTACGAGCATCGCTGCCGAGACCGCTGAAATCGTACGTGCCGTTCAACAGGCCGAGGGCTGTTTTGTAGTTGAAATACAAGTTCGTTAGGAGCGGAAAATTCATTTCGTTCACAGAGATATTTGCCCGGTAACGCGGATCATTTTTCGCCAGCGAGATGTCGGCGTTGCCACGCACGATGCCGGACATCAGAGCCCCGCGAAAATCCGTGATCTGCAACCGGTCGTTTGTGAAAAGCAATCGCGCAGAAACGCGATCAAACGGCAGGGTCTTTCCAAGAAAAACATAATCCATTCCATTCGGAGCTTCGACCTTGATCTCCAGGTTCGTATTCTTGCCGCCTCGAAATTGATACAGACCGTTCGCTGTGACCGAGGGCGGCCGCCGAAATTTATATGGCGCCACCGTGTTCGAGACTTTTGGATCGATCCAAAAAATGACCTCCGCGGGATTCAGCGAGCTTTTGATATTGGAAATGCGTACCTCGTGTTTCTTGAAGTCGTAGGTAAAACTGCCTGTGCCGGAACCTTCGCTCCGCGTCACATGCAGATCGTCATAAGCGACGGCGCCATCGGCAAAATGGATTCTGGCGTCTGCGCTGTTCATCCATATGCCGCGAAACCGGGTTCGTCCCAAAACAACGTTCCCATCACCTTTCCAAGATGCAGGATTGGAATCCTGACCCCGAATGACAAGGCGAATGGCAGGCGAACGCTGCCATTCCCATTGCCGGAGAAAGTCACTCATTTGTGGAGGCGCAATGCCGCGCAGCGCGTCCGGGGCTATTGTGCTCTCGATGTTTAATCGAAAATCGGAAGGGGCATTCAACAGATCCGCCCGAACTTGTCCGGTCTGATGTCGCAGACGCAAGTCCCTCACCAGTGTGCGCTCGCCATCCCAGGAAAAATCAGCGCTGACATCGGAAAATGGAACTTTTTTGTAAGTAAACCGGCCAAAGGCAAGGTGCCCGATGATGTCCGGCTTGAAGCGATCCTCCCGAAAATTTAGCGAACCGGAAACCTCGACCAACGGCGGGGCTTGAAATTCGAGATCTGCAACCGCCTCGCTCATCCCCAATGCATCAAGGAACCTTTTCAAATCGAGATTGCTGCGCGCCTGCAGATGCGCGCTGCTGCCTCGCACATTCCAATTCGCGCGGCCTGCAAAACTGCCCATGTCATCGCTCCATTCGCAATGTGCGATGTTGAGGCGCTCGTTGTTCCACTCGGCCGCCGCGGAAAGATCCCTGATCTCATAGCTGCCCCGTTGTAGTCGATCGCCGCGCAGTGTCGCCTCGACGCGCGCCTTCTCGAGTTCGGCGACGTCGCCGCTGAATTTTATTTGCAACGACGGCAGACTGCCGGGGAATCTGAACTTCTGCAGTTCGTTCACTACGCGCTGCGCAATTGAAAGTCGCTTCTGCCATTCTTCAGCGGAAAGCGCAGCCGATGGCTGATAATTTTCGCGCTTGATTAGTTGCCCAGTAGCAGAAATCCGAATGCCGCAAAAAATCCCCTCGGCCTGGCTCAAATAAATTTGCTCCGGTGGAAAATAAACGTGCGCGCGCAAATTGGTCAGCACGGCTTTGTGGCCCTGGTCGTCTCCGCTCTTAAACGGCAGACTAATCTGCGCGTTTCGCACATCGAGAGCGTTGAGAAACGCTTCATGATGGATGAGGGCAGCGTAATTGATGTCCAGCGAAACCTGACTGATCAGGGCAAGAGTGTTCTCGCGGTTCTTGTAATCAAAAATCCGGACATTTTTTGCTACCAGTCCACGAAAAGGATCCAGTGTGAGCCGTCCGATGCTGGCTTCCACCCCGTGCTTGCGCAGCTCGTCCACGACGCGGTTGCGCCATTGCCGGCCAAACCCTCTTTTAGCCAGGTAATATCCTCCACCTCCGATCGCAGCGATCAGCGCAAGGATGACCAGGCGGAGAAGAGTGATGGCGATTCGCCGACGCCAGGATGATTTTCGGCGTCGTCGGGGCGGCCGAACCGGAGGTGGTTCGAGGACGGGAGGCATGGGTTCCTTGAAACCTTAAAGCGTTGCAGCGTTCGAGCGGTAGATCATTATAATCTTTTAGAGATCCAGGAGCTCAACGTGGTATCAATTTCCGATCTTCCCGCAATTAACGCCACCTTCAATCTAATCAGCACAATTTTCATCTCAATGGGCTGGTACTTTATCCGGCGTGGAGAATGGCGCCGCCACATGGCGTGTATGATCACTGCCGTGGCATCTTCGACTTGTTTTCTGGCCGGCTATCTCATTTATCATGCGCGAGTGGGTGAGAAATCGTCCGGATACACCGGATGGGTTGCAGCGATTTATTTCCCGATACTGGCATCGCACGTTCTGCTCGCCTTTGTGACTCTGCCGCTGGTGATCATAACGCTCGTTCAGGTTTTTCGCCGTAGATGGGACAGCCACAGGAGAATCGCGCGTTGGACCGTCCCAATCTGGCTTTATGTGTCCGTCACAGGCGTATTTGTTTACTTGATGCTTTACAAATGGTTTCCGCCGGCAGCGTGACGTCAAATCTTGCACTTCACCGTTAGTTGATGTTTGATCACATGATGTTCATGCGACGCATCCGACAAAACTTATGGTGACGATTGCGACGTTCAATGATTCAACCAAGGCGAGGCAACTAAAACGCCGCTTCCAAGACGCGGGCGTACGCGCGGACGTTCACAACGAGGCCCCCTTGCAACAGGTCGGTTTCATGTCGCGTCCACAGGCGAACGCTAAAGTTATGCTGGACGACGCCGACTTCGAGAAGGGGCAAAGTCTCATGATTGAATGGGAAGCCACAGATCCCGATATCGCTGCGGCCCTGGTTCGCTGCCCGCAATGCAGCTCCTCGAATATCGAATACCCACAGATGACCCGAAAATTTATGACTCCCGCACTTGTCGGGGTCCTTTGCGCGCTCAAAATCATCCCCAAGGAATTTTACTGCCAGGATTGCCATTACACCTGGAGCAATCATGAAGAGCCGACAATCGGCCGGCTCTGGCATCGCTTCTTCCCAGGCAGCGAATCTGAGACCGGGGCCTCCTGAGCTACGCCCGATATCAGTGGCGGCGATTGATTCCTTTCGGGATGTTCTTCCTCTAATGGATCCCACATTGTGCTGGTGTTTCTTGGTTGGCGGCCTCCTCCTTGAGATCTGCCGGGACACATCGATTACTGTTTGTCAGCCATGAAATGGCTTTTCGTCTTGTTGCTGGCATTGATTATCTTCGGGGGCGCTGCCTGGTTCGGTTACAACACGTTCGTCAAAGAGGAAATCGCGGTGAAAAAAGAGCAGCGCGGCGAAGTCACGCCTGCGCCTGTGCCCGACATCAGTCTGCCGGAGTTTCAGGCCGCCGCGCAACTCCGGCAGGAGGGCAAATTGACCGAAGCTCGCGATGCGCTCATTGCTTTCATCCAGAAATATCCCAGCGGAAAACATCTCGAAGAAGCCAAGGATTTACTCGGCGAAACAAACGTGGCCATCCTGCTGTCGCGTTATCCCTCTCCTGAGAAGACCGAATATATTGTGAAACCGGGAGACGTACTAGCGAAAATCGCGCGGAAGCTCAAAACCACTCCGGAACTGATCATGCGCATGAACAACATGAGTGGCACCATGCTGCGGATTGGCGATCACCTTCTTATCTCGCATCCAGATTTCTCGATGCTTATTCAACGTAAGGCGAATACCGTCGTGCTCTTGAACCACGGCGCGTTTTTTAAGCAGTATCACATTCGTGAAGCAAAGTTGCCGGGGAAACAACCAGCTAAAATCTCGGGAAAAGTTGCCGAGACCATGGCTTGGAAAGGCGGCAAACGTGTCGGCATCGGCAGCAAGGAGTATCTCGGCAGCACCCGCTGGATCCGCCTGGCTGGTGCGCCAAGTTACACCTTATATTCGGTACCGGACTCTGCGCATCCTAATCTCGATCAACCGCCGCCCCCGGTCGGTCTTGGGCTGGCGGCCTCAGATCTGGAAGAGCTGTCCAGCCTCGTGAGCAACCGAACTTCCGTGACGATTACCGATTGAATTCCAGGTTAAAATCAACGAACCGCGCTCTTAACACGGGGGTAACTGGACAGAAACGCCAGTTTCTGGACGTTGTAAGTCTTTTAAGTCTGCACCTTCCATGAACTGGCAACCGCTCGATTTTGAAAAACCGATCTTTGAGCTCGAACGGCGCCTCGAGGATTTAAAGAATCACTCTCACGCGCACGATGTCGATCTCAATGCCGCGGTTCAGGAGGTCGAGGAAAAACTTCGCGAAACGCGTCGGAAAATTTACGACAATCTCAGCGCCTGGCAGCGTGTGCAGATCGCACGGCATACCCGGCGTCCATTCGCCATGGATTATGTGGAACGCTGCTTTACAAACTGGATCGAGCTCCATGGCGATCGGCGCTTTGCCGACGATCGAGCCATGCCATGCGGGCTGGCCACACTTGGCACGCACCGTTGCGTCGTGATCACTCATCAGAAAGGCCGCAACACCAAAGAAAACGTGATGCGCAATTTCGGTTGCGCGCATCCCGAAGGTTATCGCAAAGCTTTGCGCTTAATGCGGCTGGCGGAAAAATTTCATGTGCCTGTGATTTCACTAATCGACACCCCAGGCGCTTTTCCAGGCATTGGATCCGAGGAACGTCACATTTCGGAAGCCATCGCTGTCAATCTTCTCGAAATGATGAGACTCCAGGTGCCTATTGTTGCAGCCGTCATAGGCGAGGGCGGCTCGGGTGGTGCACTCGGTATCGGCGTGGCGGACCATGTGCTCATCCTGGAAAATGCGTATTACTCGGTAATCAGCCCTGAAGCCTGTTCGGCCATTTTGTGGAGAGATCGTAAGCATGCCGCCGAAGCGGCCGAAGCGCTGAAATTGACCGCACAAGATCTGTTGAAGTTGGAGGTCGTGGACCAAATTGTTCCTGAACCCGACGGGGGAGCGCATCGGGACTATGATTTCGTCGCTGCAAATCTTGGTTCGGCTCTGCGCCAGGCCTTGGAAGACGTTTCCAAGGTCCCGGGCGGGGAACTGCTAGAAAGACGATATCAAAAATTTCGGCGATTAGGCATCTTCTCCGAAAGCAAAAACGCTGCCGTCCCAGCTCGCTCTTGACGTGATGTTTGGGAATTGGGGCAAACTAATAATTTGTGCGTGCATTGGTTCGGCCGGCATCAATGCCATGGCCGCAGTCGCTGACGACGCGCAGTTTGGTTTCGATCGCGATACATTCGCGTTCGCAAATCAAACGGTATTCGAATATCACGAGGGACACGCGTCGTTGCGGAAAAATTCAACGGTTAAACGAGACGCTTATAACCGTCACTGTTTTGTGATGTGTCGCACAGCGATGCAATTCAAGAAGTTTGCGCGGTTTGACCCGCACGGCGCTCCATTAGATGAAGCAACGTTGGCTACGCGCATCCGTGCCGTCACACATCAGGCGGCGTGGAGAGATCCATTGCCCAGGGATCAACGAATTGTGTTTCCAGGCTACAAGGATTTGCGCGAAATGAGCAAAGCGCAACGGGAACTTGTGCAAAAGAACATCGGTCATGGTTGGCCAAGCTACTTCCGGATCAGCAATGCAAGGATGATGTTTCAGGATGGCGCCGGCTATCAGGAGAAGACTCACGAGCTTTTGAATGCCACATTATTGAGGGGCGAGCTTTTTGTTGGATTTCTCACTACGTATCCGCGCCTCAGCATCAATCACTCAGTTCTGATTTATAAGCGAAAATCTTCTTCTCCCAATCCCGGAGTTGAACGCTATTTCGTTTACGATCCGAATCATCCTGAATCGCCGCGCGAGCTCACCTGGTCACCGCAGGCTCGCAGCTTCTCATATCAAAAAGACTGGGATTTTGTCGGCGGAAACGTTCGTGTTTATCAGGTTTACGCCAAGTGGTTGCAATAGACGCAGGATGCAAACACCATTACCGCCCAGGCCAGCTCCACCAGTTCCTGCGCCACCTCCCGAGCCGTTGCCGCTAACCCTGAGCCACCGCCGATGAGACCCTGATGATCTTTACCGCGACGGTGGGAACAGGAACCGCAAAGCCGGTTCGACTCGTGCCGCCCACGCGCCTTCGCTGTGATCAGCACCTTCGGACTCCATGTACAAGATATCTTTCTGAAACTTCCATCCTTTCTCCAACAGCCGGTTGAGTAACTCCCGCGCTTGTTCCCAACCAGGTTCCGCTGTGCCCGTGTCGAGCCAGATCTTCAACAAGGGCTTTTGCTGAATCGAATCCACGAGCCGATAAATTGCGAAATCATCCCACCAAATCGATGGCGACATCACCATCAGCCGGCTGAAGACTTGCGGATAGGCTATTCCAATTGCAAGGGTCGCCAGTCCGCCCAGGGATGAACCACCTAAACCGGTAAATGCTGCATCCGGCTTGGTCGGGTATTTTCGATCGATAAAAGGTTTAAGTTCGTCGATTAGGAATTGCGCATATTTTTTTACCAGTCCTTTACTGCGCTTTTTGCGTCTCGCCTTCGCGTCGATGACTCCTCGAGTGGGAGTGTATTCGTGAATCCGTTGTTCGCCCAGATTCGCAACGGCCACGATGATGAGCGGTTCGATCAGATTCTCCTGAATCAAACGTTCGGCGGTCTCGTCTACGCCCCATTCCACGCCAGCAAATGAAGTTGCGGCATCGAAAACATTTTGACCGTCGTGCAGATAGAGCACGGGATAACGCCGTCGGGACGAAGGACGATAGCCGCGCGGCAAATAAACCAGGATGTCGCGCCTGTTCGCGAGGATCTTCGACGGGAACGCGCGGTGCCGTTTGATGTTGCCGGTGAGGGTATGCTTGGGCATCGAAAAACGAGACGGTTCGTCGAAGATCAAACACAGCGCAAGCCTCAACTCTATTCGCCCAGGGGATTTCCGTACGGGCTTGCGATTTCGCCATCCCGCAACCAAGATGAACGGGCTTCGATGACCGAACGTTACATCAGGTGGTACACGCAGTGGCTGAGCCGGGAGTTTGAAATGATTGTCTTCGGATCCGGCGAAGACCTGCCGTTTGTTGTTCCAACCTCGTACGGGCGCCGTTACCAAAACAACCACTTCTGGCGCGACATTCTGCCGTATTGCTTATCCGCGTTGTAATTTTCCTATCTCAATGAAACTGGTGATTGCTGCTACCGGCGCCAGCGGAGCAATGTATCTGCAAAGGTTGCTTGCGCAGATCGATTGCGCAGCAAACGAAGTCCATCTGGTCATGAGTGCGCCTGCAAACGAAGTAGCGAAGCAGGAGCTCGATGATTTCGAAATCCCATCAAACATCTCGCGCCATTCGGAAAACGACATGAACGTGCCATTCGTTAGCGGATCCTCGCGTTTCGACGCCATGGTGATTGTTCCTTGTTCCATGGCTACGCTGGGACGGATCGCTTCCGGATCGAGTGATAGTGCGCTGCTACGGGCGGCCGATGTTTTTCTGAAAGAGCGACGCAAACTGATCGTGGTCCCGCGTGAGACCCCGTGGAATTTAATTCACGCGCGCAATGTGGTGACGTTGCTTGAGGCGGGCGCGATTGTGCTCCCGGCGATTCCTTCGTTTTACAGTCGCCCGAATTCCGTAGAGGCGGTCGTTGATACGGTGGTGTGGCGTGTTCTCGACCAGATTGGACTGCCCAGCCCTCACACGTATCGCTGGGCAGAAAAGGGTGTTCCCGCGGAGCCTGATAAAAATTGAAGATCCAAGGCTGGCTCGCGCGATGGTTGATCGCGTTGGGATTTTGGTTGTTACAGATTTGGGCGCGTACGCTGCGCTACGAACTTGATGATCGGGCAAATGTCATAGGCAAACCGGTCACGGAAAATTATATCGCCGCGCTTTGGCACAATCGATTGCTTCTGATTTCATTTGCTCTGAAGCGATTCCTGCCACAGCGGCCCGGAGCTGGACTCATCAGCGCCAGCCGTGACGGCGATTTGATCGCCGATTTAACGCAGAGATTTGGGTTTGCAGTCGTGCGTGGATCCAGTTCTCGTCTGGGCGCCAGCGCGCTGCGGGAATTGGAGAACGTTCTCGCGTCCGGGCGTGACGTTTTGATTACCCCGGATGGTCCGCGCGGCCCGGCGTATGAGCTCGGCCCGGGTATTGTTTTCCTTGCGCAAAAAACCGGCGCGGCAGTCGTCCCGATTAATATGGAATTCTCCAGCTGCTGGAGAGTGAACAGCTGGGACGGTTTCATTTTACCACGGCCATTTTCAAGGGTGCGTATGATTCTCGGTGCACCGCATCGTGTTAAGCCGACCGTCACCCGCGAAGAATTTGAAGCTGAACGCGTGACCCTTCAGAAAGCCATGATGACGCTGGTTGAAATGCGCTGACACGCTTAACGCAATGCTGACTTGCGCAGTCGCCCGTCGCAGGCACGCTTGCCTCTTTCACTATGTCCGAACTTATCGATGGTCGCGTAATCGCTGAAAAAGTTTATGTCGATCTTCGTAATCAGATCGCGGAACTGAAGGCCAGAGGAATCACGCCAGGTCTGGCGGTGGTTCTGGTGGGCGATGATCCAGCCTCGCGCGCTTACGTGCGTTCAAAAGATAAAATGTGCCGCGAGCTTGGATTGCACTCATTAAAATTGGAATTACCGGCATCGACTACGCAGAACGAGCTTCTCCACCGTGTTGAAGAGCTGAACGGCGACTCAAAGATTCACGGGATCCTTGTTCAATCGCCGCCTCCGGCCCATATCGATGAAGCGGCGATCGTTCGGGCGCTGGACCCTCGCAAGGACGTAGACGGGTTTCATTCGGAAAACGTTGCAAAACTTGTGCTCGACGATCCCAGCGGCTTTGTGCCCTGTACGCCGTTGGGAGTGCAACGTCTCCTCATTGAAAGCAATGTCGCCATCAATGGGGCACACGTGGTCGTTTTTGGCCGCAGCATGATCGTGGGAAAACCTTTGGCTCTGCTATTGATGCAAAAAAATGCAAACGCCAACGCCACCGTTACCGTAGTGCATTCACGAAGTCGCGATCTCTCTGAAATCACTCGCTCAGCGGACATTATTGTCGCGGCAATTGGCCATGCCGGGTTTCTCAAAGCCGATCACGTACGTGACGGTGTTGTCGTTATCGATGTTGGTATTAACCGCGTGGATGACGCGACGACAGCGCGCGGTTATCGATTGGTCGGCGACGTCGCGTTTGATGAAGTATCAAAAAAAGCGAGAGCAATCACGCCGGTGCCGGGGGGTGTTGGACCAATGACTATTGCGATGCTGATGTCCAACACGGTCAAAGCAGCACGGCAATCCTTGTAGCGCTTTTGTTGAATTGCAGCCGCGGGCAAAGGCTTTGCACGCCGTAACTATCGTTTAGCTGTAGCAATCCTTTTGGTCAGCGCGCGAAAGACGGGTTCAACGCGCGCAGCCCGGATAAGAAATGACGCCAGCCGAGGCGATAGAACTGCCGCGCGCGCAAGCCGATTAATCCAAAGTCTTCCCCTGTACATTTGTGAGCAACCCTGAGCAAATTCCCTCAGAACCAATGCCCGATGATTGCCTCTGATGATTTTCGCAACGCCGTCAGCCGCGAGTTCTCCTGACCGGAGCGCATAATAAATGCCTTCGCCGGTAAACGGCTCCACCACCCGCGCGGCATCGCCTATGAAAAGAAGGTTCTCATGTGCGCACGGAACCGGCGCGCGTGTCAGAGGAGTGATTGAGCGCCAGGGTTGATCGGCCGGAATTCCAAAACAGCCCTGGGCCCATTGCCGCAGTGCGGAGATTGTCGGCGGTGTGCCGACCAGGCAAAGGTTCAGCTGCCCGTCATTCACTGGCGCCTGACCACAATAACCTTCCGGCAGAAACTGCAGGACGACGCGCTTTCCAAAATTTCGCGGCAGCGGGACATGCGCTTGCAGCGCCACGCGTTCGCGAGTAGGGCGCGGCAGTAAATTACGCAGTCGAGCGACGCTGGAGTTGCGTCCATCCGCGGCGATCAACACACGCGCGTGAAAATCCTGCTTGCCCGCAGTGATAATTTTCCACTCGCCGTTGCATTTCAGGGCGGTGACGATTGTTTCTTCCCAAACAACCGCGCCAACTTCACGAGCGCGCCTCAGTAAGAGATCGTCAAAGCAGCTGCGTTTCACAGAAATTTCGCAATCATTTCCAGACGGAAGGTCGATACTGACTTTCTGCCCTCCGATCGCGATGAACTCGACTGAACTGAGTTTTGAATGCGGTAAATCCAACAGCCGACGCGCGACCTGCAAACGCTCCAACACGGGCCACGCCGATGGATTTAAACAATCGCCGCAAACTTTCTCACGCGGAAATTTCTCACGTTCAAGGACGACCGTGTGCAAACCCGCAAGAGCGCAGAATGCCGCACAAGTCGATCCAGCGGGGCCGGCACCAACAATCGCGACATCGAAAATTTCCATCTGGCGTCTTAGTTCACACAGATGAGTAAGGCAATGAAGTCATATTTCACCACAGGCTCGTTGTTTAGGTACTTCCCTTCTGTTAATCTGTCTGCGGTTCTGTTTTGGCGGCACTGGCGCGCAATTCAGTACCAGATCAAATTGTGAAATGAGCTGGTCTCTCCCCATCTTCCGCATCGCCGGCATCCAGTTACGGATTCACATCACTTTTCTTCTGCTGATTGCCTGGCTGGCGTTCGGTTACTACTCACACGCCGGTTCGGCGGTGGCGCTGAGCCGCGTGATTTTTGTTCTGCTACTTTTCCTTTGCGTCGTCTTGCATGAATTCGGGCACGCATTCGCTGCAAAAGCGTTTGGGATCAATACGCCGGACATCACATTGCTGCCGATTGGTGGGGTCGCACGACTGGAACGCATGCCGGAGGAACCAATGCAGGAATTGGTCATCGCAGTCGCGGGTCCACTAGTGAACGTTGTAATCGCACTTGGCTTGTTTATTGCAGGCGGTTGGCAGGCATCATTGAATTCTTCGAGCCTCGAAGGAGGAGGCCTCGTCGCGCAATTGCTAACCATCAACATCATGCTGGTGCTTTTTAATTTGCTGCCGGCATTTCCAATGGATGGCGGGCGAGTGCTGCGAGCTCTGCTCGCAACGCGCATGAGTTATGCCCGCGCGACTCAAGTCGCGGCGAATGTGGGCCAGGGCTTTGCGTTTGTATTCGGTTTTATCGGTTTACTCTGGAATCCGTTTCTGCTTTTCATCGCGCTTTTCGTCTACATTGGCGCATCTCAGGAAGCAGCTCTGGCGCAGATGAAGGATGTCTCGCGGCGCTTCCCGGTTTCCAGCGCCATGGTACGCGAGTTTCGCACGCTCTCAGAAGACGCCACTCTGGAAGAAGCCGTAGACGCATTGCTTGCAACGTCGCAGCACGATTTTCCGGTCGTTAATGACACCGGCGGTGTGGCCGGTCTGCTGACACGTCAGGACCTGATTGGAGCGTTGCGCAAGAATGATCCCATGCTTCGCGTGGGTGATGTGATGCGGCGAGACATCCCGACCGTCACTACCGGAACACGCTTCGAAGATGCCTTCCGCATCATGCAGGAGTGCAACTGCCCAGCCGTGCCGGTGCTGGATCGCATGAAACGGCTGGTTGGTTTACTTACGCCGGAGAACGTGACCGAACTGATGATGGTCCAATCCGCGATGCCGCAACGGCACCGGTTATCAACCGCCTCTAAGAGCTGATGCGCATCGGCATCAGAACGTACAGAAAAGGTGTCTGAATTTTCAAAACACCCGGGCTCATTTCGTCGATCAGATCGAGAAAGACCTCATCGTCGGTGAGCGCTCGTAAAGGAGCCATGAGAAATTCCGGGTTAAACGCAATAGAGAAATCGCGGCCCTTGTAAGCCACGGCGATCGATTCCTTGGCTTCGCCTACTTCGGGAGTCGTTGCTGTGATATCGATGTTGTTTTTGCTGAAATTGAGTTTGACGGAATGCGACTTATCGCTGGCCAGGAGCGAGACGCGGCGCAACGAATTCAGGAACGTTTCGCGCTCCAGTTTTATTCTTTCTTTTGCTTCCGACGGGATGACCTGACGATAATTTGGATAATTGCCTTCTATCAATTTCGACACGAGCAGCGTCTTGTTGAGATCAAACGCGATCTGACCGCTGCCCATGCTGACCTTGATTTCGCCATCATCGGTAAGCAGGCGTTGCAATTCGGTGACTGCTTTCGTGGGAACAATGAAATCTGCTTCATGGCTGCGCGGGAACTCCAGTTCGATCTCGGCCATCGCCAGCCGGCGGCCGTCTGTCGCAACCAGCGTCAGCTTATTTTCCTTGAAGCTGAACAGAACACCGTTGAGGACGTAGCGAGTCTCATCGGTTGATATCGCGTAAGAAGTCTTGCGCAGACCATCCCGTAAATCTTTTTGCCGAATGGTAACAACCTTCGCATCTTCGAATTTCGGCAAAGGTGGAAACTCTTCCTCAGGCAGACCAAGGATTTTGAAAAAGCTTTGACCGCTCCGGATCGAGGCCGCGTTCTTGCCATTAACATCGATTTGGATCTCACTGGACGGCAGTTCACGCACGATGTTGAAAAGGCGACGTGCCGGGAGGGTGGTGGCTCCTTCCTTTTCCACGTCTGCTTCGCAACTGCCGCGCACGCCGACATCAAGATCCGTCGTGGTCAGGTGAATCTCGTCGCCCTGCGCCTGCAAAAGAACGTTGGAAAGGATCGGAAGAGTAGTTCGGGTGCTGACGACATTTTGAACCTGCTGCAAACCTTCGAGCAGCTTTTCTTTTGCTACGCTAAATTTCATTAGGACGGTCTAAGATGTAAAGCTTTGGTGGTTGTTCGGCAATCGCAAATGTCTCCAATATGAGGGCGAATGAACCACGGCGGATTTGGTCTCGTCGGTGCCGACCGAATGTTGTAGCTGCGGGAACAGGAATCGCAAGCTGAAACGCACGACTCAACGTTGAAGGGAACTGTCAATGAAGGAAATGGTTTGCCGAATGTTGTCCTGTTCGCTCATTCGCTTCTTTACCAGTTTGCAGGCGTGCAGCACCGTGCCGTGATCGCGTCCGCCGAATGCATCCCCAATTTCATTTAATGATGCCTTGGTAAGCTCGCGCGCGAGATACATGGCCACTTGTCGCGGAAAGGCGATGCTGGCCGGGCGCCGTTTGCTTGTCATATCGGCGATACGCACATCGAAATGCTCCGCCACGCGTCGTTGAATCTGTTCGATGGTAATGGAATGCCGTCCTTCCTCCTGCAAAATGTCTTTCAACAAATGCTCCACCACTTCCTGTGTCAGTTCCTTGCCGCTCAGCGAAGCGAACGAGGCGACGCGCATGAGGGCCCCTTCCAACCGGCGCACGTTCGTACGGATGCGGCTGGCAAGAAATTGAAACACTTCGTCGCGTAATTTGATCTGCATGCCTCGCGCTTTTTTCCTCAGAATGGCCATGCGCGTTTCAATGTCCGGAGGCTGAAGCTCAGCCGTGAGTCCCCACTCAAAACGCGAAACCAGGCGGTGCTCCAGATTTGCAATCTCAGAAGCCGCGCGATCGCTGGAGAGGACAATCTGCTTATGTCCATCGAAAAGCGTATTGAACGTGTGAAAGAATTCTTCCTGCGAACGCTCTTTGCCGCCGAGGAACTGAATGTCATCGATGAGCAACAAATCGACCTGTCGATAACGCTTCCTGAATTTAACCAGATTACTGTGCTGGATCGCATCAATGAATTCATTGATGAATAGTTCACTGGAAACGTAAATCACCTTAACGTTTTTCTTCTTCGCCCACACGTACTGACCGATGGCTTGCATTAGATGAGTCTTACCAAGCCCGACGCCGCCATAAACAAAGAGCGGGTTGTACGTGCGTGCCGGCGCCTGCGCCACGGCGAGGGCGGCAGCGTGCGCGATCTCGTTGTTCGGGCCAACCACAAATGATTCGAACGTGTTTCGTGGATTGAGCCCGGGCACCGTACCGCCTGGCTTGGGATCGACTGCCGGTTCGGGTAACATTTTCTCCAGTGGCGGCATGTCCTCGGTCGGCATTTGTGTATGCGTTCCCGAAGGTGAGCAGAACTTCACGGGCCGCGGACCGCCAAATGTTGTGACGATCGCAGTCTGCAGTGCGGGCATGTAATTACTTTCTATCCAGAACTGATAGATGTTGTTTGGAACGCGGAGCGTTAGCGATTTTTCTTTCGCCTCTACCAGTTCGACGGCCGAAAACCAGCGCTTAAAGCTATCGGAACTAATCTGTGGTTTGAGCGCGGCTGATAATTGCTGCCATAACTGGGTACAATTCTTGTCCATAGCCGAGTTGTTAACAGTGTTACACAATCGCCACAGTCGCTGTTACTGGGGAAAATCGTCCGAAGAAAACAGAGCGGCCCTGACTCGGTTGCCGTGCCACTCCACTGGAGAAAAGCGAAAAAAACGCGGCAAAAGCGCGCAAATACGAGGGAAGAGAGCCCTCGTCGCACTTCGCGGATCGGTTGCGGGCATTCAGGCAGATTCGAGCCGTCCATGGTCGTTCAGGGAAGTTTTTCGTCTCGTTCATTCTCGCTGTTAAAAGTTTCTCGGAAATGTTCACAACTTATTCACACGCGCTTTGTTTCTGCCTCGCCAGCGGGCTTGAGACTAGAAACCGCTTTCAAAATCGACAAGAAAAAAAATGAAAAAAAAGAATTTTATTTTCTATCACGAACAAAAATGTTCTTGACTAGAAAAGAGAAACGGACGTGTCCAAGAAAAAACAAACAGTAAGTTCTGCGTCGATTTTATCTGGCAAAAAACTCACGGCCGTAACGAACCGATTCATCGATTTGGATTCGCGGCGGCATGCCATTCTCAATTTGACCGAATTGGTCGGTGCGCGCAGTTTTCCGGCCTCCACACTGCCATTGGGATGGCGATCGAAATGCGGGTGACGCACACGAAAAGAAAGACACAGACGACTTGCGTTTTTCGCTGTACCCGGGGTCCGTTGTGCCGAATCATTCTAGCCGGCGTCATCAGTTTTCTCGTTTCCGCAGTCCAGGCTTATTCGGTTGATGAACTTCTGCCTCCATTTGGTTTTCGCTGGAACGACTCGATGGCACACGTGGAAGCGGTACTGCGCGGCGCAAAAGCCAAAATCACTTCGCGGGACAAAAAGGAAAATCGCGACGTCTGGACCGTGGAAGGCCTTATCCATCCAGGACTAAAGCGGACGCTTTTTACCTTCAAGCAGAGAGCGCTGGTGGCGGTGGAACTGCAATACGAGTACCCGGATTGGTCGATTGAACGCTACAACCAGCGGATGGGAGAGATTCGCAAATATTTCGACGAGAAATACGGGACCGGAAAACTCGTCTCCCGTTCACGTGACACGGATACTGACGTGATCCAGACGCTGGTCGGTTACCAATGGATGGTCGGAGCGACGATGCTTGAGCTATTCTACTTCTCGGCGCAGCACGGGCCCCTGCTGTATCGCACGATCACCGTCGATTACAAAGCCATGTGACCTGCCCCTCGCGGTCGAGGCGCGTTTAATCAAATGGAAGAGCATCGCAGAAAAGAGATGTCTGCGATATAATGCTCCTGACAGGACTCACGCTTGTCTATGGATCTGACTACCACCTATCTGGGAATGAAGCTGCGGACACCACTGGTTCCGTCCGCTTCGCCGCTCTCAGAAGATTTGGACAAGATCAAGCGGATGGAACAAGCGGGAGCTGCTGCTGTGGTGTTGCACTCGTTGTTTGAAGAAGAAACGGACGCCGAAACGGCGAGGCCTGGATTTCAGGTGGGACCTAAAGACTATCTGGACGAGATCAAACGCGCTAAAAACAGCGTCAGAATTCCCATTATTGCCAGTTTAAATTGCACCGCTCTCGGAGGGTGGATTAGCTATGCGCGTCAGATTACAGAAGCCGGAGCGGATGCGCTGGAACTCAACATCTACAGGATACCGACGCAGCCGGAAGTTGCCGGCAGTTCAATTGAGGAAACATACTTCACCACCGTTCGCAGCGTTCGAGCGGCTACCAAAATCCCACTGGCTGTGAAGCTCAGTCCATACTTTAGCAATTTTGCCAACGTGGCCCAGCGTCTCGACGCGCTCGGCGCGGATGGATTGGTTTTATTTAATCGGTTTTATCAACCTGACATCGATCTTAAGAAGATGGAAATAAACCCAAACCTAACGCTCAGTGTACCGGCCGATATGCGACTGGCCTTGCATTGGATTGGAATTCTGTACGGAAAACTTCGCGCCAATCTCGCCGCAACGAGCGGAATTTATCAGGCATACGATGTGATCAAGATGGTCATGGCCGGCGCAGACGTGACAATGCTTTGTAGCGCTCTGATGCGTTACGGCATAGAGCATATTCAAAAAATCGAAATGGAGACCGCCGCGTGGCTACAGGACCACGGTTTTGCGTCGTTAAGCGAAATTAAAGGCAGAATGAGTCAAAAGAACTGTCCGGATCCGAGTGCGTTTGAACGCATTCAATATGTGCGCGGGCTTTCCAGTTACTCTTCATTATTCCCGATGCGTCAGCCATGAGTTGTTTGGTCGGCTGGCACCCGAATCCACGTGAACCACTCTGCGCGGATTAATCGATCGGAAACAAACCTTCGTTTGTTTCCGCGACGATCTGATCGACTACGGCTTTCATGTCCTGTGTACGTTCCCAAACCGCCAACTGCCGATCCGCGCCCGTTCCTTCGCGCATGATTTTTTCTATGTGCTCGAGCTCGGACCGGTTTCCCAACTCCTCGATTTCCGGCGCAACGAACTCCAGCATTTCGTGAAGCAACTCGCGCTCGTCCACTTCGCACTTCCGCCCGAAATCGATCAGCTTTCCTTCCAGGCCATAGCGCGACGCACGCCAGCGGTTTTCATTGAGTAAACGACGCGGATAGCTGCGGAACGTGACGTTATTGCGCCGCAATTTTTGCAATTTGAAAACAATGGCTTGCATGAGCGCCGCCAGCGCAATGGTGTCATCCACTCGCGACTGCGCATCGCAAATCCGGAACTCGATAGTATTGAAGAATGGATGCAACCGTACGTCCCACCAAATCTTCTTCGCGTTGTCTATGCAATTCGTGGAGATCAGCAGTTTTAGATAATCTTCATATTCGCTGAGACTCTCGAACGCATCGGGAATCCCGGTTCGGGGAAAGCGTTCAAAGATCATCGGGCGATACGCTTTCAAGCCGGTGTTTTGTCCCAGCCAGAAGGGAGAATTGACTGAGAGCGCGTAGAGATGCGGCAGGAAGTAACGCGCCTGGTTCATGATGTCGATCCCTTCTTCGCGATCCGGGATTCCGACATGCACGTGCAGACCGAAAATCAAATTTGCGCGCGCGATCTGTTGCATGTCTTTCACGATGGTTGCATAGCGCTCATCCATCGTAATCAACTGGTCCATCCAATGTGAAAATGGGTGAGTGCCTGCGGATGCGATCTTGAGTCCGCAACGCGCCGCAATGCTCGCGAGTTCACTGCGCAGTTTGGTTACCTGGCGCCGCGCCTCACGGGGGTCGCTGCAAATTTCGGTGCCTAGTTCAACCACCGATTGGTGCATCTCGGGCTTCACGCGCTCGTGTAGAAGGACTTTCCCGCCGGCAAGAATCTCCTGAATATGTGAACGCAGCTCGCGAGTTTCCGGATCGATGATCTGGAATTCCTCTTCAATGCCGAGAGTGAAAACGTGGTTTTTCGTCATCGCATCTTTTGATTTCCTCGATCACGTCCGGTGCAGAATTAAACCACGCCTGTTTCGAAAAGCAGCCACGTATCTTACAACCGTGCATACCTCGCGAACATATTCCTTCGTTCGTCGAGATCCGATCTGTTCGCATAACCATTCCTTCATGCATTCAAACTAACTCCACGGCGGACGCGTGACCCGACGAGATTTGGGTTTTGTGTTGCAAAAATTGCTCTTTCCGTCGCAAGCGATGGGCCAATGCTCAAGCTCCCTTCCCAGTCACAAGAAACGCACACCATTTAACAATTGCAGCGCAGCGACGGATTAAATCAGGGACAAACTGCTGCAATGAAGACACAGGACACGCGCTCGCGCCCGGCCGCTGCGTGCATCTCATTGCAACGAATTCTGGTGCCGGTGGATTTTTCGGCTTTATCAAAAAAGGCGATGCGATACGCCGTGAAGCTCTCGCAAGTGTTTAACGCCGAGATCAGCTTGTTTCACGTCATCGAACCTGACCTGCCCCCGTTCTTCGACGGCGCCACGATGGCGCCGCCAATAATCTCAAATGGCACCACTGCGAGCCGCACCAATCGGATGAAGAGATGGATAAGTTCTGCCCGCAGTGCAGGAGCAACTCGCATCGCGTCGATCATTCAAATCGGCTTGCCCGCGCACCAAATCGTGGAGACGGCCAGGAACATGGACGTCGATCTTATCGTCATCGGCACGCACGGCTACACTGGCTGGAAACATCTCGCCATCGGCAGCACTGCAGAACGTGTCGTGCGAGCCGCACCTTGCCCGGTCCTTGTTGTACGCGAGAAGGAGCACGAATTCATTTAGAAAAAAGCGCCATGAAAATCCATGGGGACAGAATTAACGAGCCGATGATTACACGCGTGGCGCTGCATCCGTTTCTGGCAGGGATGGAGCATGCGCACCTGGCGTTGCTGAGTGATTGCGCGATACCGGTGCACTTTGAAAAAGGACACATAATTTTTCGAGAAGGTGAAATGGCGAGCCGGTTTTATTTGATCGAACTCGGCAAAGTAGCACTCGAATCAAACGAAACGGTTAGCAAACCCATCGTGATTGACACGATTGGCGCTGGGGAGTTGCTGGGCTGGTCGTGGATGTTTCCGCCTTACGTCTGGAATTTCACGGCCCGGGCAGTTGAGCGCACCTCGGCCATCTTCTTTTACGGGACGATTTTGCGAGAATACTGCGAGCGCAATCCCTCGTTAGGCTTCCAGCTGTTCAAGCGAATGGCCCCCGTCATGTTGCGTCGTCTGCAAGCGGCACGACAAAAAATCGTCGCGATTCAGGCGGGCAACGAGAAGGAGAGCGAGTCGTCCCATAATCACAGTTCATGGACCAGGCCAGATACGAATTGACTCGGCGAAATTGCGGTTGGAATTATAATTCGCGTCATGCCTGTAGGGGCGCCAGTTCGCGGGAGCCAGAACAAGCAACTGATCGATATGTTGCGGCGGTCCCGACTGTTTCGCGATTACGAAAACGTATTCAGTAAGGCGACGGGTCTGCCGTTGTCTGTGCGTCCGGTGGACTATTGGCAGTTAGAACATCAGGGAAAGAAACATGAGAATCTTTTTTGCGCGATGCTCGCGGAGCGCCCCTCCACGCTGGCAGTTTGTTTACAAGCGCATCAGGACATCGTCGACCACACCGGCTTAATCCCACATACCGTCACCTGTCCCTTCGGATTAACGGAAACAGCGGTGCCAGTAAGACTCGGGGCACAGATCATTGGATATCTGCGTATCGGCCAGGTGCTGCGTCACATGCCGGCCAGGTCAGAAGGCACAAAAGTCAGCCGGGAGCTGGCACGTCGCGGAGTGCAATTCACCGGAGACATTCGCAAAGCCTGGGAGAAAACTCCGTTGATCCCGCCAGAGCGTTATAACGCAATCGTGCGGCTGCTCACCTTTTTTGCCGAGCAACTCTCTGGTTTGGCTAATCAAATCGTGCTCGAGGAGCAGAACGCCGAGCCGCCCCTCGTGCAGAAGGCGCGCGAGTACATCAATAGGCATAAGACCGAGGAATTGTCGCTTGCAGAAGTAGCGAAGGCGGCGGGCGCGAGCGTGTTTCATTTTTGCAAAGTCTTTCATAAGGCGACCGGCCTGAAGTTCACCGATTATGTCGCGCGTCTGCGGCTGGAAGACGCGCGCAGCCGGCTCCTTAATCCGAATCTGCGCATCAGCGAAATTGCCTATGACGTCGGTTTTCAATCGCTGACGCAATTCAATCGCACATTCAAACGTGTTTTTGGGCAGTCCCCCAGCGAGTTCCGCGCGCGCGTCGCCTCAGGAAAGCCTCCGGGGAAAACCGCCTAGTTAGGAATCCGGCTGATTCTGACGACCTGAGCCTCGCGCTGGAGCATTGACCGGCGGCTGCAATGCGCGGCAGGACAACTCACGGAAAAGCAGAGTTTCACCCTGCACAAGAAACGATGCAGGAAAAACAATTTGCGAGCAGAACACCTGCGAGTCGCGCTTCAAATTCTTGCCGTGAAACTGAGTCAAACCAAGCGAACCAACGTGTTTCCACAAGATCGTCTCAGTCACGGTCGAGGCCATTACTCTTTCGCGAAGAATGAATCGAAAAACGGAAAGCGATATTATGAATTACAAAACAATTAATGCCACATTGGCGCTGGTAATTTCGTGCGGCCTGACCGCCTTCGCGCAGTTGCCTCAATTTAACATCGTTAAACCAAGCACGACCGGCGTGCCGGGAGAAGAGGTGCGGGTGATGAAGCTCGATCCGGTCGGCAACCTGTGGATCGCCGGCCGATTTTATTTTTGGGGGGAAGCTGGCCTGGCAATGCTCTCCGCTGATCAACTCGACAACCAACCATCGCCCGGCGGCGGATTCGAAACCGGCGCATGGAAGGTTTGGGCAAGCGTGCATCACCCGATTCCTTCAGTTTACATCCACGATATCGCATTTGGTGCTAATGGCGTGATCTGGATCGCAAGCGATGGCGGTCTGACACGGTTCGACCCCGCGGCACCAGAAGCGGAGATGTGGTTTACCTATACGCCGGGTAATTCGCCTTTGATTCTAAGCGAGGTTCGCTCGCTGGCGTTCGATAGTCAGGGCAACCTGTGGCTAACCAATGTTAGCGTGCAATTCTCGGATGGCGCGCTATTTCGATTCAATCCTGCAACCAACGTGTGGACGCAGTATCGCGTCGGCCAGGAGTTACCGTGGGCTCCCCCGTGGTACAATGTTAACGCTGTTTTTGTCGGCACCGATGATCATGTGTGGCTGACACATTCCGTGCTCGGCGGAATGGCGGAGTTCAACGGCACGTCGTGGGTTTTGCACGATTCGCCTTATCAGATGGATTCCATGCTGGGCGACCTCGAAGGGAACATCTGGGTCACCAGCTCGCAGTATGGCCTTTTTAAATGGAATGGATCGGATTGGCAGAACTGGCCAACGATCGGTGACACGATCACCATGACTGGCTTGGGCAAAGATTTGAACGGGGTCATTTATGTCTCCACGTGGTACGGCGGTGTTTACAAAATGATCAGCGACAATCCGGTTTTCTTTGTCAACGCCGACAACATTCCACGCGGCGTCATCGCTCGTCCTAATGGTGATATTTGGATCAACAACTACGGCGGCAATGGGACCCTCGGAACAGTTCGACATTACACCGCCGCGGGGCAGTTATTGCGGCGAATAAATACCTTCAACAGCGGGCTCCCAGACTATTTTGTAGATCGGATCACACACGACAGCAGCGGCAACATGTGGTTCGCCACAGGCGAAGGCGGTCTTTCCAGAATGCTCGGCAGCGATGGTTCGTCTCAAGCCGCTACTCATTGGCGCAACTGGGGTAACCATAACGACCTTTCCGAACCATATCCCTGGACCGGCAACGAGCCGATGTACTCGGTGTTCGAAGATGATAACGGCATCTTTTGGATGGGCGGCAATGGTGTTGGCCAATGGAATTCAGCCAGCGGCACATTCACTAACTTCTGGAACTGGCAAAACTCAAACCTGCCATCCGATGGAATCAAAGCGATCGTTAAACGAGAGGGAAAAATCTGGGGAGGCAGCGCTGGTTCCGGTGTGTATTGGCTTAACGGCAGTGACTGGGTTCACGTGACGCTCAGTCCCGGAGGTTACAATTATAGTTTTAACAATGTTTATACAATGAGCGTGGACACCGGGAACAATCTCTGGGTTGGCTCGGAATATGGTTTGCGGAAATTCGCCGCCGGCGATGACAGCACCTTCACGCTGTATGATACAAGCAACTCCCCTCTGCCCAGTCCCTGGATCTTTGATCTGGAAGCGGACCCGAGCGGCGGACTCTGGATCGGCACCGGGGCGGGATTGGTTCGTTTCGATGGGACAAACTGGATGGTTTACAACCAGGCAAACACCGGAATGCCAGGCACGATCGTGTATGATGTGGCCCGCCGCTCAAGCGACGGGCTCATTGCGATCGCAAGCAATCAACCAGAAACATTTCCTTATACCGGGGGCGTGAGCACTTTTGATGGAACCGTCTGGACACACTACACACCAGATAATTCGCCGCTGACCCATTGGCAGGTCGTTGCCGTCGATTTCGACGCGGATGGAAACCTCTGGGCTAGCGCGTACAGCCAAGGCGTGGTCGAGATCAAAATTGGCAACGGACCGACACCGACACCAACCCCGACGCCCACAGCGACCGTCACGCCGACACCGACAGCGACTGTGAGTCCAACACCCACTTCTACACCCACGGCGACGCCAACTTCAACGCCAACCGCTACTCCGACTGCGACGGTGAGCCCTACGCCGCGACCTACGCCGTCACCGAGGGTTCGCCCAACGCCACGTCCTCACCCAACTTTGCCGCCAAGGCCGTGATCAACTGGGACGGGCTTCGCGCGCTGGTTTGCATCACGCGAACATGACAGTGCTCGTGATTACCACAGCAAGCCTCCGCTCCGAAGCAAGGAAAGACGGGCTAACTCGCCGAAGTGACGTTGTCACACGGCGCAGAATCGGGATGAGAGGGCGGCATTACTCTCCACGCTGATTGATTTCCTCCATCACTTCGCCGGGCTTCCAGGTGTTGCCGCGCCAGATCTTTTCGATCTTGCCATCTTTATCGATCAAAGCGGTGGCCAGGCCATGAGAAATCGTCCCGCCTTTGGTCTGCCGGTAAACAGAAAATGCCCGAGTCAGCACGTCGATCTCTTTTTTGTCGCCGGTCGCCAATGTCCACACTTCCGGATCGGCGTTGTAATACGCTCCGTATTTTTTTAGAATCTCCGGCGTGTCGAATTCGGGATCGAGCGTAACGCTCAGCAAACGCGTTTTGGCCAGCGCACCGCTACCCGTCTTTATGCCGGTTTCCAATTCGTCGAAGTTGCTCGACATAAGCGGGCAGAAATTCGGTAGCGGACAACGCGTGAAAACGAACGTAAGAACGAACGGTTGCCCGTGAAACGTATTCAGCGAAACGGGTTGGCCATTTTGATTCGTTAGATTAAAGAACGGCATCTGATCGCCCTCTTTCAATCGATCGCCGTCGTTTGCGGAAATTGCCGGCGTCGATTTCGGCTCCGTAACGTGAACCTCTTCGCGCCGGATCTTTTTCACCCGGTCGATCCAGAAATCTTTTTGGGTCACTGCCATGCGAAATGAAATGGCGTCGCCCACTTTAAGACCGGCAATCTCCCTCGAGTTGTGCGCGATACATGGCATTGTCATCGACGGCATGAATCCGGGAATGTTTTCATGCTGGATTTCAATGGTCTGCCGATCCGGTGAGAAACCGCGCACGACGCCACGCGTCTCGTAATATTCCGTTGCGTTGCCCGGGCTGCTTGAACGTTCACACCCGAGCAAAGCGAGTCCGAGACAGGTCATCAGCGCAATTTTTTGCATGGGAACAATGAAATCGGCAGGCCGATTTCATTCCAGAAAAAACCGGCCAAAACCTTGATCTACATCAAGGCTCGACTACGCGGTCGCGCCTAAATATTAAAGCATGAAAGCCAGATTGACGATAAGACATGTAAGCCCTTCGCAGCAGGGCGAAACCGGCTTCGCGGCAACTGGCATCAGTTAGTCCCCAACCAAACAAGCACAATGAAAAAAATATCTACTAAATCATTCGGAGTTATCGCGCTCGGTTGCAGCGCTCTTCTTTATTCATTCATCGGTTGCTCCCGCGGGCCGGAAGCACCGCCAAAAGAAGTAACCATCCAGGCAGACGATAAAATGCGGTTCGATGTGACCGCCTTTGAGGCGAAACCCGGCCAGAAAATTTCGGTCACACTGAAAAATGTCGGAACGACGCCAAAGTTTTCAATGGGACACAACTTTGTCCTCCTGGATCGGACCATCAATACCGGGAACGTCCAGTCGGCGTTCCTGGACAAAGCCTCAATGGAAGCGGCACATGACTATGTTCCTCAAGGCGACAAAGCAGTCATCGCCCATACCAAATTGCTCGGGCCTAACGAGACCGACAGCGTCACATTTACAGCGCCGTATGTCCCGGGCGAGTACTTGTATCTCTGCTCGTTCCCCGGCCATTACTCTCAGGGTACAAAGGGTTTCATGACAGTGAAGCAATAGAATCAAGGAGAACCATGGACATGAAAACAGCTACCATAGTAATCATAAGCGCGGCTGCTTGTTCGACTCTTGGCCTGATCGGTTGTGGCAAGGGAAGTGGGACAGCTCAGGCCGATCGGGAGGCGAATGCGCTCGCCAGTTACGTCGCCCCCGGGGAGAAGGATGAATATTATCTGTTCTATTCGGGCGGCCATTCCGGCCAGGTGTTTGTTGCGGGCATTCCCTCCATGCGACATATCACCACCATTCCGGTATTCGCGCCATACCCGGGGACTGGTTACGGGTTCGATGATGAAACGAGAAAGATGCTGGGGGATTTCACATGGGGCGACGTGCATCACCCGGCCCTGTCGCAAACCAATTCGAAATACGATGGACGCTGGCTGTTCGTAAACGACAACGCAAACAATCGTATTGCCCGGATCGATCTGCGCGATTTCAAGACGCACCAGATCCTCGGCCCGATTCCAAACTCGATTGGCAATCATGGCTCGTCGTTTATCACTGAAAACAGCGAATACATTCTATGTGCGACCCGGTTTTCAGTGCCTTTGCCGAAAGGGCGCGTAGCCGATCCGAAAGATTACGAAAAGGAGTTCGCCGGAATGGTCAGCGGAATCAAGGTGGACCCGCAAACCGGCGAAATGAAGGTCGGCTGGCAAATCCTGACACCTCCATTCGATTGGGATCTCGGCTCAACCGGCAAAGGTCCTTCGAGCGGCTGGGCGTTTTGGACCAGTTACAACACGGAGATGGCGCATGACGTGCTGGAAGTGAACTCCACGCAGAAAGACCGCGATCTGTGTGCTGTCGTAAACTGGCGCGCCGCTGAGAAAGCAGTCGCTGAGGGCAAAGCGACAATGATGGATGGCGTGCCAATCATCGATCCGGCGAAAGTTCCTGGTGTGTTGTATTTCGTGGCCATCGGCAAATCGCCGCACGGCATGGACGTCGATCCTACCGGCAAGTGGATTGTCGCAGGCGGAAAACTTCAGCCGTCAACTACCGTGTTGAACTTTGAGAAAATACAGGAGGCTATTGCCAAGAAGGACTTTGTTCACGGGGGCGACGTTCGCGGAATACCCGTCCTTGAGTACAACGACGTCGTCGAGGGCGAAGTACCTGTCGGGCTCGGTCCCCTGCACACACAGTACGACGGCAAAGGGAACGCTTATACGTCGATGTTCATCGATTCCGCCATTGTAAAATGGAAACTGCCGCCGTGGACCGATGAGGAGAAGAAAGACCTGAGCAAAGCCGTCCTCGACAAAGTGCCGGCACACTTCAGCACGGGCCACCTCGTCGTTGCCGGAAGCGACACCGCCAACCCGTACGGAAAATGGTGCGTGGCGATGAATAAACTTTCCGCAGGGCGCCACGTGAACGTGGGCCCGTCCCAACCGGAATCGAGCCAGTTAATCGATATCAGCGGCGACAAAATGAAGATGATCGCCGAGGCTTACACTGAGCCCGAGCCGCATTTCGCGCAGATCCTAAAAGTGAGTGAAATCCAGCCGGCGGAGGTTTATCCCAAGGACGAGAACAAGGATCCGGATGCGGTGTGGGAGAAAGCGCAGACCGGCGTCACCCGCACCGGCAATCAGGTGGTGGCGAAACTTACAGCGAACCGCAGCCGGTACAATCCCGACCGGATCGACGCGCACGTGGGTGACGATCTCACCGTCCACGTCACGAACATCGAGCAAACTCGCGACATGATTCACGGGTTCGGTTTGATCGAGCACAACATCAATATGGTGATGGATCCCGGAGAAACCAAAACCTTCCATATCAAGTTGACCAAGCCGGGAGTCTTTCCGTTTTACTGCACCAACTTTTGCTCAGCGCTGCACCAGGAAATGCAGGGCTACCTTGTGGTATGGGAACCGGGCAAAGCCCCGGCCAGTGACAGCGCGGGCACGGGGAGTGCTGGCGGAACTAAATAACGGGGCTTCGCCTACGACGGTTGAGAAGTAAAAATGAAGCAAAAAGTTTCAGGTTTGCTGCGACGCGAATTTCGGTTTCTGCATAAACCGCTCAATGTCTGGTCACGACTGCTGTTGCTGGCAGCAGCCGCCACGATTGCCGTGTCGCTGTTTTTCCCGCTCTGGAAAATGCATCTGGTCGCGCCTCAGTATTCCGACGGGCTCGATCTGTACATTTTTCCATACAAAATTCAGGGGGGCGGGTTGAATGGGCAGCACCTGAACGAGATAAACAATCTCAATCATTACATCGGCATGAAGCCGATCCAGGCAGCCGATTTCCTGGAGATGCGCTGGATGCCGTTCGTCTTTGGCCTCATCATTTTGCTCATACTTCGCTCCGTCGTGTTCGGCGAGATGAGCAACGTGGTTGATCTTTTTGCGCTGTATTCCTACTTCGGCGTCTTCTCGATCGGCTCGTTCTGGTACCGGCTTTATGAGTATGGCCACAATCTCGATCCACATGCGCCGGTACACATAAAGCCGTTTACGCCGTTGTTGATCGGGGTGAAGCAGATCGCGAACTTCCGCGAATACAGTTTTCCGCAGGCTGGCGCTTATCTTCTTTGTGTCTCAGTGTTGCTCATCGTGCTGGCCGGCTGGTTTTCCCGAAAGGAATCCGTCGCATGAAAACGCGCATACTTCCTTTCGAGAACCGGTGCGCTCGCGGGATTATCGCGATTTTTCTCGGCGTAATTACCCATTCGGGGGCCGCTACGCTACAGGAACGCATCGATGCCGCTGCGCCTGACGAGACCGTTCGCGTCGAAGCGGGAATTCACACCGGCCCGATCGCCGTAAACAAGCCGCTTACCCTCCTCGGTGAAGCCGGTGCGGAGATTCGGGGCAACGGCTCGGGCAAAGTCGTGACCATTACAGCTGAAGGCGTGACTCTGCGCCAATTACGGGTGACCGGATCCGGTTTGCATCTTTTTGATGATGACGCGGCAATTTTCGTTACGGGCAATCGGGCCACCATCGATAGCTGTGTCATCGCGGACTCGCTTCACGGAATTTACCTGAAGAAGATCTCCGGCGCGCAAATTCTCAATAATCACATCCAAGGCAAAACCACCCTGGCTGCATCTACCGACCCCGTAGAAAAGGGAATCGGCACCAGCACCGAAAATTGCGACACAACACTCGTCTCAAACCGCCGCGGGAACGGAATTCATCAATGGAATTGCGATGGCAATTTGATCCGCGGCAACGAGATCAGCGACACGCGCGACGGCATTTATTTTTCGTTCACGAACAATTCACGGGTTGAAAATAATCTGATTCATCATGTCCGCTACGGTCTGCACTACATGTATTCGGACAGCAACGTTTTCGAAAACAATGCCTTTAGCGAAAATGCTGCCGGCGCAGCGATCATGTTCTCGAAAAACATCATCCTGCGCGACAATCAGTTCTTCAGTAATCGCGGGCACCGCGCCTACGGTCTCATCTTTCAATCGTCAGATAACAGCAGGCTCGAAAGAAACGAGATTTCAGAGAACGCGGTGGGCCTGTCCTTCAACCAGTGCAACGGAAACGCCATCGTTGCGAATCGAGTAACGAATAATTACATCGGACTGCGTGTCGGTTCGAACTCGGATGACAACCAGTTCACAGAAAATATTTTGGCGCATAATCTGCACCCGGTTGAAACCGGCGGCTCCGATGTCTCCGGCGCCCATTGGACCGTAAAGGGAGTCGGTAACTTTTGGAGCGACGCATTCGAGCTGGACCTCGACCGCGACGGCGTCAATGATCTCCCGCATCGCGAGCTCGATTTGCTCAGCGTATTGCGTCGCGATTTTCCAGCAATCGCATTTCTTTCTGACAGCCCCGCGTTGAAACTGTTGCGGTTCGCGCATGAACGGTCCGCATTGCCGGGGGCCAACACCATCGAAGATCGCGCGTCCCTCACTTCGCAATTTTGGCAACTGCGCGCGCAGCGTGCTGCCGTGCCATATCGAAAGCCATGATCACCGCCGAACGCCTCATTAAAAATTATGGGCGCAAGCCGGTGCTGCGGGACATGTCGCTGACGGCCAAAGCGGGTGAAATCACACTGCTTGTCGGCGCCAATGGGGCAGGCAAAACCACTACGCTGCGGGTCCTTGCTGGACTCGTTAGGCCAAATGGCGGCCGGGCTCTGATCGGTTCGTTTGACGTCGTGCGCAACCGAGTTCTGGCACAGCGGGCACTTTCCTATTTGCCGCAGCGTCCGAACTTTCATCCGCGGCTTACGTGCGCCGAAATCATACGCTTTTATGCGCGTCTGCGTGGTGTCGCATTGCCCCGCTGTGAGGCCATGCTGGATCAGACCGGCTTGCGCGAATTTCATGATGTGCGAATCGCCGAACTCTCCGGTGGAACCCGGCAACGCCTGGGCCTAACGCTATTGCTGCTGCCCGATGCCCCGGTGCTGTTGCTCGATGAACCGGGATTGAGCCTCGATCCGACCTGGCGCAAGCGCCTGCAGGAAACGCTTCGATTTGAGGTGGCGCGGGGCAAGGCCGTGCTCGTGACCACACATCTTGTGGCCGAATGGAACAATGTCGCGCACCGCTGTTTACTTTGTGATGACGGGAAAATTGAGCGGGAACTCGATCCTTCGAATCTGCCCCACAATTTCGACGAAGTGAAACAACCCTATCCATCAACTGATGAGCCGCGCTTTTCCGTTCTTCCTTGAAACTAGTTCTCTTCGGGCGGTACTCCTGCGCGAGTTTCGCGCCACGCTCATTAATCGCTACTTGCAGGTATTTTTGGCGCTCTCACTGTTCGGTGGAATAGCCGCGGTTTTTTTTAGCGAGAACGCAGATGCCATCGGCTTTTTCGTCGTCCAGGTTGCTCTCTTTCTGGTTTCACTTTTCGCATTGCTCGCGGGAATGAGCAGCGCGCAGGCCGAACGGGAAGAATGGCAGCTGATGTTTTCACAGCCGGTTCCGCGCGACGCCTACATCATCGGCAAATTTATTGCCTACTTGTCAATTTTTGCAGGTGTACTCGCGCTGCTGTTTCTGCCCGCGCTGTTCAACGGCGCGGCGGCGCAACGGATAACCACACTTTACCTTCAAACGCTACTACTTGCCGCGGCCTTCCTTGCCCTTGGACTGGCGGTTGGATTCCTGGCGCACGATCGCGCTCAGGCGCTGATCATGGGTGCGACCATCTGGTTGTTCCTGCTTTTCGGCGTTGATCTCATCGGACTTTTTGCTGCGCGCCTGGAGTTCATGCAAAAAATTCCGGATCTCTGGGTTTCAATGTTGATGTTAAATCCGCTCGACGCGTTTCGTATTTACGCGCTGTTCGCTCTCGAACAGATACCAGCGGAAGCGGCAAACAAAACTCCGCTGGCCGATTGGTGGATCGCGCATGCCGGGCTGTGGTTCAGTGCAATCGCAGCATTGTGGTCTGTACTATTACTTTCGCTGACGCGAGTGCGTCTCACCCGATTCGAGGAATAGCGTGTTATGCAACGCAAATTCAAAACATTGGACATTCACCCGATCCTGGCCAAAGGCGTTGAGCCATTTTCAAAAATCAGGGAAACCATCGATACGCTTCGTTCTGATGAAGGACTCTCCGTCATCGCTCCATTTCTTCCGTCGCCGCTAATTGAAAAACTAGGCAGCGAAGGTTTTCGGTCCCGGGTGGAACGTCATGGTGGTTCGTGGATAACGCATTTTTGGCGTGAGCAGTGAGGGACAATCCTTAGTACCCGACCGACCGGGCATCGGCGAGCCGACCGCGGTTTGGGTTGGTGAGCCGTTTCGGATTTTCTTTCCGCTCGGCTTGTTGCTCGGAGTGATCGGGGTCGGGCTGTGGCCGTTGTTTGTGTGGCATGCGATCGACTTTTACCCGGCCAACGCCCATGTCCGCCTGATGATCGAAGGTTTGATGGGCTCGTTCATCATTGGATTTCTGGGTACGGCCGGACCGCGGCTGCTCGATGCGCGCCCGCTTGGAAGCCTGGAGATTTCCGGCCTGATTGTGCTGCAACTTTTGAGCGTCGGCCTGCACCTCGCTCAGAACCAAGCCGCTGGAGACGTCGTCTTTCTGGTATTGCTGTTAATTTTCCTCGGCATGCTGGGAACCCGAGCCAGTAGTGCTCAGGACCTGCCGCCGCCGCATTTCATCCTCGTTCTCTTTGCGTTCATCAGCGCAATCGCTGGCATCTTTTTGACCGCCGCAGGAAAATCGATGACGAACGGCATCTTCGCCGCTCGACTCGGGGCGCTGATGTTGAACGAAGGCTTCGTCCTGTTTCCAATCCTGGGCGTGGGCGCATTCTTCTTTCCAAAGCTTCTCGGAGGCGCCGCACCGGGCCCGTCGGACCTGCAAATTGAACCGGTGTTGTGGGCTAAAGGCGCTGCGATCGCGGCCCTGACTGCTCTTGTAATCTGGTTTTCGTTCGTGATGGAAGCTCTTGGCTGGATTCGCACCGCAGCGGTGGTACGTGGCCTAACGACTCTGTGGTATTTCGTTGTTCGCGGTCGTTTGTTCAAAGCCCCAAGCACACCGCCTTTCATGGCACAATGTTTCCGGTTAGGCGCCTTGTTGCTAGTTGCGGGATTGTTACTGCCCGCGCTGCTGCCGAATTATCGCGTTGCCAATCTACACCTCACGTTTATAGGCGGCTTCACCATCATTTTGTTCACCGTCAGTACTCGCGTTATCCTCGGGCACAGCGGGCATCAGCATCTGTTTCAGAAAAGACTCCGTTTTCTCATCGCATCGCTGGTGTTGCTCATCCTGGCTACACTGGCGCGTGTCAGTGCGGATTTTGTTCTTCCGGAACGCAACAGTCATCTTGTTTATGCTGCACTGATCTGGCTTGTGGCTGCCATTGTTTGGGCGTGGGCCCTGGGCCCGAAGTTATTAATCAGCGCCGACGAATAGAGTCATCGTGTGAAAACGATCCTGATTCTCGGCGCCGGCACAGCGGGGACACTGATGGCCAATTCTCTGAGCCAACGCCTGAATTTGGAACAATGGAATATCACCATTCTCGACGAACACCCGATACACTATTACCAGCCCGGATTTCTCTTTTTGCCGTTCGGGATTTTTTCACAGAACGATGTGATCCAGCCCCGGCGTCGATTTCTTCCGAACGGCGTTCATTACCTGGAGGCGGAGATCGATCGTGTGCAGGCTGAAAAGAATCGCGTCCTGCTCAAATCAGGCGAGCAGTTGGGCTACGACATTCTCATCATTGCTACTGGCGCAAAGATCGCGCCGGAGCAGACGCAAGGAATGCTCGGCAACGACTGGCGCACCCGCGTTTTTGATTTCTACACCTTCGAAGGCGCCTCGGCATTGAATGGTGCGCTGCGTAATTGGGATGGTGGCAGACTCGTCGTGCAGATCACTGAAATGCCGGTGAAATGTCCGGTAGCTCCGCTGGAGTTTGCCTTCCTCGCCGATTCGTGGCTAAAAGACCGGCGGTTACGGCACAAGACTGAAATTGTTTACCTCACACCTCTATCGAATCCTTACATCAAACCAGTTGCCGCAGATGTGCTCGGTCAGGTGCTGAAAGAAAAGCGTGTCAAAGTCGTTACCGATTTCCATGTCGACCACATCGATAATGAGCAACACGCAATCGTTTGCCGGCAAGGAGACAAAGTCGATTACGATCTTCTGGTAACGGTGCCGATTAATACCGGCGACGTCGCCATGGGCCGCTCCGGTCTCGCAAACGAACTCCACTTTGTTGCAACGGATCCAGACACGTTGCAATCGAAACAATACCCAAACATCTTCGTTCTCGGTGACGCGACGGATTTGCCTTCACCGAAATCCAGCCTGGTGGCACGTTCTCAGGCAGGCGTCCTGACCGAAAACGTTGTTAATTACATGAACGGTGATCCGCTCGAATCGCAGCTTTGTGGAGCTGGAGAGGGCGATCGCCCCATGCCTCCTGCATCCGACTTCAGCGGTAAATCGGAAAGAAACCAGAAGAAATACCGCCTGCCCGTCCTTGGACCGTTTTTGGCAGAGCCGCCTTCCGATCAGTTCAGAGAGCTGGCCGTGAGATGGATTTACGGCACAAATTCGCAAAAACTGTGGCGATACCGGGAACTGGCGATTAGTTAATCGAAGTCGACAACGAAAAACCGGCCCTCAGATCTCGAGCGAGCGAGCCAACACTCACCACGCATTTTTTTGCGGGACGATCGAGTTGATGACGGATAGCTTCGCGGCATGCCGCTCGAACCCAGTGCGTTCAGGCAAGCCATAATTGAAAACACGCTGCGCAGTTGCCAGCTTTTCGTCGGACTGCCTGCAACGGACATCGCAGCGATCGCCGCCTTCGTAATTCCCAAGCACCTGGACAAGGGAGACTATCTTTTTCGGGAAGGCGATCGCAGCGAAGGTTTTTATATCGTGCAAAAGGGCGCCATCAATGTGCATCGCGTCAGCGCCGCCGGCAAAGAACAGGTCATCCATATGTTTCGTCCGATCGAGTCGTTTGCAGAAGCGACTCTCGCCACGGAAGGCGGCTATCCCGCAGATGCGCGCGCTACGGAGGCAACGACGGTACTGCTCATTCCCAAAAACGATTTTGGCGATCTGTTGCGAAGACGGCCTGATCTGGCGCTGCGCATGCTCGGGTCGATGAGCCAGCATTTGCGTGTGATCGTCGGATTGCTGGACGATCTGACGCTCAAAAATCTGGAAACCCGGCTGGCCAATTGGTTGCTCAAACAATGTCCACATCCGATCAGCACCCAACCAATTGAAATCAAGCTTGGTCGCACCAAGCGAGTGCTTGCGGCGGAGATGGGAATTACAAGTGAAACGTTGTCGCGCACCCTGGCGAAATTTCGCGATCAAAAATTTTTACGCGTCAAAGGCAACACCGTTTTGGTGTTGAAGCCGCTCGAACTGCAGAAGCTGTTGCAGCGGAATTTGGGCGAGCTGTAAGACAGCAACGACCCCATTTCCCCTGCCGCGATTCGAACGCTGACACCACTCGAACCCGGCGCAGTCTATGGCGTCACCTCAAGCAAACCAGCGGCGCCGATCGTCATATCACGCATGTTGTGATCGACAATCGGATACTTGCCCGGCTCGGGGATGATCGCGTCGAAGATAACGCCCTGGCCTGGAGCTATCGGGCAAGTCGAAACCCCGGTGAGCGCGTGGCGCGCATCGGCATCAGGATAAATCGCGGCGAACATTCCGCCGATGATGTGAAAGGCGCTGCTGAGGTTCGGCCCGGCATCGATTACATAAAGTCGGATACGCTGGCCCGCTCTGGCAGGTAAGGGATGATCATTGTATTGAAACGCAACCCCGTTAAACACCACTTCGTCCGGAGTCACAGCGAGCATCTTGTTGTAATCCCCGGTCATGACCGTGCCCTCCTCCTGTTGGGAATACCATTCACTTTGCACCAAAACATAACTAACGTCGGCCGGAGGAAGCGCTTCAATAGGATCGACGATGATCGCGCCATACATCCCATTGCCGATGTGCTGCAACACCGGCGGCGTTCCGCAATGATAGACAAACGCCCCGGGCGTTTTAGCCACGAACGAAAAATCCAGCTCAGCCCCAGGGTTGATCGACCGGTAGGCCATGTCCGGTGCGACCTGGGCAGCGTGGAAATCGATCGAGTGCATCATCGCTCCGTGATTGACGAACTTAACGTGAACCGTTTGTCCTTCACGTACGTGCAGGATCGGCCCCGGCACGGTTCCTCCAAATGTCCAGGCAAGGTATTGCACTCCGTTGGCGATCTCGACAGTCGTGTCGGTGGCTATCAAAGTGACGTTCACATCATTGCCGGTCGCTATTAACGGCGGCAACGCGGGTGAAGCACGGGGCGCAACCGGACCTGCCGAAGCGATGTTTAAGGGAGAAACCGCCGCCGCGGCGTTTTGCGGAGTGGGAGGAGCTGTGCTCGTAGCGCTTGCCAGCGTGCAAAGGGCAACTGCCAGCACAACGACTATTGCGCCGATCGCTCCCATTTGATGGTCCCAATCGAATACGGGCGTTGTTCGCGGGGAAGTTTGTGGCGCCCATTCCGCCACGACTCTCCACTTGGGAAAGAGTTGCGCGATGTAGTAATCCAAACTGTACGGCGTGGGTCCAAGCAACCGTTCAAACACTGCCGCTGCCACAAAGATCAGCGCATAAATCAGCGCCGGACCAAGATTGGTTGCGCCGGAGGTGTAGGGACCACCGAAGCCTTCCGCCGTCGACCAAATGAGCAGGCTAAAAAGCGCACCCACGATGTAGGTGACCCGCCGCGCTAATCCAAAAAGAAGCCCGATCGCTATCGCTGTTTCGATGAGCCGCGTCGCGAAGATAAAAAACTGAGCGTGCGGGGTAACAAGATTAATCCAGAAATTAAACCACGAAGCGAGCCATGGAGGCTTGGCCCTTCGCGGCATTCTGCAAGTATCCCACGTAATGCGCGGCAAATCCCGGTTGCCACTTCAGATAAGCATCGATGCCAACAAAGACTCCGATGGCGGCGCGGACGCCCGCCGCGGCCACGATCAGCCATCCCAATGTGCGTCTCTCCTCGATCGATTCCGAGTTCATACTTCAGCGTAGGCCGCAATAAGAAAAGTTCTATTCCCGTCGGTCTTGATCGACTTGCCGGCGCGACCTTGATTCTCCTGGCGTCAGTCTCAGAAGCCCTGACAAAAAATGGTCAATATTTGCCAACCGATGCGAAGCGCAGCAAAAACGACCAGGCCGATATTATCGCGATGAAAGCACCAAGTATCCGAAGCATTCTTGTTCCGATCGACTTCTCGAAAATGTCGACTAAGGCTATCAAAGCGGCGGCAGGCCTGGCCCGACATTTCACTGCTTCCGTCCATCTTGCACACGTCCGGCCGCTCGAATATGCCGCCGGGTTTTCGGCTCCAGCACCTCCGCTGGTTCCGTTTTCGTTCCCGGTTTACGAGCGGAATGGAGAAAAAGAAATTGTTAACGAACTGAACGTCTTAGCGCGTGACTCCGGGGTCTCTTCCGCAACCTGCCATGTTCTCCACGGCGGAGCACCGTTCGATCAAATCTGCGCGCTCGCTCAGGAAATTCCCGCTGATCTCATCCTGATGCCAACACATGGACACACAGGATTAAAGCATGTCGTCCTTGGCAGCACGGCTGAGCGCGTGGTGCGCCATTCGCCCTGTCCAGTCTGGGTGGTACGGGAACGAAAGGCACAATCGAAAACGGGGCCGCGGCTCAGCGTTAAGAAGATCCTGGTTCCCGTGGATTTTTCCGAATGTTCGTACCAAGGGCTTCAATACGCGATCGGCTTCGCCAGCGAATTTGGAGCTAAAATCATCCTGCTTCATGCCACATATCTCGGATACATCTATTCGAGCGAGGGCACGGCACTGTATGATGTGCGCGGGTTACAGAAGGCCGCGCGCGAAAATTCCGAGCGCCAAATGCGAAAGTTCATTCGAGGCGCGAAATTTGGCAGCGTGAAGTACGAGACAGCGTTTACTGATGGCTCGCCCGGGTTGGATATCTGTGCTTTCGCAAAAAGCCACAACATAGATTTAATCATCACTTCGACTCACGGCCGAACCGGTCTTAAACATGTGCTGATTGGAAGCGTTGCAGAGCAGGTAGTGCGACGCGCGACTTGTTCTGTTCTGGTTGTTCCTTCACATCCGCAGAATAGAATCGCCAATCTTCAAAAGAACCGGATCGAGAGCCTGTCGAAAAATGCAGTGGCGGCGCGACAGAGGCGAAGGCCAATAACACGTGTGGCCAATCATTGACGAAAACGGGTCTAAACCCCACGATTGTTTTGTGATATCCGTCAACAAGGCGGTCGCGACGATCTTAGAGGAAGGGAACGAGCGCCCAACAAAATGGTGACAGAGAAAAGCGCCAGGCGGCCAATCGTATGCGGCACGGATTTTTCCGCGACCGCAAGAGAGGCAGTTGACCTTGCAGCGGCTATGGCGAGACAACTCGATACAAAGCTCATTCTCGTCTATGTAGAGCAGTTGGTCGCGTCTCTGGTGTCGAATCCGCTTCTTTTTGAAGCCGCAATTTTGCAGAGACGCGGGGACCTCAACGATGAAGCGGAACGATTGCGTGACTTGGGAACTGAGGTCGAAGAGAAATTTGTTTCGGGCTCGCCGTTTGACGAACTAGCGAAGGCCGCAAAGAAATCCAGGGCGCGGCTGGTTGTGCTCGGAGCTGTCGGCCATGGTTTGGCCAGGCGCTTGCTCCTTGGGAGTGTTGCCGAGCGTACGGCGGAGGCTTCGCCCGTGCCGACATTAGTTGTGCGTCCCGGCGGGAGACTAGGTTCCTGGATAGGGGGCGAGCATCCACTGAAAGTTTTAGTCGGATACGATTTCTCCTCCGCCAGCGATGCCGCGTTAGCGTGGGTGAATCAGCTGCGTGAGATTGGAAAAGTCGACATAACGGTCCTCTATAGTACCTGGTTTCCGGATGAAGCACGTCGGCTGGGATATCAAGGGTCTTTGGCGTCGACATCCAGTCGCAAACAGGTTCAAAACAATCTTGAACGGGATCTGAAAAAACGCGTTGCATCGTTTCTGCCGGTCCGACACGTAAACACCGTGGTCGAGCCCGGCTGGGGAAGGCCCGAGGGATACTTATTCCAAACCGCGACGCGAGAACATGTCGATCTAATCGTGGTTGGAACGAACCAGCGGTCGGGCGTTGGTCGTTTTCTTTTAGGGTCGGTTTCCCGTGATGTGTTGCATCATGCAAAGGTGACAGTGGCGGTGATCCCGCCAACTGAAGCCAAGTCAAAACGCGAGAGATGAAAACGAAATCGCGTAAACGAAATCGCCGCGCTCGTGCGAATCCGCAACGGATCTTAGTGCCGGTCGATTTCTCGGACTCATCGGCACGCGCGTTGCGCCACGCTGCAGACGAGGCCAGAAACGCCGGCGGGTCATTGACAGTTGTTTACGTGGTACCTGCAGATTACGGATGGTCGGGAATCGGGCGTGATGAATCGAGCGAATTGGATCATTCATTGCAACGACAGGCAGCAAATCGATTGCGCTCTTTCGCCGATGAACACATTGCTCATAATGTGGACGCCAACTTGGAAGTTCGCATCGGCCGTCCCGCTGAGGAAATCATTGCCGCGGCGCGAGAATCAAAATGCGATTTGATCGTACTGTCGACGCGTGGCTTGACTGGTTTGGATCGACATTTGATGGGCAGCGTTGCCGATCGTGTGGCCCGGCTGGCGCCTTGTCCTGTCCTTCTTATGCGTGCTGGTAGGCGTTCACCGGGAAAAAAGAAGAGGTCAGCCCGCGTGATGCGTTTCAAACGCGAGGCTAAACA